>JAUWMT010000001.1 GCA_030613025.1 Candidatus Cloacimonadota bacterium
TATTACTCCCTGATGGTGGAGTAAAAGTTATCCAGGTAGCATTATCTGAAACGGTCCATGAAACATTTGAAGAAACGCTGATTGGAAATGTATCACCTCCAGATGGTGAACTATGTGATGTGGGTGATATGGTGAGATAAGCAGGATCTTCTATGACAATCTGAGGACTTGGAAAGTACCAAGCGTTGTCTGTTTCATCAGATTCGGTAACTTCATCCTGGTAATCAACAATGATACCAAAATAATATGTTCCGGGTGAGCAACCAGTAGGTGGGCTATTTACATTAAAATTCTGATTTTCATCGCTATAGCTACCTGGACTTAGGGATGATACAGGATCATTACCCCAATAGTGGTCAGAGATTAAAATAACTGTATCCTCCGATAGATAGTATCCAAGATGGCTAGATCCTGCAGTTGCGTTGCCATTATTAATAACCCTTACTTCAGCCGATACTATATTTAGATTTTGTTGTAGATTGCAATTCGAAGGATCTGCTGTTAGATTTGGTTGTAAAAAGTCTATTATCGGACTTGGGAAGTACCAAGCGTTGTCAGTCTCATCAGATTCAGGTACATCATCCTCATGATCAACAATGAAAGCAAAGTAATATGTTCCGGGAGGGCAACCAGCAGGTGGGCTATTAACATTAAAGTTCTGATTTTCATCACTATAACTACCTGGACTTAGAGATGATACATAATCTTCACCCCAATACCAGTCGTCTGTGTTGATAATAGTATCATCCGATAAATAGTATCCAAGATAGCTCGATCCAGCAGTTGCATTGCCATTATTAATAACCCTGACTTCAGCAGATACTATATTTGCATTAATCTGCAGGTTACAGTTATATGGATCTGCGGTTAGATTTGGCAAACTACTTGATGAACCAGTAATTTCCATATCATCAAGATATGCACCCTCATAATTATGTACACTGGAATCAGTAAAGAAGTTGAAATCCCAATAATATGTTGAAAAGTTATTAAGAGTAACCGTTTGTTGAATCCAGCCATTTGAATTCCCATTGTATGAAGTACTACTTTGAGTCCATGAACTTCCATTTGAAGAATAAAATCTATAAAGTATATCATGAGTTGGCTCAGTATTATATTTTACCCAAAATTTAAATTGTACATTTGAGTAACCGCTTACATTTACTCCTGTGGTTTTTAAGACATAGGCATCCATGTTGTCATCATAATTGGTACAATTAGGTTGATCTCCTTCATCGGCGCACCATAAGCTCCAACTACCAGAATGATGTTCGCATGACACATCACCCCAATAATCTAGTCCGCTGGATGTATTGTTATCTCCACGCATATAAGGACTCAAGGAACCTTCCCAACCTTCACTCCAAATCGTTTCTTTGCTACTGGGCGATTCCTCGAGGATGCCAATTTTCTTTCCATAATTTTTCAATATCTCTATGTAACAATTACTATCTTCCAGTTGTTCTATATCAATTATTGGTAGTAACACATTTATAAAACTGTGATTGGGAATATACAATGGTACATCTATATTTACAGTGTGCAATATTGACCTAGAATAATCATCAACTCTTATCTTAATGAATTGAGATATTGATTTATTAATACCCTTTTCCTTATTATCATATTTAGATATCCTTGCTTTATACTCACCGATGTTTTCAACTGAAGGAGCGAGGAAAAATTCATATTCACCATATTTCCTTTGCCAGATAGTACCATCGATATTGTACAATTCTTCATCAGTTGTTTTCAAAGGGCTTTTTTGTCTTGATAATAAAGTTTGATATTCCATTATAGCTTTGTTATCATCGCTATTGGAAGCTTTTATGGGTTCTTGGCTCTGTAAGATGTTTAAATCTTTACCATTATCACCACTTTGTTTTATTGGCTCGTTATTAGTTAATACTTTAACTTTAGCTGTCTCATCAGATGTACTTGGTAATATTGTCGCATTACCCTTTTCGTCGATCTTAATTTTGCCAATTATAGTTCCTGTTTTTTCTTCAGCCATTAGTTGAACTGAGTAAAGCAATGCAAATACAAGTAAAATACAAACTATAAAGCCTTTAATTCTTTTTTGATTTAACATTTTTCCTCCACTTTATTGGATTAGTTTTTCATACATTTTAATTGCCTATTAAATACATTCACATTTTTTACTTGGTTTATCTTTGAAGTTAACATAATTTAGGAATTTCAATTTACTATTTCATAATAAGAAGTTTAACATTTTTAGTTTGGTTATCAGCGATGATTCTGCAGAAGTATATGCCGTTTTTCAGTTTATCTGTTTTCAGAGTAAGATGATTTTCTCCAGCATTTTCGAAGTTATCGTTAAGAGTTTCTATTAGTTGTCCTCGAGTATTATAGAGTAATACTTTTACCTGCGAATCATTTGTAATAGAGTAGTTGATCGTAGTGTGCGAAGTACATGGATTAGGAGAAATTGAACAAATGAGTTCCTGAGAATTATATTGTTGATCTTGGTTTATCTTCAAAGCTCGAGTAATGGTTTCTCCATTATTTACCACAAATCCGCCATTGCTTTGAGACTCATTCACATCTAACGTACTTATAAGGAGATCAACTTGTTCATTTGATGATCCAATTACTTCGAAGTTTACAGTTGCAACGACATTACTATAGTTTTCTGCTTGTTCTTGAGCATAGATGATTATGTTTCCAGTTCCGCCTTTGAAAAGAGATTCAATAGCATAATTATAATTTTCAAGTGTATTATTAAGAGTGACATTTATAGGATGCAGAACCTTTTGATCATATTCCATTATAATATCGATACCTTCGATTTGGTTTGAGTTATTTATGACAATAGGTAACTGTAGTGGACTCTCATCATCCACATACATTGAAGTAATAGATCCAGGCGTTTCATTTTTTAATGAACCAGGAGTCCAGTTGCCGGTAACATCACCCAGACGAATACCTGTAAAATTTTGATTATACATATCAGAATTTAAAGGGGAATATTCTCTCGTTGAGTTATATATAATAGGAGTCCAATTCCATGGATCAATCCATTCTGAGACAAACACCCAATCAGTATAATAATCATTTAAATAATTGATTAGATTAACTGAATATCGTGCTACTCTTGAAGCATCAGTTCCACTTATAGTACCATCCATAGTTACATCTGCTGCAATCATTTCATCATAATTAAAAGAATATAAGCCCACAGTATATCTTGCTATTCGAGATGCATCAGTACCACCCAATCCACCAAGATCATCATATTTGTTTGGTGTTAAGATATAATTGCCTCCAACAATATTATTAAATGTATAATCACCATTGCCATCCGTTATTTCTGAATACGCTCCAGCTCCTGAAAGATTAATATTAGTATTTGGGACCGGATTATTATTATTTAAATATCCGATATTTCCCGCAATAGTATAATCTCCACCACCTCCACCTACGTTAATTGTTCCTGTATAGATACTGTAATTATGAGCAGAAATGTAAATGTCCAAAGTTCCAGAGGAAGTGGGATTATCAAATATTACAGTAACATTTCCCGTTCCATCTGTTATTCCGCTTCCAATATGAGATCCATCCTGTGATAAACCTACAAGTGCACCACTAATACCCACATAAACACTTAGTTGGGTATCAGTTATATTTATAGAATTTGCATAACTCGGAGTAAGGGTTCCTGGAGTATTAGTCCATACATCAAGTGATGGGTCACCAAAAAGATTTGTAGCATAATATGACCAGCGAAGGGCATCCCAAGAGTTGCATTGCGAAGCTCCATCTTCCTTTGAATCATTATTCATTTCACCTAACTTATGGATGTTTTCTCCAAACAAGGCATCGAAAAATTGCCTATCCAAATATTGAGAACTTCCATTAGTACCCCCTGTAGTAAACCAGCCATACCTGGAATTTCCAATAAAAGCAACACAGCCATTACTAATAGTTGTAAATTTTTCACCAATACAATCTTCAGGATCATAACTTCCATTGGTCCGTCTATTGTCAAATGATGCTGGATAACAACCCTGTGTGTAAATAATATAGAAATTATGATTAATACCATTTGATGTTAGATTACTATTTGTAACATGATTTCGATAGAATTTCATATTGTTGTCCACGTTTGAGTGTCCAAGGTGATTAATTATATTGGTTCCATCATTCATCTTTTCCTTCAAATCAGAATAACTCCAAGAGCCGTTTCGTTCATATTGAGTCTGAATAGTGAAATTTCCAGGGAATCCTGTTGTATAGTAACCGTTGTAATTTCCACCATTCATAACCTCATCTTTATAAGTACCACCCCAAATCAATGGATTGCTGTTAAGTTGCTCTCCAACCATAATAGCTTTTTCTAAATCACTTCCAACAGGACTTTGTTGATACATCATCTGTTTGTTTAAGGCAGCGGTAAATTCAGAACCTATATCAGCAGAAATTCTACCAACACATATTTCTGCGAAGTAGTCAGCTTCTGAATTTTCTCCCCATTTATTGTCATTATCAACATTCCAATCAGGTCCAGTGCCCGAACCAACTCTATCAAGAGCTGCATAATAAAGGTCTGCTGGAATATCATAATCCTCTATAAGCCCCGAAGTGCTATTAACTGAACCGTAAAATCCCCGATGAGGAACAATCTCTACATCACCACCAAGAAGAACATATTCTGTGCCAAGATTTTGATAAGCATATTTTATGAAATTTCTTATCTTTTCTTGATTATCAACACCACTATACTCAGAATAAATATCATTGGTTGTTTTTATCAGAACATTGTATCCTTGTTTGGTCTTAAATTCCGCAAATGAAGCAAAGTATGACGAATATGAATTGCCAGTTACTATTACATATTTATTATCACCGGCTCTAGTATTTGAATTTGCAGGATAGGATTCAATTTGTTCGAGATTATGAACAATATTTTTTACTCTTGCCTTTGTTATTTCATCTGCTTTGTAAAAATTATTAAATGCATTTTCTGCTTCAGTAGTTGGTTCTGTTTCAATAACTACTTCCATTTCTGAATAGTAGCTAATTTTTCCTGATGAGGGAATATATTGGACAGGGAAAATATTAAGAATGGCAATTGAATGTCCTTTTAGATATTGAGTTTGAATTTCTGTATGCAATTTTTCTGGAAATGGATTATCAGAATCATAAATTTCAGGATCGGGTTCTGTAAATTCAACTTCTCCTTTATAGCTGATCGGATATGGCTTTTGTCTGGGATAAATCCTGTATTCTCCAGGTAAATCATTTATTCCTTTATAAATTACAGATATACTGACAGCTTGTTCTCCAGGTGGTAAAAGCAGTTGGACTGATTTACTCGGTAGTTCAGGTTCACCAGGTTTTGTTATTGACATACAATCATTCATTTCAATCCGGTGATAATCACCCTGCTTTGTAATTTGTGGTTCAGTAAAATAGTAATCGTATTTAATCGTGCTTGCAAACAATGAAATGTTTTGCAATAGAAACAATAAAAGCAATATAAATAAAATTTTTCCCAGACTAACAATTTTTAATAAGCTCATCTTTAAGTATCTCCCAAATGCTTTTTTATTTTGCATAAAATTTTACAATAAAAAAAGGACGCAACTTCCAATTACGCCCCGAATAGAGGTATTCCCATACCCGATAAGCAAGACATAAGAAAGCGCGCCCAGAATGGACGCACCCTTCTTACTCGTTCTGCTTATCTTATAATCTGGGAATTTTCTATTCAGAACAAATAAAATGATGCGATATTTATATTTTAGTTAGCTATGTCATAGTTTGTCCTTCTTGTGACAAATTTAAATCAAATTGTTTACGTGTTTCGTGCTTATCCCGTTTCATTATGTCTTTTTATGGTAATTTATAATTTTTCTGTCAAATTTTTATGAATTTTCCTCAATCCAATTTCTCCTCCGCTTTCAATCATACAAAATTACTCTTCCTTTTTTTCCTCATTCAATTTATCTATTAATTTTTTAATTAGTGGAGAATCTGGAGTTAGTTCCTCCATTTTTTCTATTGTTTTATTTACCATCTGTATGTTGTTTATCATAAAATATAACAATCCTAATTTATAAAAACTATCTGCTGCGGATATACTACAACCTTTTAGAGCGTAAGCAGTTCCCATATTTTGGTATGCAAGTGCGAAAAATGTATCAATTTCTATAGCTGTTTGGTAACATCCAATTGCTTTTTCAAATGATCTCTCAGCTAAATAACGATTACCCTTAAGAAAATATGGCAAAGCTTCTATGTAGGCATTTGTTCCTTTTGGTACAGGATTTGTTTCTGCTAATACGGGAATCAAGCTAAGAGATAAAATCGTTAATAGAATAAATATTTTTTTGCGTTTCATCATTACGTCCTTTTCAATTTTTACATAAAATGTATTCTTATTCTATATTTTTAAACTACATCACCTCGAACTTATTAAATAGCGTAGATAAAACGTTTTATCTTTTTGGTCGGCGTCTTTTCAAATTCTTCAGGATATAGCTCAAATTTAGAAATGAAGCTGTAAGCAGGAAAGAACTGGTTGATATTCTTTCTATTCTGTTCCATCAATCCATCGAGCTGTGCTTCCGAAATGTTATCTGCATCGATTTTTTCCATATCAGCATATACAAGAGCAACAAGTTTTCCGCTTTTATCAATAACAAGAGATTCCTGGATATAGGGAAGGTTGTTTATTTTTGCTTCCAGTTCTTCCGGATAAATATTTTGTCCTGACGAGCTGAGTATCATGCTTTTTTCGCGCCCTTTGATAAAGATGAAATTATCTTCGTCTATCAAACCGAGATCACCTGTATGTAACCAACCCTCTTCGTCAATCGCTGCAGAAGTTGCTTCTTTGTTTTTGTAATATCCATCCATTACAATTTCACCTCGAACAAGAATTTCTCCTACAATATTTTTAGGATCATCAGAATCAATTTTGGCTTCCAGGAAATTTATTGTTTGTCCGCATGAAGCAGCTTTATGAATTTTCCAGTTTGCATAGCTGATGAGCGGTCCGCACTCCGTCATCCCATAACCGATAGTGAAGGGAAATTTGATGCTCTGGAAAAATGCTTCTGCTTCTTCGTTCAGCGCTGCGCCACCGATCACAACCTCGTAGAAGTTATCACCAAACGCGGTGACCAGTTTTTTCTTGATCTTATTTTTGATCACTGATTTCAAGCCGGGAATAGCGAAAAGAACCTTCATGCTTCCTTTATCAAGAACCGGCTTGACCTGTTTGCGATAAATTTTTTCAATAATAAGCGGTACCGAAAGAATGAGGTGAGGTCTCACATCTGCAAATGCTTTCATGATGATCTTGGGGGAGGGTAATTTTGTAAGGAATGTAATATGGCAGCCAAGAGTGAATGGGAATAGAAATTCGAAAGCACAACCGTATGCGTGAGCGAGCGGCAGGAAAGAGAGAATTCGTTCACCGGCTTTTAGCGGCATGTGCTCATGGGCATACACAATATTCCCGATCAAACTGTTATTAGAAAGCATCACACCTTTTGAAAAACCGGTTGTCCCTGATGTATAAACAATAGCTGCGAGTTTGTCATTTGCAGTTTTCTCAAAAGTGAATGAACCAGGAGTGAGTTTTTTTGCAAATTCAGTATCCCATTGTATTGCAGCTTTTGTGATGATCTCTTTACGCGAGTTCGGTTTATTATAAAGGATGGAGAAATCTTCCAATGCAAAAATAACATTAATGTTCGGAATTTTGGTTTCATCAATATCCTCATATAATCCATCTCCCACAAACAGTATTTCCGAATCCGAGTGATTTAAAATATGATGAATATCATCAGCTTTAAAATCCGGAAGGATCGGCACAATAACTGCACCGTATGTGACTGCTGCGAGATATGTAATTGCCCAGTTTGTTGAGTTCTTCCCCAGCACTGCGATCTTGGCACCTTTTTTCAGGTCGAGGGCTTTGAATATATGATGGCGTTTCAGGATTTCATTTGCGGTCTGCCCGTAGGTTAGCGTGTCACCCCTGTAATTTGTAAATGCCTTGAGTTCCCAATTTTCTTTGATCCCTTTCTCAATATAATCGATAAAGTTTTCTTTTAACATGGCTACTCCTTTTTATTTTTTTCAAAAAAAATCATACGGATAATTCCCTTTCATGAGCTTTGACCACGTAGTCAAAAAGCTCTTTTCCAAAATCTGAAACCACAGTCACTTTTTCAAAGTCGATATCAACATTGTTGAGATATTGTAATCTTATGACATCTCCGTCAAACATTTCAGGAATAATACCTGCAAAGAAAAATCCTTTCATCTCCAAAGGTGCACAAATCTGCTGCGTCATCGGGTGTCTGAGAGGAAGATCAACGTAGATGCAATCGGTTTTTTGAAGGCAGAGTTCATGCAGGCGGAAACTGAGAAGCTCCACAATATCCTTTCCAAATTGTGAAACCCTCATAAATGCTCTACCGGGTTCGGTTTGTACCTTTACATCAACCTGTGATCTTTCATCTATATTCTGTAAAATATTCTGCTCTGTTGCTTTTTCTATCCTCCTATTCAATCCGCTCATCTCATATATTTTCTTTATTATTGCTTTATGATGAAAGGGCAGATACACTTTTTTCTGTTCTTCGTCTTTCAGCTTGAGATAGAAAAGTACTGTGGTTTGCCGCTTTGTTCTTTGCTGTTTTTCGATCTTCTTGAAAAACATAGTCGAGGGCGTGAACCCGATCAGAAAACCAGTTTCATGAGCACCAAGTGAGATATTCCCTTTTTGCGTGTAAGGATGTACTGCGACGGCTTCGCTGTAAATGCCAGCCATATTTCTTTTCCTGGCATAATCTACAAGGAAGAGCTTTGTTTTTTTGAATATCCCTTGTCCTCTATAACGGGGATCGACCACAGCCATTCCTGTTTTACCTATTTTTGCATTTGGAGAATCCAGCATCATTGCAAGATGACCAACCAACTCTCCTTCGGGATTTAAAACCACACAGGAATGCAGCAATTTACTTTTGATAAGTTCTTGTACTTTTTCGGGATAATACACAAAATCATTACCGTAAGAATAACCATATGACCGATATATACATCGAGCCATGGGCACAGCATCCTGCTCTGTCATTAAACGGTATGTAAGCTCGATTTCTTTTTTATCTGAAGGAGCTTCTTTTTCCTCTTTCTTTTCATCCTCGAATTCAGCGATATTCTTGTATGGAAGATTTTTTATAAATACTACTTCTTTGCCTTCTCTCCCGAGATTAACAAAATGGATTTCGTCAGCAAATGCTTTCATCAGAACCATACCCAGTCCTGAATTCTCTCCCGGCTTGAGCTTTTGGAAATCAAATGGTAGTCCTTTATCTTTTATTGCAATTACAAGCTGTCCGGGTTTTCGGATAATAATGATCTCAAAATTTCCTTTTTCATCTTCATCAAAAGCATGCTCTATGACGTTCAGGCATGCTTCTTCAACTATCAGTTCGAGTCTTTGAGCATCTTCTTTTGGTAGTCCAATAACGACCGCAATATCCTGAATAAAATCCATTGCAAGTGGTAAATATTTCTTATCAGCAACGAGTGTTAATTTTGCCAGTTGTGTTTCATAAGAAAGTTCTTCCATGTACATCCTTATATGGTTTTTGCTCTTGATATATTTCTTTAATTTCATTATTATTTGAAAACGATTCTGCAAGGGCTTCCATTAATTCTTTATTCATAACGCTTTATCATAATTTACCTTCCTCGATTTGAGAAATTAAGTGCCAATAATAAAATGCCTCTGGCAAAGAATTTTTTAAACGATTTAAAATTTTATACTTCCCGGTAATTTCTATATCTTTTAATTTCGAAATTTTGCCAGGAATATATTTAATTTTTTCAAAATCTATTTTCGAATCATGCAATAATGCATTTGCTAAAAAAGCTGTTTTTGCTGCTGGTATTTTTGCCGTATCTAATGAAAACGACTCGATTAAAAGATAATTAATCAAATTCCTGCAACCAGACCTGAGCATTTCTAATTGATTATTTGAGATACTTCCCTTTAAACCGGACTGACAAATCAAGAATGAAGTATCAATAGAATCATTTAAAGTTTCTTTAATATCAAAGTCAGTTCCTCTTATTTCACATTCAAAGGAATGAATTTTTTTATATGATTCCTTAATTTCTTGAAAATTATCAGCAAAATCAAATAAATTTGAAATATCGTATAATTGTTTAATAATACCTGTCTTTCGCGCAGCACTTTTTTCATCAAAAGGAACCCCAATCGTATTTGGTGCAAAGGCTGTTAATTTATCAGCTAAAATAGAGTTAATACATGGTAATTTTACTTGAATATCTGTAGATGTCTCAAAAAGGGGAGTTGCTAATTTTGTTAACTGAATTTTATGATATTTATGTTCTTTTAGAATAATATCCAATAAGATATACTGGTTCTGAACTTTAAATACCGAATCATAATAGAACTTAAAGTGTTTTATACAAGGTTTATCATTATCGCGAATATCAGCTTCAATTCGTGTGAATCTGGTATCAGTAATAATTGCATTTAATTTTAAAATATCGATCTCTCCAACTATATCAATATCAATAGATAATCTTTTTGGTTCGGGTAAAAGCATCAATAAACTTGTCCCACCTTTAAAGACAAAATCCATTCTGGATTTGACGAGAAGGGAAAGCAGTTCAAAAGCATAGATTGTTTTTTCTACATATTCCGAATTCGCTTTCTTGTAAATATTTCGGAAATTTTGTATGTAATCTTTCTCGAAACAAATTCCTTTTATCATTTTTTATCTATAATCTCTCGTCCTCTCTGCGCAATATTTGTTTAATATTGCGTAAAGGGGACAGTTCTCCGATAGTTTTCTTCGCCTTATATAATAAGTAATTAGGTCAATCTGAATAGAATTATATCCTGCTATATTTTTAAATATTCTTTCATATTCCCATTCATCCATAAATTGTAAATTATCCTTTTCAATATATATATCAACCAAGATTTTTTCTATTGTTGAATGATTATTTTCTTTTGGTTCTAAGGATATTGAAGGACGGAGAATTGAAGTATCCCTTTCCACATTAAATATCTTTTCTGCTTCCTGTCGGGATGGATTTAATATTACCTTTTTACCTTTAATTATCAGTTTCTCATAAATCGTTTGCAAGTAATCTTTATCTGCATAGATAAAAGTGAAGAACCGGGTGGGAATATGGTGAAAATATGGAAGTAGCTGTTCTGTACTCCAGACGTTGAACTCAAGCAGAAGAAATTCTCGCTTCAATAAATTAATAATATTTCTAATTGGTTTTGTATCTAATTTAAAAATATCAGGTAAAAATGAATACCAACCTCTACCGGCGGAAAATATAATATTATCCTTTTTAAACCTGGAAAGATTTTTCTTTAGAGTTTCAGGATTATAATCTGGAAATTGTTTGAACAAATCCTCTTTCAGTTTTTTTAAGCTGAAATATTTCTTCCCTGAATTCTTATATTCTTCGATCAAATTTTGTAATATTTCCTTTTTCAATTTGAACTGCTACTCCTTTTTTCTATATTTTAATGCCTTCTTTTCAAAAGGGGATTGCCATCCTCCAGCCAGAGTTAATGATTCATTCGTGAGCATGCTTAAAAATTCAAAAGCTGTAGGATATATTGAAAGTGGCAATGCTCGTGAACAAAAGATGCCCAGAGCATCGTGTGAAAACAGCTCTTTATTACCTTTAAAATATAATGGTTCCATCCTGACACCAATTATGAGTTTAATCCTCGTTTTAATTATTTATGTCAATTTTAATAGAACATACAATCTTATATCAATTCAGAGCATAATACAAATCGTGTTTAATTTTACTTCTTTTTCTTCCTACTCGTCTGAAATCCTGCAGCAGTACCGATTAAAGCTCCGACCACTACTGGGCTGGCAAATGCCTCCTGCCAATCCGGACCCAGAAATATTTTGCTGACGATGAACCCCGCAACAAGCCCTGCCAGCAGACCGATCAAAACACTTATGGCTCTTTTCATTTTTACCCCTTTGGAATATTTAATAACTTTTTTACTTCATCCGCTGCTTTATAAAATTTATTCGGCATCCTGATGCGCCAATCCTTCATGCCGTCGAGAAGAATAATTTCAACTCTTTTTGCTGAGATCATTTTTACAAAACCATCATATTCTATCTGGCTTGTGTATTTCACATAGGTGTTATTGTCCTCAGATACAAGAGATTCAACCATAGAGGGTGCAACTGCAATTGTATCATTAAGAATGAAATAGAGCATAGGTTCATCATTAAAGGGAGTATTTTTTTCAAGAGTATAACTAAAAGTAACAGGATCATTGGATTGTGCCTTTTTATGTGTTCTAACTGTGAAATCTATACTCAAATTAAGATCGGCTTCTTTCCACTCGATAGGACGAACGAAATACTGATTTGAATTTTCCGAGAGAAAGAAAACCTCGATGTATTTTCCACTTGTCACGCCAGGTATCAAACTATTTCTTGAAGCACAGTGAGTGAGTACAAATATGCTGATCACGCAAAATGTAATTGTTAGAAGTTTTGAAGATTCAATTTTCATCTATTTTGATTGGAAATTGTATGCAGGAAGCGTCAAGAAATTTATGAAGGAGTTATTTTCAAAAATCCTCAAGCGCCTTCCATGTGGCGTCATAATTTGCTCCCGCATTCCAGAAAAGGAAACTCTGTCTGAAAATATTCTTCTCCGCAGAAATATTGCCAATACGGGTTCTCGATCCATTGCCCTACAAGAACTTCATCACTAAGGTTTTTCATATATTTCACGTAATGAAGACCGACCATCAAACGTACAGATTTCGCAGGACGCCCCATATCCTTTGAATACAATGTCTTGAATGACTCATGAAGATCATCCCAGGATATACTATTCGCTAACCTGCAAAGCGGATGGGATAAATTTAATAAATTTCGTAAACTTAATTTAAATAAATTTGGCTCTGATACCTTATTTTTTATCATCGTAAACTCTCAACTTTTTGCGCATTTCTGCACCTTTTTTGGGAGTTTATTACGTACATAAATCCTCTTAGTCAACTTATTTATCAATACCTTAACAACTTTTTCAAGGGGAACTAAATTAAAATTATTGATTATAATTTATATTTAATTTACCTGCTTTTTTAAGATCTTGAGCAAATCCTGTTATCAATTTATTATCTTTAGCAATTTGTTTAGTAATGATTAACTTTCCGTCCTTGTTTAAAAAATATTCTTTGAATTTAAAATTCATATTATGCTTAGATACAAAAAAAAGCCATACACAACCACCTAAAAGGAATCTAAAGCATCTGTATCCCTCTACCTTTATAAAATCTGGCTGCATCATCAAACCATCCAATACTTGATCTTTATCCATTAAAATCATTGCCAGTAGACAACCATATTCGTATGGTTCTCCTGGATTTTTTTTAAACAACATCTCACGCAATTTTTCTTCATGAGGACCTAAACTTACTCCTGAAAAAAAATTCAATTTTGAAATACCCGAACGCCACAAAATTGAAAGTTGAAATAATTTAAACTTTTTATAATCAATATCTTCGATAATAATAAAATTCTTTTCATTTGAAATTCGAATTTTAACTCCACCAAAAAAAACCCTTTTAACATAATCTTCAATCGAACTTAAGAATTGCTCACAATCGTAACACAACAACTTCTCTCTCATTCCTTTTTGTCTATACTTAGTTTTCTTTTCTTGTGATGTTGATAAAACAGTGAATCTATGTAGGCCATCATAAAGTGGTTTATAGAAAAACTCCGGTATTATATGAGAATTTTTAAGATCTTTCTCTTGCAAACACAGGTGACATTGCATAAAAAAATTTCTACCTTTCCTGCTCTAACATACCAAAAATAAACGCATATTTTAACGCTATTCATTTAAATAATCATATCATCTTGAATCTTCATTATGACCATAAAACATATCTATCTTTATTAAAAATATTATTATACTTAATCATTCCAGGGACAAGTTTTTTAATAAACTTCTTTAACAAATCTTTGAACTCCAGAACCTATTTCTTGAAATCTATATTGTTCTTTTTCTCTGTTCCAAAGATTTTTTAGTTGTTTTATGTCTCTTGGCATTATTATTCCTTACTTAAAAATTTTGACTAATCACGAAATATTAAATCACTTTTTTTAAAATTCATGAGCAAACTCCATTTGACATATATATTTCGTCATGTTAAATATGTGCGTCAAGAAATTAATATTTCAATCTCGTTATTAAGCCCCCTGCTTGGTGAAGTAATCGAGCGATGCGTTCCCAAAGAGGGCTTTGGGAACGAGAGGCATGAGGGCTTTGAGAACGAGAGAGCATGAAAGTTTTTGGAACGAGTAAAATTAAAATGGTGATTATTGGCTAAAATACTCAAGCGCCTTCCATGTAGCATTATAATTTGAACTGGAATTCCAGAAAAGGAATCCCGCATTAAGTCCTGCATCTTTTACCGCCTGGATCTGCGCAGAAACAGTAAAGGGATCAACTGAATTATGATATAATGAAAAAGATTCAAGATAGGGTATGATCTTGCTATCGTCGTCGATTTCGTCTCTTAGCACACTACACATTCTATAAATGAAGTAATAGGGTTCATTCCCCGGATATGCTTTGCCCCAGAACTCTCCATAAAAATGCGAAGGATAGATCATTGGATGAATTCTATCTAAATATGGCATTATCATTCTAATATCTTGTCCCGTATTCTGCACATCTTCATGATGTTGAAGTGCAACAATTCCGAAAATATCAGCGGAGAGTGTTACGCCTTCCTGCCGGGTCAATTCATATACTTTTGAAATAAAGTCGGTGATCACGTCCTGTTTTGTCAGCGAATCCGGAATGCCGTAATCCGCATCTAACAGATGTCCCTCTGTCGGGAAGCGGACATAATCGAGCTGTATTTCATCAACTCCAAGCGAGATTATTTCCTTGATAATATCTAATTTGTATTGCTGAACTTCGTGATTATTCGGATTCAACCAGTGCTCTTCATACTTTTTTATAGATAGAAGCGTATCTGTGGAATCAGGAATAATAACAGGTCGCCACTCAGGATAGTTATGCGTCAGAGTCGTATCTTTGAACATCGTTACCCTGGCAATGAGTTCAATATCGTGTTGATGAAGCAAATTTGCAAGCTTGTGGGGATGGCTGATAATAGGCACAATAAGATCATTTTCACGTGCAATTTTATTTTCTGATGCATAAAAGAGCGTACCTCGCACATTTGAAAAATCCAAAACCAGTGCATTGCATCCGAGGGAATCATAATGTATGATGAGCCGCTGAAGAGTTTTTTCAGTAAGAGAATAGGTGTTCAGATATATCCCGCACAAAGAATCATGATGAATTATTTCGTTGCTAATGAGCTTTGAATTAGCGGTCGGGATCATCAAAACCTGATCGATATGAATTATATTTGAATCGGAAATATCATTCACCTGCTTGATCTGCTCTACAAATTCATCAAGAAATAGAGTGGGTGATTTATCCAAATATTGTTTCGCTATTTTGTATAGATTTTCCCCTGAGTGGACTTTGTGTTCAATGTATGACGGATATTCTCTTTCTGCAAACAAGGTATTACAAAATAGCAATGAGAGAAAAAGTAATAAGATCATGAATATCGGCTTATGTTTTTTCAAATTTATCACCTGCATAAAAAATAACTATACTCACATATAGCTATTTATTCACTTAATTCTATGATTATGTTATATTTTGGTTTACCATTCCGAGCAAAATATTTTCATCAGCCACTGTGAGATCTTTAGTAGAGAGAATTCACACGATAAAAATTTATAATCAACTTTTTCATTCGTGTTATTTCGTGTTAATTCGTGGTTACATCTTTTCCAGTTTATCCGAGGTAGGTATTATGCGTCAACGAAATCAATTAATGAAATCCTACTTCGCTAAGTTGTATTCGTGCAATTGATCTTTTCAATGCTGCTTCTGCACGGCGAAGATCAGTGTCCTCTTTTTTCTCCAGCAGACGCTTCTCTGCCCGTTCTTTTGCGCGCTCAGCTCTTTTTATATCAATGTCTTCAGGGCTCTCTATAGTCTCTGTGAAAACCCTTACCTTATCGACATCAACCATCACAAATCCATTCATTAAAGAATAGAGTTCCGGTTTATTGTTTTTATAAATTTTCAAGATGCCGGGTCTGACTGATGAGATAAATGGGGTGTGCCCGATCTGCACGCCGAAATCACCATCTGTTCCGGGTGCAACAATCTCGCTCACGTCATCTTCAAGGAATATTCCTTTAGGAGTGACTATCTTCAAATGGAGTAATTGCGAATTATTAGCCATTATTTATCTGGTTTTTCTTTTTTAGATTCTTTAATTTCAGAGATTTCTTCTTCAACAATATCTTTTGATTTGCGGAATTTCATATTTTTTGAGCGTTCTTCGACTTCATTAATTGTGCCAGCCATAAGGAAAGCACGTTCCGGAATATGATCACACTCGCCTGCAAGTATCTTTTTGAAACCTGCGACCGTATCTTCCAGTTTTACATACTTACCTTTGTAGTTTGTGAATTCTTCTGCAACAAAGAATGGTTGAGATAAGAATCTCTGAATTCTACGAGCGCGATTTACAGTCTGCTTGTCTTCTTCGGAAAGCTCTTCCATACCAAGAATTGCAATAATATCTTGAAGTTCTCTGTACTTCTGAAGTACCTGTTGAACTTCTCTTGCGACGGAATAGTGTTCCGTTCCTACAATACGAGGATCAAGAATACGGGAGTTTGAGTCCAGGGGATCGACTGCAGGATAAATACCGAGCTCCACTATCTTTCTGGAAAGCACTGTAGTTGCATCTAGGTGTGCAAATGCTGTTGCAGGAGCCGGGTCTGTCAGGTCGTCTGCGGGCACAAAAATTGCCTGAACCGAAGTGATTGAGCCATCTTTTGTTGAGGTAATTCTTTCCTGTAATTCACCCATTTCCGTTGCCAGTGTGGGCTGGTAACCCACTGCGGAAGGCATCCTGCCGAGAAGCGCTGAAACTTCAGAACCGGCTTGAGTGAATCTAAATATATTATCAATGAATAAAAGCACATCTTGATGAGCTTCATCACGGAAATATTCTGCAACTGCCAGTCCGGCAAGTCCAACCCGAAGACGTGCTCCGGGAGGTTCGTTCATCTGCCCGAAAACCATAGCAGTTTTATCTATAACACCCGATTCCTTCATTTCGAGCCAGAGATCGTTCCCTTCTCGTGTTCGTTCTCCAACACCTGCAAACACAGAATATCCGCCATGCTCTGTTGCAATGTTTCTGATCAACTCCATAATGATAACAGTTTTACCTACACCTGCGCCGCCAAAAAGCCCTGTTTTCCCACCTTTGGAATAGGGACATAGCAGGTCGATGACCTTGATGCCGGTTTCCAGAATTTCATCTTTTATATCGAGCTGTGTATATGCAGGAGCTTCTCTATGGATTGGATAACGTTTTTTTGTTTTTATCTCACCAATATTATCAATTGGATCGCCAATAACGTTTATCAGCCGTCCAAGAATTTCTTCTCCAACAGGAACAGTGATAGGTTCTCCAGTATTTATGACATCATTACCTCTCTGAAGTCCGTCAGTGGAGTCCATTGCAATCGCACGAACTCTGTTTTCTCCAAGATGTTGCTGCACTTCGAGGACAAGCACGTTTCTGTCCTTTTTCTTCACATGAAGCGCTGTATAAATTTCAGGTAGATCTTCTTCTGAAAATTCTACATCAACTACCGGACCAATGATCTGAACGATTTTGCCTTTTTTCAAAACTCCTCCTGTGCCTGTTTTACTGTAATCCTTCTGCACCGGAACATACCTCTATAATTTCTGTAGTTATTTTACTTTGACGCAAATGGTGATATTCAAGCGTCAAATCGTTAATCATTTCATCTGCATTATCAGTAGCCGCATCCATGGCAACCATTCGTGCTCCCTGCTCTGCTGAGGAAGATTCCAAAAGCACACGCCAGATCTGAACGTCAAGATGCTCCTTTATAAGCTCTTCCAGCAGTTCTTCCGGAGAGGGTTCAAACAGATATGCAGCAAATTTATCTTCTTTATCTTCCTTCAATTCAATAATAGGAAGAAGCTGTTTGAGCACGATATTTTGCTGAATTGCAGATTTGAATTCATTATATACAATGAGCACTTTATCATATTTTTTTGTGATAAATTTCTCTGTCACAAGATGCATGATGTCTCTGCTGTGCTCAAATTCCAATTTATTAAAAAGCTCAACATAAAAAGCTTCGATTTTCATATTTAGTCTTCGAAAATAATCAAATCCCTTTTTGCCCACACATATTAGATCGATATTCTTATTTTTATGATGTTGAAGATACTCTTCTGCCCTCTTGATGATATTCATATTGAATGCGCCGCAGAGTCCCTTATCGGCTGTGACAACGATCAGTCCGACATTTTTCACCTCATCATCATCCATTTCATGAAGTAGGGGATGAAGCTGCCTACGATTTCTTGAAGCAAGCGAACGCAAAAAAAGATTCAGTTCATCAGAATATGGACGAGCTCTCAAAATGAGCTGCTGTGCCTTCCGCAATTTTGCTGCGGAAACCATTTTCATTGCACTTGTGACCTGCCGTGTGCTGATGACCGATTCTATTCTTTCTTTTAGTTCTTTCAAGCCCGCCATAATTATCTTTCGCTTATGCTTCTTCGATTATTTCTTCTGCTATTACCTGATGTTCAAAGATGGTTTTCACCTTTTTGGATAATTCATGAAGCTGCTTTTCAACCTTTTCGGTCACACCTTCGGGCTTAATTAGTTCTTCCTGAAGCTTCTGATATTCTTTATCCATAATTTCGAAAAGCTCTGCCTGTACATCCTGGATAATATCGACCGGTAGATCATCAAGATATCCTTCATAGCCCATAAAAATAATTGCTATCTGCTTAGCTACGGGAATTGGTTTATACTGTTCCTGTTTCAGGATTTCAACATATCGATATCCGCGATTGAGTTGATCCTGGGTATCTTTATCAAGTTCTGCGCCGAATTTTGCAAACGCTTCCAGTTCTCTGAATTGTGCAAGTTCGATACGAAGTCTCCCTGCAACCTGCTTCATTGCTTTTATCTGTGCATTACCTCCAACCCTGGAAACCGAAAGAGCTGCATTGATCGCAGGACGCACGCCAGAGTAAAACAGCTTTGATTCAAGATATATCTGACCATCCGTAATTGAAATCACATTTGTAGGAATATATGCAGAAATATCGCTTGCCTGGGTTTCGATTATTGGTAACGCAGTGAGCGAGCCGCCTGTTTCCGGCAGCTTATACAGCTTATACTTATCTTCACCCAATTCTTTGAGATCTTTTTTTAGCTCTTCTGCACTCGATTTGATATGCAGCCGATATTCCTTTTTGTTCACGCCTTCTTTTGCACTCTTTTCATTTTTAGGTATAATAATATAAACCTCTTCAAGTTTAGATGCTCTCTCCAAAAGTCGTGAATGCAGATAGAATACATCTCCCGGATATGCTTCACGTCCGGGAGGTCTGCGAAGTAGGAGTGAAATCTGGCGATAGGCAACAGCATGTTTGGAAAGATCATCATAAACGACAAGAACGTGTTTTCCTCTATCGCGGAAATATTCGCCTATAGTTACACCGGAGTATGGAGCAATATATTGGATAGCAGCAGGATCAGATGCAGTTGCAGAAACAATTATCGTATAGTCCAGCGCACCGTGCTCTTTCAATGCCTCAACGACCTGGGCAACCGATGATCTCTTCTGACCAATTGCTACATAGATACAATAGACATTGGTATCTTTTTGATTTATTATCGTATCAACTGCAAGGGCTGTCTTTCCTGTTTGTCTGTCACCAATAATTAGTTCGCGCTGCCCGCGTCCAATTGGGATCATTGAATCGATCGCTTTCAGCCCGGACTGCAGCGGCTCTTTCACTGGTTGACGGGCAACCACACCGAGCGCTTTTCTTTCAACAGGCATGCTCAGCTTTGTTTTGATCGGCTCTTTTCCGTCAAGAGGTATTCCAAGCGGATTTACAATTCTTCCGAGCAACTCTTCGCCAACCGGAACCTGCACGATCTTCTTAGTCCGTTTGACAATATCACCTTCTTTGATCTTATCGCTCTCTCCAAGAATAATACAGCCGACGTTATCCTCTTCCAGGTTCAGCGCCATACCGTATATTTCATCATTGAAAAGGACGAGTTCCGATGCCATGATATCCTGCAAGCCATATACACGTGCAATACCGTCACCGACTTCGATAACTCTGCCGACTTCGTCTATATCAACTTTATAGTTATACTTTTCAATCTTTTCTTTGATTATTCTACTGATTTCATCAGGTTGTATTTTCATAATACTCCTAAAATGATCTGCTTCATATATTAAAACTTCCTTCTCATCGCTTCCAGATTATTTCTGATCGATGCATTGATCGCCAGTTCATCATTGTATGCAAAAAAACCGCCTTTGATGTGCGGATCGATCTTATGCTGAAAAAGTACTTTCCCATCAACATATTTTGAAATAAAAATTTTAATGTTTTCAAGAGTTTTTTCATCAACCTCATGGGCAGTTACAAGTTCAAAATCGAAGATGCCAAGCTTCTGATGTATCTGTCTGATTATTTCCTTTAGAATGTATGATATAAAGAAAATTCTTTCCTTCTCGACAAGTACATTCAGAAAATTATGCAGTATATCAGAAGCTTCGAGCTCTTCAGCAATAAGAGCAATAATTTCTTTTTTATGCTCATCTTCTACGATTGGTGAAACCAAAAATTCTTGAATCTTCGGTTCATCTTTCATAATGGTTTGCAAGGCAATGATCTCATTCTCAAGTTGTGGTAGATCTTCTTTCTTAATAAGCTCAAGAAGTGCTGATGAGTATCGTCTTGCAATGATATTCTTAATCAACAGACGACTCCTTTTTGCTGCTCTCTTCTTTTATCATCTCGTTAATGAGATTAATGTCTTCATCTTCAGTAAGCTTCTTGCCGATCATCTTATCTGTCAACTCAATGACGAAGTCTCCGATCTGAGTTTGAATGCTTTCTTTTGCTTTATTCACTTCAACATCTATCACTTCCTGTGCTTCCTGAATTATCACATCTCGCTGCTCTGCTGCATCATGCAGAATTTGCTCACCCTGAATTTTCGCAATTTTTTTCGATTCGTCTCGGATATCTCTGGCTTCTTCTTTTGCTTTTATGAGTAATTCTTTCTGCTTTTCAAGAATCTTTTCAGACTTGTCTTTATGCTCTTTTGCGCTTTTTAGGTCTTCTCGTATCTGAGATTCTCTCTTGTTTATATAATCCATAAGCGGCTTATATAAGAGCTTTTTCATGATAATCAGCAAAATAATGAAATTCACGATTACCAGAATAAGCGTATAATCAATACTAACCATACTTAAGACTCCTTCCCGATATTTCGGGAGTGCTTGTGCTTACACTGCGAAAATAAGTAACAGGGAAATGACCAGTGAATAAATACCTGTTGATTCTGACACTGCCTGACCTACAAGCATTGTTCTTGTGAGCAGTCCTGCGTTTTCCGGAGAACGTGCAATGCCTTCGCATGCCTTTCCTGCGGTAAAACCTTCACCGATTCCAGGTCCGATTGCACCGAATCCCATACAAATACCAGCACCTAATAATGCTGCCGCTCTAATGATTTCACTTTCCATGTATCCTCCTAATGGATCATAAAATTATGCTACAAATAATAATAAAAATGCAATAACTAATGCATATATCGATGTTGACTCTGACACTGCAGCGCCAACGAACATTGTTCTTACAAGTATTGATGACTGCTTTGGAAATCTACTGATACCGTCAACGGCTTTTCCTGCCACAATACCGATACCGAATCCAGGACCGAATGTGCCGAAACCCATTGCAAAAGCAGCACCGATAAAGGCAAATGATTTCACAATACTGTTCCCATCCGGTGTTGAATAAAGAAGAAGCATCGCAATAACCAAAGCAAAGATAGCTGACGTTTCTGAAAGCGCCTGCCCGATAAGCATATTTGCAGTCAGCACCTTTGACTCACGCGGCTGTCTGCCGATACCCTGGCACGCTTGCCCTCCTGCATAACCGATACCAAGACCTGTTCCCAAACTTCCTGCTCCCATCACAAGTCCTGCGCCGAATAAAGAAGCAATTCTCTGCCAACCCGCATCAGGAACTATAGAGCCGCCAAAAAGAAGAAGCATCGCAATTACAAGTGCGAAGATAGCTCCGGTCTCTGTAATTGCCTGTGCAATGAGCATTGTTCGGAGAAGTATATCGTTAGATTTCGGTTGCTTCATCATCGCGATATTCGCATTACCTGCAATATAACCTTCTCCTATACCAGCGCCTATTGACGAAATACCAACTGCAAGCCCTGCGCCAAGATATGCTGCAACGTGTACTAAGCTAAAAGTATCAAACATATTATTTTATTGCCACTGCCGTATAAGACAGCACAAGCATTGTGAACACAAATGCCTGCACCGTTCCGATGAACAAACCAAAAAACAGATTAAGACCAACCGGAATGAGAATAAAACGTGTAAGATTAGACACAACAAGTATGATGATCGCACCACCAAGAATATTTCCAAAAAGACGGAAGGAGAGAGAAATGCCCTTTGCAAGTTCACCAACGATATTAATGGGAAGCATAAAAGCGATCGGCTCTGCGTATTCTTTCAGATACAGTTTGATGCCTTTTTCTTTAATTGCCGAGTAATGAACGACAATAAGCGCCATAATCCCGAGCCCAAGTGGAACATTTAAATTTCTTGTTGGTTCAAGATTTCCCGGAATGGGGATCAAACCGACAATATTACACAACCAGATAAAAACGAAAATCGTAAAAATATAAGGAGTAAAATATTTCTTTTTCTCTCCGACAGTTTCTATCACAAGACTGGAAAAGAAAGAGTATATCATCTCGGCAACGATCTGCAATTTCCCTGGTATCAGGTGCATTTTCCGTCTGACGAGTGCTGCAAATAATATCAGGAAAAGATCAACGAAAAGAATAACGCGCAGGACACTCCAATTTATGGTAAATTTCCTAAAAAGTTTTATCATATGATATTGCTGAAATTCGTGATTTATCTGGTCTTGAATTGATTTTTCGCTTTCAATATTTCGAATTACAAATTTACCTTCATCAAATCCGAATTGAAGCTCATGATTAAGTCCAATAGACAGAATCCCCTCAATAATGATTATTGCGAGAATGATAAGTAGTGCTTTCTTGGACTTTTTTTTCATATAATAAATTTTAGATTATTAAGATTCTTGATTATTTTTTCCTGCAAGAATACCATCGACGAGAACGATAGCCGGAGCGATCAGCAAACCTGCAAGAAGAGAAAAAATATTTACTTCCAAAAATTTCACAAAAACGACTACAAAAACAACCAATATCAAATAGCGGATATAGAAATTTTTGAAAACACTTAATTTCGCACCCGAGGGACTTAGTCCCACTCGATTTTCTGCACCCTTTGCCTGAAAATAAAAATTCAAACTTGAAAGAATTGAACCAAGCAAATAGCCCAACCAAAGCTTCAAGTTTTGTGTGATAAGCAAAAGGGCTGGAATCTGTGTCAAGAAAATAACCCATAGAATATGATATACATATTTCCGAAAACTATTTGTCTGAATTTTCATTTTTTTTGATAAGCTGGTAACATGAAAAGGCGCCGGAAACTACTCCACAAAAAATGCCGATTATTATTGGAATTCCTCCAAGATTCCACTTTTTATCTATAAACAAACCGATAAAGAAAAAAATAAGAATGTTGATCACCATTGTGAGACCGAGCTGTGCTACAAGCCCGAGCCCTTCAAAAACCTCCTTATAATACCTCTTATTCTTCAACGACATAGAGTTTATTTTTCTTTAGCTTTTTTGGTGCTTTTGGCAGTTTCGACCTGTTTGACACTACAATTCCCGCTAATCTGTGTTCCCGATTCCATAGAAAGGATCTTGGCAATAATGTCACCATTAATGAGCGCTGAACTTTTCAGTTCTAATTTTTTTTCTATTGTGATATTCCCCTCAACCTTCCCGGAAATGATCGCTTCATCTGATTGAATGTCTGCTTTTATATTTGCCTTTTCTCCGATAAGTAAAAAGCCATCGCAGATTATCTTTCCATCTACTTCGCCATCAATACGAACACCGCCCTCAGAATGAATTTCTCCATTTAACTTCGTATATTCTCCAATAATAGTATCCAGTTTATTTTCTCCGTTTTTCACGAAAACCTCCGTCTCATTTTATTTTTGATTCCGGATTGATATTTTTATTATAATATAAAATTTCAAAGTGCAGATGCGGAGCAGAACTTATGCCTGTATTTCCTACCTCTGCTATCTGCTCTCCCTTGCGCACAAAGCTTCCCACCCTCACGTTTATGTAGGAATTGTGGCCATACCTTGTTTTATAACCATTCAGGTGATCCAACACCAAAATCTTCCCATAAATATCATCATTAAGAACAATTGTTTCAACCACTCCAGATGCCGCAGCATAAACCGGTTCGCCAACTTTGCCTGCAAGGTCAATGCCGTAGTGATTCCTCTTTGGTAAATAGGGTTTTGTGAGTATCAGTTCAGCAAGTGGGCAGAAATTGGGGATATATTGCTGATAATTGACAAATTCTCTCATTGCATCATCAAGCTCTTTCTCGTGCAAATCAATATTATCCAAATCTTTTGAAGGAGTTACCGGTTTTTTTGTTGCTGTGGGCATTGACGCAATAACGTCTTCGAGTTGTTTGACCTTGAGATCCAAACCCTGCTTTTCCTGCTTCAAAATATCATTCTTTGAAGAAAGGTCGTTTATAAGATATAGCGATACGCCGATATACGACGCGACAACAATGATAATAATGACTGAAAGAAAAACTACTACTCTTCTATGTTTCATTTTGTTTGAAGTATCATATTGAGGATCTTTTCAAATTCATCCTCAGAATGGTAATAGATCTCAAATTTGCCTTTTTTATAGCCCTTTATTTTCACTCTTGTTCCAAACCTCTTCTCAAGGTCGTGTTCAAGAGCGACTAAATGGATATCCCTTCTTGCAGGTTTTTTCTCTTTATTAAAATTCTCAAACCGCTTTGATAACATTTCTGCATTGTGTACGGAAATTTCGTGTTTCGCGATATATTTTGCGAAATCTATTTGCAGAGATTGGTCGACCTGTAGAATTGCACGAGCATGTCCGGCAGAAAGGATATCTTCTTTTATCATTTCAATAATCGGTTTCGGTAATTTTAAAATTCTTAATGCATTGGTTATCGCTACTCTGCTTTTACCGACAATGTATGCAATTTTCTCATGCGTGTATTTGAATTCATCCACAAACCGCTGATACGCCATTGCTTCATCAACAGCGTTGAGGTTCTCTCTTTGTATATTCTCCACAAGTGCGAGTATGAGCATTTCCTGATCTTTTGCTGTGCGAACTATTGCAGGCACCTTTGCAAATCCGGCTATTTGAGCAGCAGTTAATCGACGCTGACCGGCTATGAGTTCATATTTATCTTTTCCTGCTTTTCGCACAATTATCGGCTGAATTATGCCATTTTCGGTTATTGAATCTGCCAGCTCCTGCAACTGTTTCTTATTGATGGATTTTCTCGGCTGAAAGGGATTGAAAGATATATTTTCAATTGTTATCAGCTTTACGCCGGTTTTATCATCTTCATCAATTTGAACAAGTGCTTCCAAACCTTTTCCAAGTTTACTCATGCGACTTCCTTTCCATCTTTTTTTAACACTTCCAGCGCAAGACGTAGATAATTTTGTGCTCCACGCGAACTTATATCATAGGTCAAGATCGGCTTGCCATAACTCGGTGCTTCACTCAATTTCACATTACGGTCAATTATTGTATCAAAAACTATGTTCTTAAAATACCTTCGAACTTCCTTTGCAACCTGCTCGGCTAAGATTGTTCTTCTATCATACATGGTAATAACAATTCCAAAAATGGACAGATCGGGATTTAGTTTCCTCTTGATAAGCTGAATTGTCTTGAGCAATTGGGCGATTCCCTCGAGCGCATAATATTCTGATTGGATCGGAATAAGCAGATCGTTGCTCGCGACCATTGCGTTCACAGTCAAAATATTCAGAGACGGTGGACAATCTATAATAATGTAATCAAATTTTCCATCAATATTTGAAAGCACTCTTTTCAACCGTTGCTCTTTCTTATCTGCTGTCAGGAGCTCCACTTCACAGCCAATGAGATCTATCGAAGATGGAATGATGCGCAGGTTGGCAATGCTTGTTTCATGTATTGAATCATAAACATTAGAATCTCCAAGCAAAAGATCGTATATCTGTCCATCGACGGAATGTTTATCTATTCCGATTCCGCTTGTGCAGTTTGCCTGCGGATCGAGGTCGATAAGCAGCACTTTTTGCCCGTATGACGCAAGAGAAGCAGCAAGATTAATAGCTGTTGTGGTCTTGCCGACGCCACCTTTTTGATTCGTGATCGCGAGTGCTTTAGCCATGTTTCTTTACTATTATTAAAGCTCTTTTGCCGAGCCCTGAATACTCTTTTCTGATTATTTCTGTTTTCTCACAATCCTTATACTGGTTAATCTTGTCAACTTCATCATTATTAACCTTTGATTTATATAATATGAGTTTCCCCGAAGGTTTTAGAAGCTCAAATGCCTTCATGAAATATTCATCATTCATTTTCACTGCACGCACAACAATGTAATCAAAACTACTGTGAAGAGTGCTGTTCAAGTCTTCAAATCGCGAGTGGATTATAGTCGTTCTTGACAGGTTAAGCTCCTGTTTTATCAATCTAAGAAATAATACTTTCTTTCTGATTGATTCTATGCAGAATAATCCCATTGAAGGAAAAATTATTTTGAGAGGGATACCCGGGAATCCACCACCGCTTCCAAAATCCAGAACTCGAGAATTGCTAAAATCGAGAAAATCAGTAATAAGAATTGAATCAAGAAAATGTGTGAGCCAGATATTTTCAAGAGATCTTTCTGAAACCAGATTTATTTTTTTGTTTTTTTCTCGTAGGATTTTTTCATACAAAACAAACAAGTTGTAAGCACCGTCTGGAATGCTGTGCTGTTTCAGAAAGTCATAAAACTGTTTTGATTTATTTTGCATCAAGAGTCTTTAGTTTTATAAGAAGTGCAGACACATCGGCAAAAGTTACCCCTGGTATTCGTGCTGCCTGTCCCACAGAAAGTGGCTTGACTTTTGTGAGCTTTTCTCTTGCTTCATAGGAAATAGTTTCAAATTCCATATAGTTAAAATCTGCTGGAATTGATTTATTCTCCAGATAATTAAATCGTTCTATTTCCTGCTTCTGGCGTTTAATATAACCCTCGTATTTTACTTCGAGAGATATCTTATCCTTGATCAGATCAGTAACATCATTTCCAATTTTGTATCCAAACTTAGTCAGATCATCATAAGCAATTTCCGGTCTTCGAAGAATATCTATCATTTTGTATGCTTTGTCCGAATCTGTTTTTGCATTGGTCTTTTGAAGTTTTATTATTTCTCTATTTTTAATATTTAATGCTTCAGTAAATTTATTATATCTTTCATCGGCAATTAAACCTAAATCGTGTCCCAAAGGCATTAGGCGTTCATCTGCATTATCCTGCCGCAGGTGAAGGCGATACTCCGCACGTGCCGTGAACATTCGATAGGGTTCATCTACTCCTTTTGTGACGAGGTCATCTATCAGCACTCCAATATAGGAATTATCTCTATGCATAACGATCGGTTCTTTTTTCATCACATAATTCACAGCATTGATACCTGCGATTATACCCTGTGCTGCAGCTTCTTCGTAACCGGAAGTGCCGTTTATCTGACCTGCAAAAAAAAGCCCTTTTATCAACCTTGTTTCCAGACTATATTGAATATATTCAGTTGGAATACTGTCATACTCGATCGCATATCCATAACGCATTAATTTCGCATTTTCAAGACCTTCAACAGAATGGATCATATCCAGCTGAACTTGCGGAGGAAAGCTTGTAGGCAGCCCGTTAGCGTACATTTCAAAGGTATTAAGTCCTTCGGGTTCTATAAACACTTGATGCCTATCCTTCTCCGGAAATTTCTTTATTTTATCTTCGATCGAAGGACAATACCTCGCACCAATTCCTGTGATATTTCCGCTGAACAAAGATGATTTTGTAATATTATCTGCAATGATTTTGTGGGTTCGTTTATTTGTATAAGTGAGAAAGCAACTCACATAATTTTTGGGTTCAATGTCAGTATAATATGAAAATTTTGGTGGTGGTTCATCGGGTTTTTGTTCTTCCAGTTTTACATAATCAAGTGAGCGAGAATCAAGGCGCGCAGGAGTTCCTGTTTTGAATCTTACCAATGGAAAACCGTGAGCTTTCAAAGAATCTGAAAGTTTTAAAGAAGCAAATTCACCTGCTCTTCCGGCAGAATATTTATTCTTGCCGATATGTATCGTTCCATTAAGAAATGTACCCGCAGCAATAATGACAGTTTTGCCAAAATAAGTCTGTCCATACTGTGTCTTAACGCCTTTTATCTGCCCTTTTTGAACCAGAAGTTCTTCGACAAGGGCTTCTTTTATTTCAAGATTTTCCTGATGCTCTACGACAGAACGCATTTCCAACTGATATTTCATTCTATCTGCTTGTGCACGAGGTGCCCATACAGCGGGACCTTTGCTCTTATTGAGCATCCTAAAATGTATTCCCGTTCTATCTATGACCTGTCCAATTGCGCCACCAAGTGCATCAACTTCACGTGTAAGATGCCCTTTTGCCAGACCTCCCACTGCCGGATTGCAAGACATGCGCCCTATCGTTTCAAGCTTGATCATGAACATGAGCGTATCAGCACCAATTTTTGCTGCAGCCAGTGCAGCTTCACATCCTGCATGACCTGCGCCGACAACGATAACGTCATAGATTTTGGAGTGCATTGCTAATTTACTTCCTAATTTTCTGTGTAACGGAGTTTTTCAGTGCCCTGATTTTCGTCAACTATTATGAACAATGATTTTTCTTTTTTTCTCATCGTCATTTATGAGTAAAAGTAAAAAACTTGACGCAACAAATATTTATTTTCCTAAGTTCATTTATTGAAATTTGGTAAAAAATTATGCTCAAAAGAATAGACACAGCTCAATCGGACGCACTTCTCAAGATTATACGGACAATTAATTCCCATCTTAATCTTGATAAAGTGTTGGAATCTGTCATGGACGTGACCACACAGGCAATGCATGTTGAAGCATCTTCGTTAGTTCTGATCGATGAGGAAACGAACGATCTTCTATTCCATGTGACAGAAGGCGAAAAAGCAAAGATCATCAAAAAAATACGGATGAAAGCAGGTGAAGGTATTGTCGGATGGGTTATAAAAGAAGAAAAAGCGGTGCTCGTTAATGACGTGTCTAAAGACAAGCGCTTCTATAAAGCTGCTGATAAGAAAAGTGGCTTTATAACAAAATCAATACTCTGCGTTCCTATGTGCACTGCCGATAAATGCCTTGGAGCGATCGAGGTTATCAATAAGATGGATGGCAAAGATTTTGATGATGCAGATAGAATTTTTCTTGAAGCGATCTCTTCACAGGCAGCCATTGCCATAGAAAATGCGAAACTCCACGATCGCATTGTAAAAAATGAACGGCTTGCCGCCATCGGGCAAACAGTCTCAGGACTTGCACATTGTATAAAAAACATACTAAACGGAGTCCAGGGCGGGTCTTATATTCTTGATCTTGGACTAAAGAAGGAAAATTTATCAAATGTTGGTAAGGGCTGGGGTATCGTAAAAAAGAATAATGAATTCATCAAGGAACTCGTGCTTGACATGCTATCATATTCCAAAGAGCGAGAACCCGAATATGGAACTGTTGATGTGAACGAACTTGTTAAAAGCGTCTGCGAACTTATGGAGCAAAAAGGTAAAGAAAAAAATGTTTCAATGCAATTTTTGCCGGAAGAATCTCTCAATGAAGTTGAGATCGATGCTAAGGGAGTGAAACGTTGTGTTCTGAATCTCATTTCCAATGCCATCGATGCGTGTGAAGAAGTGGATAAATGCAATGTCGAGGTCTCAGTACAAAATACAAGAGGTAAGATCTTCCGAATTCACGTTGCCGATTCCGGGGTTGGTATGTCGCCGGAAACGCAGACAAAACTATTCCAGGTTTTTTTCAGCACAAAGGGCTCAAAAGGCACAGGGCTTGGGCTTGCAGTTTCCTATAAGATCATAAAAGAGCATGGGGGAAATATTTCTGTTGACTCAGAAAAGGGGAAAGGTACAAAATTTACTATTACATTGCCAAAGAAAAGGAAAAAATAAATAACGCCGGAGGTAAACAATGGCAGATAATAAAAAGATACTTATAATTGATGACGAGCCGGACGCAATTGCATTTTCAGAAGCAATGCTTTCTGAGCTTGGAGAATTTGAAATCGAGACTGCTATTAATGGTCTCGAAGGATTGCAGAAAGCCGAAGCGGTCAAGCCCGACCTGATCATTTTAGATGTGCAGATGCCTGTCATGAATGGTTTTCAAGTTTTTAAGGAACTTAAAAAAAATGATGTAACTGACACTATTCCCGTTATCATGCTTACCGGCATGGCAGCGACTACCGGACTTCGATATGATGCAAAAGACATGGGCATAACCCTTGGCTCCGAGCCCGAAGCTTATATCGATAAACCAGTTGAGCCAGAAGAGTTTCATAAAACCGTGAGCTCTATTCTCGGATTGTAATTAATTCATTGCTCATTTTATAATAAAAATCTTTGTATAAGCATAAGAACTTTCTCATAATTTAATGAAAAAGAAAAAACGAGGACTACAAAAGCAAATTTTAGCTCTCTATTTTTTGTTCACCTTTTCCCTTGTATTCATTCTGATCTTCAGCGTCTGGCAGCTTACCAAACTCGGTATTTCAGAATTTGAATATGAGAGAATTTCCCGCACGCTTACAAATCTAAAAACACTTCAGCTCGATTATACAAACATGCTGAATAATTTTACCTCTGAAATCGCAACTACCCCTGATCTTATTACTTCAGCAGAAAATCAAGATGCTGTATCTATTCAATCAATACTTAATTCCTATGATGATCATCCTCTCGCTAGCTACATGGCTCTCTTTGATGCAAATGGCACTATGCTTTATGGTGAATATTGGGAGCTTGTTGAATCTTTTCTGCCGGAAATGCTCTCTTTAGCAAAACAGAATACAACACAAGGTTTTTCTGCAAATTTTTCTAATAAGATATTCTATTTTGCCTACGCTCCGCTTTATTCTGAAAACGATCAAGAGAAAACATTTTTAGGACTTTTTCTCAACGTAAGCCAGATCACTCCTTCTGAAATTGGAGCAGCTCGGGATCCTCAAATTTTTCTTTTGCCTTTTTCAGTGCCTCTCAATCCGGAGCAGGAGATCCTCAAGAAAATCATTCCCGAACTCGATAAAAAACTTCCCGCTGTATTAAAAACTAAAAACCGTGAATCTGTTTTACGCTTAAATGCAGAAACTGCTGTTGGTCTTCTTATTAATTATAACATATTCGATGAGCCCGCTTCACTCACAGTGTATATTTACGATCGAGAATTCAATAAATTCTCTCGCCAAAGCTTGCTCTTCTTTTTCCTTATTCTCCTAGCATCTACACTTGTTATCGTGAGTTTCCTTAGCAACTGGTTCAGTAGAAAAATAATGCGGCCAATAAAACAGATAAGTGAAAAAATGCAGAGGATTGAGAAAAACCCACTTGGTATTGAATATATTGAGGATGAATATGGCGGTGAGCTGAGCAATATGGTTTCTGCATTCAGCTCTATGAACAAAGCTCTTGTTGAATATCATAAATCTCTTCTGGAGTACAAAGTCCTTACTGATAATATTGATATTGGTGTACTGTGGATGGACTCAAAAATGAATATCCTTATTTGCAATCCAAGTGCAATGGACATTCTTGAACTCATATCCAATGATGAGATCATCGGCAAGAATCTATCCGAATTTATCCGGTTAGATGAGGGTCTATTATCGATGGCTCATGAAGACAGCTTGACTCTTCCTCGACTCGAAATTAACTTTCCGGGGAAAAAGAAGTTCGTAAAATTCGTTATCCTGAATATTAAAGCTGTTGATGACACTATCGGCTTACGCATGGTTGCAACCATAACCGACATAACACATGAAATAAATGAAAAAAGAGCCCGTGAAGCGCTTGAGATGGAAATCATAAAGAGTAACAAATTAGCTGAAATCGGAAGAAGGGTCGAGGGTGTGGTGCACAATATGAACTCACCACTTAATTCAATTCTTGGGTATGCCCAGCTTGTAAAAAAAGAATATAAATACAATGACGATGTTGATAAGATAATTGATGCTGCAAAAAATATTTCACAATCCGTAAAAACTCTGTTACGAAAAGTGCAGCAGGACAATATTTCTATGATGCGCCCCATTGACATCAATCAGCTTATCGGGCAGGAACTCGAGCTGTTGGAGCACAATCTTTTCTTTAAGCATTATGTTTTGTTAGAAAAAAATCTTTTTAAAGAACTCCCAACTGTGAAAGCGGTATATAGCGACATTAGCCAGAGTTTTACTAACCTTGTAAATAATGCCATCGAGGCGATGCATGACAGCAAAGAACGAAATATCTGGGTACGTACATATCAAACTTCGGACTTTATCGCAATAGAAGTGCGCGATAGTGGAGAAGGTATTGAAGAGAAATATCAATCTAAGATATTTGAACCTTATTTTACATCGAAAAAGGGAAAAGAACAGGGCGGCTTTGGCCTTGGTCTTGCGATCTGTAAGAACATTGTCGAGCGTTATGGTGGTTATATTACCGTGCGCTCAGAACCGGATAAAGGAAGTACTTTTACAATATTTCTTCCCTATGAATAAAAGTGAAATTTAACTATGAAAAATGATGAGATCCAGACAGAATTCTTCAAACAAAATGCCAAAATCCTCATAGTAGATGACGAACAGGATACATTGGATATTTTCCGCCGTCACCTCGAAGATGAATATCATATCGACACAGCTCATTCTGCTGAAGAAGCACTTGAAAAGTTAGAGAACAACACCTATCATATTGCAATGACGGATATGGTTATGCCGGGAACAGACGGTATCGAGCTTCTGACACAGATAAAGAAACGCTTGCCCCATGTTGCCGTTGTTATGATAAGCGGAAAAGCTACCATCGGAATGGCTGTTGAAGCTATGAAAATCGGCGCTGAAGAATTTATAGAAAAACCGGTTGAAGATCTCGATCTGCTGAAGATCATCATAAAAAAAATCCTCAAAACCAAGTGGCAGCATGAGGAAATTAAGCGCCTTAGAAGTATTCTAGCTCAGGAATTTGACCGCACCCAGATTATTGGCAACAGTCTTGCAATTCAAAAAGTCATGGAAAAAGTGAAGCGCATCGCCCATCTTGACACGACTATTCTTGTTACCGGTGAAACGGGAGTGGGCAAAGATCTTTTTGCCGATCTTATCTATCTTAATAGTAAAAGAAAAGCGCAAAAATTTGTAACAGTTAACTGTGGCGGATTACCAGAAAATCTTCTTGAAAGTATGCTTTTTGGTCATAAAAAGGGCTCGTTCACTGACGCTATAAGAGATAAAGTCGGCTATTTCCAGGAAGCAGACGGGGGTACGCTTTTCCTTGATGAAATAACAGAAACCAACAAGACTTTTCAGGTAAAACTTCTGCGCGTTCTTGAGAAAGGTGTGGTCAGACCGGTCGGTGCTGATATGGATATTGAAGTTAATGTGCGCATTATCACCTCAACAAATAAGGACATTGAAAAGGAAGTAAAAGATGGCAATTTCCGTCAGGATCTTTACTACCGCCTTAATGTCATTCATCTTCACATCCCACCTCTTCGCGAAAGAAGAGAGGATATTCCGCTTCTTACCAATGCATTTTTACGAGAGTTTAGAAAGAAATATGACAAATCAAACCTTGAAATCTCTGATACTGTTATGTCCGTCCTTATCTCCCGGGAATGGGAAGGAAATATTCGTGAACTGAAAAATACAATCGAGCATGCGGTTGCAATGGCAACTCATAATAAAATTGTGCTGGAAGATCTTCCGGGCAATATATATATGAAGCTTGGAGCTGTTGAGAATAAATTAAACAACCTGGTGAACTTATCTTTTTCTGAAGCGAAGGATACTTTTGAAAAGAATTATGTTGAAGAAATTCTGATAAAATGTAATGGTGATGTGACAAAAGCATCAGAACTTTCCGGTATTAAGCGTCCAAATCTCTACGAAAAATTTAACAAGCACAATATTGACGTGAACAAGTATAGAAATAATTCGTAATCTCTTTTCCTCATGATAAAAAAGTACATCGGATACCAATAGAGCAAATGCCTGCATCCGTTCGAATAAAGCGTAACTGCGTTATGTTTTTATTACACCCTGTGGGTTTGTGTTATTTTTTTATTACACTCCGTGTTGATTTCTCTAAATCCCTTATTCGTTAAATAATATAAAAATAAGCACAAAAATAGCGATAATTCTGATCATTACGAATATTTAAACAAATCATTTCAGTCTTTGGCACGATATTTGTATGTTAAATTGTAAATAGTTTCATAGACGTGAAATTCTTGTCTAGCGAAAATAATAAAACAAGGAGGTTCCCATGGGAACTCAACAAATTCTGCTCATTGTTTTGAGCGTAATTATCGTAGGTATCGCTGTGGCTGTTGGTATTACAATGTTTAATGCCCAGTCAGTGAATTCAAACCGCAATGCATGTATTGCTGACATGAACAACTTCGCTGCCAGTGCTCTTGCATTTTACAAAACCCCCACAAGTCATGGTGGTGCAGGTTCAACAATAGGAAATGTTGTGGATTCTACAGTTTGCAACTATATTGGTGTAGGTTATACTGCCCCTAATCAACTCAGTACTGATAATGGTACATACACTATTACATTGGCTGGCACCGTCCTTACTTTTACAGCTGCTGGAACTGAATCAGGTGTAACCCCTGTAACTACTGTTGATTTTAGTTCTAGTGCCATTGCAACTACACCATAATAATTGCGTACTACCTAAGTAATTTAAAAGGCAAATATGGGAGGTTCGCACCTCCCATATTTTTCACCTTTTTTTCACCTAAAAGTCCACTGAACAAATATGAACCGGTGATAAGTCAATTGTGAAATGACGTAAATTGTTTGAAACCTCATCCTAACCTTCTCCCAGTGAGGAGAAGGCAATATAAGGAATGTCAAAATTCAATTATCACTTCCAATCTAAGCTTGACTTGACATTAGTATAGTTTTCATAGAATAGATTAAGGAATTTTTGATAATCAATATTATTAGAAGTAAATAAAAAATGCTCAAAGAATTTCGCTATACCGGAAACAATTCAGCCGGTAAACCCGTGCAAGGCGTTGTTCTTGCCAGTAACAAATCAAGCGCAAAAAAACTAATCCACGACATAGAAAGCAAAGAAAGTATTTCTGTTAATAAAATTGATCAAAAGATTAATTTCAGATATAAAATAAAGCTGCCAAGCGGCAAAAAGGTAAAGGGAAAGCAAGCGGCTTTTTCCAAGCAGGAACTTTCACGGGCACTCTCCAATTTCGGATATGCCAATGCAAAGATCGAACCGGTCCTTTTTGATTTTCAATCGAAACCCTCATTTGCAAATATCCTGATGTTTGTGAACCTCAGTTCGTTTCTGCTTAAAGAAAAAATGACTTATGATAAGATCCTTCGTATGCTTGCAGATGAAGAGACAAATCCAACGCTGAAAGCCACATTAAAGAAGATCGAAAGCGAACTCAAGAAAGGGAAGGAAGGAACAGAAGTTTTCAACCGATATGCAGATGTGTTCGGCAAGTTTCCTGCTTATATGCTTGGTCTTGCTACTAAAAGTGGAAATATGGCAGAAGTGTATGATGCTACATCCAAGTTTATGGAAAGGGATATGGAGTATAAGAAAAGTCTGCGTCAGGCACTGATGACGCCCATGTTCACAGTTATTGCGATGATAGCAGCAGTACTATACTATATTATTTCAATCTTCCCCAGCACTGCAGAACTTTTTATTAAATCCGGAATTGAGGTGCCCCCGCTGACTGCTGCAACCTTGCGGCTGAGTGATTTTTTTGGCGCTAACTGGTGGTGGATGGCGTTGATGATCATAATACCAATTATTATTGTATTACTATGGTGGCGCACACCTGATGGGCGGGTTTGGCGTGATAGGATGATCATCAAACTGCCGATCATAGGAAAGCTTCTTCATAAATCAAGTATTGAAATTTTCTGCCGTGTTTTTGCGGCTATTTATTCCGGCTCCGAAAATAATATCGAGACTATCCAAGCTGCTGCAGAGGCATGCAGAAATGCACACATGGAAAAAAATATCAAAGAAATAACTATTCCCCTGATGTTGAAAGAAGGTATGTCCCTCGTGCCTGCGCTTGCTGCAGCAAAGGTGTTTAATCAGACAACTTTAAGCAGATTTAAAGCAGGTTCTGAAACCGGTAATGTACTCACTTCAGCTCAGCAAATCGCAAAATTTTATGAAAAAGAAACAACTTATAAAATGCAGAATTTAATTGCATCTATCCAAACACTCATTGGGGCATTTATAGGTATTGTCATAACTGCATTAACCATTGTTTCTGCGGAAGTCGCAACGGTTTCACCCAAAACACCCGGTATGCATGGTATCTAAGTAATCAAGGAAAATATATGTTAGGTAAATCACGCTTAGGAAAATCACTCGTTGATAATGGAATCATTGATAAAGATATTCTTAACAAGGCGCTTATTATTCAGGCAGACGAGGACCCATACAATCCCAGAAGGTTAGAAGATATTCTTGTTACGGACCTTAGGATCAAACATGATGATGTATACGGTCTTCTGGCTGATTTGTATGCTTTCAGAAAAGTTGATATTAATATAGATAAAATTGACCAAACACAAATTGATCATACAAAAGATATACTTGCAAAATTTCCAGATGAACTGAAAAGAGAATTGCTCTATAAAAAGGTGCTTCCTTATCAGATTGCGCAAGGACGTCGATCAACACTCATCCTTCTTGCAGCTGACCCGACTGACAAAATTGTTGAGAAAATCCCACTCAATACTGAATTTAAAAAATATGAGGTTGCCTATTGTAAGCTCTCTACTATTGAAGAGCTTATCACGCTCATTGCTCCTCAAAAAAATGAATTCTTAGAACTCCTCAGCGAAGCCGGTGAGCAGATAGAGGAAGTAAAAGAAGAGGGCCAGGAAGAGAAAGTCGATGAATATGCTCTTGATGATGAGATCAATAAGAGCTTACTCGTCAATCTCTTTGAGGGTAGTCTTATTGAAGCTGTTAGAAAAGGCGCAAGTGACATTCATATCATACCATATAAACGCTCAAATGTAGACTTTTTATTCCGGGTGGATGGCAAACTTCATCAATGGCACCGACAGGAAAAAACCTCTCCTGAAGCCATTGCAGCAGTGGTAAAAGATAGGACAAACGGGATTGACAGATTTGAAAGAGATAATGCACAGGATGGTTTTGCACAGCGTATTGTTGATGGCTATTTGATCCGATTTCGTATTTCTGTTCTTCCAATTATCTCTGCTGAGTACGAACGCCGCTTTGAAAGTATCGTGATACGTGTAGTTGATGACAGAAATGTCATCACAGACCTTCAAAAATTGGGTCTTCAAAAACAAGCAGAATCAGATTTCTTAAAAGCAGTTAATAAATCAAAAGGCATTGTACTTCTGACCGGTCCTACTGGAAGTGGTAAAAGCACGACCCTCATGGCTGCGCTTCATCATGTGATCGATCCTACTAGAAATGTGCTCACCTGCGAAGACCCTGTCGAGTATGTTATCAAAGGAGCACGGCAATTGAAGATCGGAGCGAAGATGACCTTTGAGCAGGCAATTCGCTCAATCCTTCGTCATGATCCGGATATTGTAATGGTTGGTGAGATTCGTGATAAGATCACCGCAGATGTAGCAGTAAAACTTGCAAATACCGGCCATTTAACTTTCTCTACACTACACACAAATGATGCCCCAAGTGCGATATCCCGTTTATATAAAATGGGTGTTGAGACCTTCCTTCTTGCCTATGCAATGAATATTATTATTGCCCAGCGTCTTGTCAGAAAACTCTGCCCCGAATGCAGGCGTCCACTTTCGCGAGACAAATACAAAGGAGCTCTCGAACTGGGTCTCACGGAACAAGATTTGAAAAAGGGGTTAGTATATGAAGCTGGTCCCGGCTGTAAAAAATGTATGGATGGTTATAAAGGACGCGTGAACATCTGCGAAGCTCTATATTTTACAGATGAGATCAGAAAAGCGATCATGGAATCCGGTAAAGAAATCGACGAAGATAAAATCCGCAAAATTGCAGAAAGTCAAGGCATGCTTTCTCTTCATGATTCCGGACTGGATAGAATCCGCAAAGGACTTACCTCTGTTTCTGAGGTGTCCTATGCGACTTCTGAAGGATAATAATGACATCCGGACAAATATTCCTCATTCTTCTTGCAATGATTCTGTTTTCAACCATCTATCTGACAACGTACAACAGTCTCTTTGATCAGGCGGATATTGCGTATAAAGGGATGTATCTTTTGAACGGACAGAAAATTACCGATAAATATTTTCAGGAGATCGAAGCAAATATACTTGGAGAAATAGTATTGTTTGATTCATTGCAGCATATCTATAACGGTTTGTCAGACACCCTTACTGTCTCTGATATAGTCTATAATATAAACATTTCTACAACTCCATGCACTCAAAGCGGTGCAGATACGACTACCGTAACACCTGAATTCATTCGAATAGATATAAGCATGTGGGCAATCCACCCCGGCGGAGACACGCTCTGGATAGGTATGCCCGAATTTCCGATAAGTAAAGTTTTTGTGGACCTGTATTATTAATTATGATTACATTATTAGAATCAATCGCCGCAACGATAATTGGTGGAATATTTATTCTCACCATGATCACCTCGATCATTAATATTCAAGCGGTTGGTGTGAATACAAGTCAGCAGATTCAGCTGGTAGAAATTTCCGAAGATGTGGTCTCTGTGATAGAAAGTTATCTTTCTCTTGTGGGTGCCGGCGTGGCAGATTCAGTTGATGCGATCATATCTACTCAAGACACCTTATTCAGCTACTCCTATGCTGATAGCGTTGGAGGATCTCCACACGTTGTTAATATGACGCAAGAAAATATTAACGGAGCAAAACAGCTCTCTGTGTACGTAGATGGTAGCGTAACTCCTGCTCTTGGTCCCTTTGAATTATCTGATTTTGGTATTCAGTTCACCTATTATGATATTAATGACAATCCAAATCCGGCAGATTCTCTTGTACGTTATGTTCAAATGATTATGGAATTTGAATATGATACCTACCGAGAGGATATAGATAAAAGATTTATTCGTCATCGAATTCGAATCTGGAAATATTTTAAGAATCTATATTTATAGTAATATGTATTTATTAATAAAAGTATTGACAAAAAGGCAAATAAAATGTCTTTTGCTGGTAGAAAATATTTTTTGATTAGGGGGTGCCCATGGGCAAAGCAGTTTTGATAATGATAATACTCCTTGCCGTGATCGTCGTTGTGGCGACTGTAACTGTTTCAGTTGAAAGAAAGGCTGATGTTATTCCAGAAAAGCTCGCAGAGAATGAAGTACGATCCGACCTGATAAATCTTGGAGCTTATGCTCTCAAGTGGGGTATTAAACAAGTCCGCAATGAAAATATCACCGAATCAAATTCATCCATTTTTGATGATGAAAGTAGTTCTTATCATTATGCATTTTTTGATGTTCCTGCTCTTGACGGAAGTATCGATATGATCACCTATGAATTTGGCGATACTCTGACTGTCGAAGGAGGTGGTGGTGAAGGAGAGGAAGAAGAAGAGGAGGAAGAAGGCGTTACAATACCATCTCTTGATATGGTTTTTGCAAATGGAGCAATTACTCTTACCGGCAGCGCGAGTATCAATGGAACAACAGGAACTAACTCCACTGTTGATAACAGTGTTAATTTTGCATGGAGCACACAGGTTGATGGTGATTTTTATGTAGGACCCGGCGCTGATTATACAAGTGTGATCAACTCTGCTGGGTGGGGACGTGTACCAGAGGATAACATTACGGGTACAATTTCTAATCTACCTGCAACGAGAACTTATCCTCTTCCCACTTATCCTAATTTCCCGGAACTAACCGATCAAGGTTCTTTCAGTACACCATGGACTCCTTCAGGAGAATATCTTATTGATGATGACGGATATTATTCTTCAATAAGTGCCACAAGCAGCAGAACGATCACGATCGATGTGGGATCCGGTACCAGAAGAATAGTTGTCGGAAGTCTTAGTGTTGGGCAAGGATATATTGAACTTCTGGGAACCGGCGATCTTATATTTTATGTTGAAAATTCATTTTCCCTTACAGGAAGCAGTATTATCAATACCGGCGGTGATGCAAGCAAGGTTCATATGTACTACTCGGGTGCAACAGACCTGAATTTCGCCGGTGCGACCGCATATAATGGTTCTATTTATATTGAAACTGCCAATATTCACATAGGTGGTTCGGGCGGTATTACTGGTCATATTATTTGTGGCGGCTCAACGGTTGACGTCACTGGTGCAGCAAATGCCTATGTGAGAGCACTGTATGCCCCAAACGCAGCAGCATCAATTACCGGCTCCGGAAGTATTAGCGGAATCCTTGTAGCAAACACCATTTCTGTTTCTGGCAGTGGAAATATAACTGCTGATAACAGCTGGGCAGATCCGGTACCCGACATCGAAGATGATGAAGATGAAGAAGCTTCAGAAGTTGCTGGATTTTATACAGTCCAGCTTGACATCACGGCACTTGTAAGTGAAGATGAATATGGAAATGAAACGGATCATACAAGCTTCGCAACTGTTCTCTTCAGCTATTCCGGCGGTGAATCAGAAGAGGAAGAAGAAACTCCAGCCCTTTCAATGGAAGCAGATCTTCATATAAATCCCACAAACAATTCTTCTAAACGTTTTCAGATGCAAACGCCAAGTGGGCAGATAGATAGAGGAACGCTCCTTTCGGGCGGTTCATCATATACATACTCTGGTTCTGCAACAGAAATTAGACTACAACCAAAATCAGACGGAAGAACTATTACTGTAAATGGAAGCGACATAACCCTCGCCACAAGTACCGCTTATACAATAACCTCAGACAGCATGACCGTAAATCTTAGAAACTCTCACGGACCTGGAAATGCAATGGGTCATTGGTGGATTGAAATAACCTGCACCGACCCGACAGTTTCACCAGATCCGGGGCTTCCTGAACCTGAAGAGGAAGAACCGGAAGAAGAAATTGGAGAAATAACCTTAGAGGACATCGAAATCCTCTACTGGCAACCGTAAAATCATGGGAAAAGCAATTCTTGTCATCTCTCTTTTGTTACTTACCGTCGTAGTAGGCATTGTCATCTCCAGCGGTAAACGTGGCGGTGACGTTCCGGAAATCATCACTGATGATATTGCACAGATACAAGCACGCTCACTTTCAAATTATGCGCTTCAATATGGTATAAGACAGCTTCTGAAGGGAAATGTCACATTTGTAGACAGCACGCGCGGTACAATTAATAACTTTGCACCCCTCGATGTTTTAGATGGTACTATAGATAGTATTATTTATTCACCTGCTACCGATGGAACGATCCGTGTAGATTCTTATGTGAGTTATCTCGAGTTGGAATCTCTGGTTAGTCATCACGGTTATGCACGATTTGGTTTTTATACAGACGAGGGGGCGGTTCTTAGCATCACCGCTGCAATTGTTACGGGTGGTTCAATAACTGTTAAAGCCCAAGCAGTTATTAGTGGTATAGTTGTTGAAGATTCCACCTTCGATTTTGCCGGTGTTTTCGGTATGACAGAACAAGAATTTAAGGATGAGTGTATCTCGCGGGGCTCGTATATTGAAACTCCTGCCAATAATGAACCAATGCCTGATAGTCTGACCTGGATGAATGACGATTTACGAGTCCAGAGTAACTGGTCAGGGGCAGGAATTCTCGTTGTGAATGGTGATTTTAATGCAACTGCTCAAATTACTTTTGACGGAATACTGGTCGTTTTTGGCGAACTCACCATTGGGGCTCACTCTAATATCACCGGTGCTGTGTATGTGATAGGGGATGCAACAGTTGGTGCTCATGCTGTTATTAGCTTCGATGCAGATGTTGTTTCGGACGCCTTTGATGCTCTTCCTATAAACATCTCTTTAGAAATAGCGGAGTGGAATGAAGGATAAAAAATAAATAAATAAGGATAAACTTATGGAGCAAATTAGATTATTAGATTCGGAAAAATTGATGTTTTTCTGGTGGTTAAAAATTCGCTGGTTTATTGTGCTCATACTTTTTGCGATCGGCTTACTTCGCATTGGCATGGTTAGCCAAACTATTCCTGTAGTCGTTTTTGTTGGTGCATTCCTCGGTATAAGCGTTCTCAATATTCTTTTTCATCTTCAGATCATTACTTCCAATAATATTATCGGAGCTACTCAGATCGTGCTAGATATTATTTTTGGAACCATAGTTGTTCATCTTACTGGTGGACTTGACAGCTCGTTCGTTTGGATTTACCTCGTTGCGGTTGTCACTGCGAGTTTATCGATCGAAAAAGCAGGTGGTTTTATTGCGGCTATGATCGGAGGTATGAGCTTGCTGGTGCTAATTTTAATGTATAACTTCGGCTGGCTTTTGCCCGTTAATGGTAATGTATATAATTCAGATGTTGCGATCCAGACGATCTTTCTTATATCCTACACGGGATTGTTCACTGTAATTGCTTTCATCTCAAGCTATACCAGCAATATAGTTAGAAAGCTTTCACTTAAAGTGCTGGAAGCGAATGACAAGCTCAAGAACCAGGAAGATTATTTACTGGATAAGGAAAAAAAGATGGTTATCGATGAAAAGCAAATCAAGGATTATAAAGAAGTCGTGCAAGTTTCGTCAAATCTTGCTGGAATCGACCATGATATCAATAATCCTCTAAGCATCATCTCGCTTTCTTTAAGCAGAGTAAAAAGAGCGGCAAGCGAATATAATGATGAAAAGCTTCACAAATCCAGCAATCAAATTACAGAAGCGATAAATAAGATCAATGGTATCCTCGTACGGCTGCAAGATTTGAAGCGGCTACCTCTGATCAAGCAGGCAAGAAAAAAATAAATCTGTCAGGATATTTATATGCAAAAACACATTTTAATCATCGATGACGAGGAAAGCATCAGAGAGCTGTGTAAAGAATTTTTGGAAGAAGACGGCTATAAGGTCACTCTTGCTGTTGACGGTCAAGATGGTCTTGATAAAATGAACTATGATGACTTTGATCTCTACATGATTGATATGGTCATGCCCCGCCTGGATGGGCTGGAAACCATGAAGCGTATCAAGAAGAAGCAACCCCTTGCCGTGATCATCATCACTACAGGATTTTCCAGTATCGAAGGTGCGGTAAAAGCAGTTCATGCTGGTGCGTTTCAGTATCTTTCCAAACCCATCAATGCAGAAGAACTTCTCGAAGCAGTAAAAAAGGGGGTGCAATATGGAGAAGATCTATACGGTCCTCTTCAAAAAGCCTTTGAACCCGGAACTGAAGGCACAAAAAATGAGCCGGCTATGCTGCATGGATTCACCAAAGAAGAGAAGGTTGATTTTTTGGCAATTGGAAGGGCACGCAAATTTGAAGCCGGTCAAACTATTGCTCTTGATAACGAAAACTCTGATTCAATCGTGCTTGTAGAATCCGGTGAAGTATCCATCTGGCTAAGTAATAACACCGTTGACTATCTCCGAAAGAATGATTCCTGGGCAGAAGAAAACTTCATACTGGCAAATTCCGAATTCACTACTCTTCGATCCGAAACAGCATGTATGATACGTTTTTTCGAAAGAAAGAAGCTTCTTGACTTCTTCGCCTACAAGGGCGAGCGTCTGATGAAACGGTTCATGATCAACCTCATTAATTGTCTCTTTTCAAAATGGAGAAAATCCATTCAACGTATTGTCATGCTCAAGCTCGTAACCGGAGAAAAATAATCTTTCTTCAAGATCAATTTATTTATGATATTGAATATGATAATCAACAATAACAAAGCATAGGCAGGTCTGCTATGGGTTTATCATTTACACCGGAATTGCTTGTTGGTTTACCCGAATACTTAACTGGAACAAACCGTTTCCAGAACATTAATAAAATCATAACCTACAATGCTGCGTGGCGTGAAGAAGCATACGAACATCTTCGTAAACTTCTCAAGTACATGCGGGAAATAGATGCTTCTGACCTTGATATTGGCGGTCCCGGCTCAAACAATAATGTGTGGTACAGAATTTACGGAACTAAATCGCCCAACAAGGAGATGCCTCATTATAATAACGATGAGGTAACAGCGATCCTTCTCAGCGTGCTTTCCGATGACCAGAAAGTGCTTCTTTTTAAAGATAAAAACGTTGACCTTTCTGTCGGTATGGTTCTTGAAGAAGGAGAACGATCGAGCAGGTTCCGTAGCGATATCTATTATGAAAGCAATGTACTTGTAGGAAACTTCCGTAGGATCAATCAAAATCTCTTTAAAATTGAATCTCTTGGATTTCCACTACCGATCATGCAAAGAATGGATCTGCAATATGAAAAATCCGGGCTCATCCTCATTACCGGTATTACCGGTTCGGGAAAGAGCAGCACTTTGGATTCTATTATAGACATGAACAATCATAATAATGATGCACATATTATAATTCTTGGCGCACCCATTGAGTATGTTCATAAGTCTGATAGGTGTATTCTTCGTCACAGGGAGGTCGGTGAAGATGTGCTTTCCTTTAAGAATGGTGTTGTTCAAGCTTTACGGCAAGATCCCGACATTATAATTGTCGGCGAGATGAGAGAGCCGGACACCATCGCCAGAGTGCTGGAAGCAACAGACAGTGGACATAAAGCATTTTCAACTCTGCATACAAGCTCTGCTATTGATAGTATTCATAGAATTGTAGGTGAATTCCCGACAAGAGAACAGGAGCGAATTCGTCTTCGCCTTGCTGATACGCTCTCTGTCATTATTTCTCAAAAATTGGTCCCAAATATACAAGGCAAACGAAGTCTCGCAAAAGAAATTCTTTCTGTGACACCTTCTGTAAAAGCAGCAATCCGAAATCAGAATATTAATGAGATATATCAGATGATCACTGAAGGAAAAAAATACGGCATGATAACACTCGAACAGGATCTTTTCAATCTGCATAAGAAAGGTGAAATCTCAAAAGAGGTTGCTATGAACTACTCTAATAATAGAAAAAGAATGCAGCAGCTTCTAACTTACTCATAATTATATAATGAAAATAAGCAAAAAAGAAAAAACTGCACTTGGCATATTTCAAGATGGAATGACTATCAAGGTCGCCCAGCTTACGCTCGTCAACGGTAAGGTAAATCTCGCCGAGCTTACGGAAACGACTCTCTCCCTTCCGCTTTTCCCTCATGATGAAACGCTTGTTGAGCCACAGGCAACTACTCCAACAGAACCTGAAGAAGCTGCTCCGATCCCTGACCTTGCAGACTTTGATGAAGATTTCAAGATACCCGATCTTGCAGAACTTGAAGAATCTGAGATCGAGCCAATAGCAGGAGCTGAACCTGTCATGACAAGTAGGCAGGAATTTCACAATCTTATCTCACAATTTCCTCTTGACTCATGCAAGATATCAATGAATGCTCCTGAAGAAAACATTTCATTCACACAGTTTGATGAAACTTTTGCCAGATCTCGCTCCCTCTCAAAAATAAAAAAACAATTACGTGATGAGATTCTTACAAAAGAAGATCTAAAAAACAAGAATTTTACTTTTGATTTTATTAGAAACAAGGATAACTCGCTTCTTGCTTTTGTGGAAAGAGGAAAAAACGATATTATTCATGCGTTGCAGGATATAAATCCGCTTATTTCCAAAAAGAGATTTTTCTACAGCTATGTTGAGCCAACTGAAATTTCTCTTATGAATCTTGTTCGCAATAATTACAATTTCTCTGATGAAGACTATGTTTTGATAATCTTTATTGGCGTCGACACTAAATTCGGCATTGTGATGAAGGGAAATGATTTCGTGAAGAGCTTCCCCCTAATAGTACCGGATACTGACATCGAGCACATGCGACAGGTTATATACTCCAAGATAATGCTTGAGCAGGATACTTCTAACGTGAATATCACAAGTAATATACTTTTTACAGGAGAAATGGCAAAAGATGACGATGTTGAGTATTTCCGCAGCAGGATCAATTCCGGTGCTAATATTTCCAGAATTACCCTTGATAAGCTCCATATTCCTCAGGCAAAAGAACAAGCTTTCACGCCTGAAAGAATCGCCGATTACTGTATTCCAATAGCACTTGCATGGAAATCTTTGGAAGGACGAAATAAAAACTTTTATCCCTGCAACCTTTTATCATCCCAAATAATTGAAAGCCAGAAACCCTTCAAAATAGCGTGGCACGGCTTTATTATCATGACTGCGATATTTTATATTGCCTTTTCTGCTACTTTTAAAAATCTAAACATCAGTAAAGAAATCATAGATGTAAATCGTAACAACAGCCAGGTTGAGCTCGAATTAAGACAAAACCGCACAATTGTAACAAAATTGCAGCAGGTTCAAAATGAGATCGAAGCACTACAAGTAAATCTCCAAAAAGTTGGTGGCTTAGTTGGTAATAAAAATCAATGGTACTATATATTGAATGTCATCTCAAATTCTTTTAAAGAGCATAAGGTCAGCTGGCTTAATACTCTGAACGGTCTGGATAATACCTTTAAGATAAGCGGCTTCACAACAAGAAAGCGAAACGTTATCCCATTCTCGAATCTCTTTCCCAATGGAATGATTGCGAAGATAACAGAAAACACAATACAAAATGTGAGCGTCTGGCAATATGACATTACATTCGGATATCCTGATCCTCTTGAAATTGCAAAGCAGAAAAAAGAAGGTGAGCCGGGTATTGAATTCATCAAAGACAAAGAACAACTAAAATCGCCACGTGTTCAAATAGATAAGATCAAACCTGCCAAAGAGAAGCAAGAAAAGCCGGCGATAAAAACTCAGGCAATTTCAAATAATGATAGAATTCGTTATCAACAAATCACCGATCTCTACTTTTCCGAGCAATATCAGCAAGCATATGATAAATTTAAACAGTTCCTTATTGAATTTCCAGATAGCAAATATACAAACAGTGCAAGTTACCTGATGGGTGAATGTCTTTATCAAATGGATGATATCGATCAGGCAATTCTTGTTTTTAATAAGATCCTCGAGCAGAAAGGTCTGAAAACTCCTGATGCCCTTATGATGCTCGGTAATGCCTATGCCAAAAATCAAAATATTCCTCAGGCAAAGATCTATTGGAATAGAATTATCGCTGAATATCCTAATAATAGATTAGCACCCATTGCAAAAAATAAGATTAAATATCATACTCAAATTGCTCCTCAAACTCAAGAAAATAATACCGAGATGCTTTACGAACTCCAACTCTATGCTGACAGCAACTATGATACTGTTCTCAACGAACAAAATAAACTAAAGGTTTTAGGATATAACACTAAATTAATGCCTATGTCCACGAGTAACGGAATTATCTACATACTACGTATTGATGACCTGTTCTCTCGAGACGACGCTCTTGCTCTTGGTGAAAAGATAAGTACTCAGCATAATGCATATCATGATTTCTTGATCACCGAGGCAATGCGCGCGCAAGAACCTGTTGATAAAAGCGTAGAAATCCCAAATATAAACGATAAGAAAAAGATCCAAAAAGAATACTCGGTTATACTTGATAAATATTTTTCAAATGATTATCAGGGCGCCTATAACGGCTTCTATTCATTCACTAAGAAATACCCCGATAGTGAGCTTACTGCAAATGCTCAGTATTTCTTGGGAGAAACACAGTATCAGATGGATAATATCCCTGAAGCAATTACTATTTTTGAATTTGTTGTTGAGCAGAATTCAGTCAAAACTCCTGATGCCTTGATGATGCTTGGCAATTCTCATGCCCAGCTCAAGGAAATTGATAAAGCTCTTTATTATTGGAATGAGTTGATGTCACGTTATCCAAAACATCGGCTTTCGGATATTGCTCAGCTCAAAGCAATTGAGATAAAGGATTGATGCCATGCCTTATGCAATAAGAAACTCTATTGTTCTTGGTTTACTGCTTATCCTCGTATTTGTGGGAGGGCTGCTTTCAAATTCTCAATCTGTAAAGCGGCTTGAAAAGTACAAAACGGCATTGGTGAAAAACCAGAAAACACTCGCCCAGCTCAATAAAACTTATCCCGATCTTTGTAAAACGGACGAGATCATTGCATCATTAGATGACATGAAAAAAAAGGCACTTGAAGATTATAAAATAATTCTCAAAAATGACAATCCCAGCCAAACATATCAATACCTCATTGACATAACCGAAACCTTTACTCCAGACTTTAATTTTGACTTTAAGGTCGCCCAGGTGGGCAAAAAGGGTGATCTTTCCTATAATTCATATACTTTGAATGGTTCGGGAAATGTTGAGTCGCTGCATTTCTTTATTTATCAGGTTGAATATCAGGCACCACTTTATATTATCGAATCCGTAAGAATTTCAGAAACATCAGTTGCTCTTAAAGATACAGTCGATTTTTCCATGAAGCTGATTGTATATTATGACCAACAAACCGGCACCTCAATTTCAGAAATTCCTTTCAGAAGTTTCAGTTACTCAAACCTGGTTTATAATCCCTTCTGCTCACAGATCCATGCACCGATAGATCGATCTGAGGAAGAAAAGTATATCAACATAAATACCGCTCTTATAATTGGTCTAACCCCGGATAAGATTTTCCTTCGGGACATTAATGGTATGATCGTAACCCTTGTCCCGGGTTCGAGAGTGGCATATGGATATCTTAACTATATTAACTGGAAACAGCAATGTGCTGTATTTAATATTAATCGAATTGGTATTACACAGGAAATCAAAATATATTTACAAGGAAATGAATTATGAAAAAAATAATTCTATTACTTTTAATTTCATCACTTTTCGCAGGTTCTTTATCCGCACAGTGGATCTATGAAGATTTTTCATATCAGGAACTGGTTTCCATGACCCGCGACACACCTTTCCCGGAAGCGGTAAGGGCGCTCGAGATAATGTCCGCTCAGTTTGAAGGCAAAAAGATCATTAACATGAGTACTTTCCCCGGAGAGATCGGCGTTCCAATTAAAGAAGTGTACTGGAAGAATGCACTCTTTCTTATCATTAATTTCAATGATCTTGTGCTCGAAGACCTTCCCGGTTCATATCTTATTACCGATGCGGCTGAAGCTATCGAAGAAGAATTAGAAAAGGATGCCGAGATAACGCCGGATACCAAACAAGTTAAAATAACTTCAATCTTTTTTAAAGCAGACAGGTCTGTACTGAAAAGCGTTGGTATTGACTGGTCCACTCTTATCAATGGCAAGGTCATTGCATCTATTAACTTCAAAGGTAGTGGTGTTGGACAGGAGATTTTCAATGCTACTGCTGCCACAAAGTTAGAGTCTGGAGATATCTCAATTGATATTAATACACTCTTCAGCATTCTGGAATCTCATCAGAAAGGTGCTATTATTGCACGTCCATCCATTGTTGTTGTTTCCGGTAAAACAGGTCAGATCCAGGTTGGTCAGGATTTCTCTGTGAAAAAGAAAGATGATGCTGGTAATGTAACTGATGAATTCTTCCAGACTGGTGTCATCATGACAGTAACTCCTACGGTTGTCGAAAATGAAGATTTTGAAGCAATTCATCTTGAAGTAAGCGTACAAAAAAGTTCTGCTACTCCCGGCGAGCTTAGCACTATCATTAATAAAAGCGAATCTATTACAGAAGTTTTGCTTTATGACGGTGAAGAAACTGTTATGGGTGGTTTATATGATACGGATGAAACGGTTACCCGCATTGGTATTCCCATTCTCAAGGATCTTCCATGGTGGGTTTTGGGCATACGCTACCTGACGGGCTCAAACAGGCATGAAACCAATGTTCGAGAAATGATTGTCATCATAAAAGCTGAAATTTCTAAACCTATCAACGAGCGAAAGAAAGAAGCACTTTCCACACAGCAGCAAATTGAAGAACATCGTCTTAAGAACCAGAATGCTAAAGACCTTTTTAAAAATGATGAGGAAGACAATGATACAAAGAATAAATAGATACGGTTTCCTTCTCTTACTTCTCTGCTGTGCAGGATTATTCTTTTTCCTTGTGAGCTGTGATCTTAAGCTCACAGATCCTGATCTTACCAATGCTCCCTCAAACCTCAAATTAAAAAAATTGGATGACGGCAGAATCGAGATAACATGGACCTATCATATCCCAGATCATGCTGATTCTGATACGCTTTATTTTGTTATAGGCAAGAAGGTTGGTACTGGTAATTGGAATGATAATTATCAGTATATTTCAACACTGTACAATGCGTATCCTGATAACATACCTACTAATGACAGTCTTGTGTATGCGTATAAGATAAAATTTTATAATAAAACATCCGACGAATCCTCCCCTTATTCTGAAGTAATTGCTTTCATGTCCCATCATTGTGATCCCAGCGACCTTATTATCGAACAGAAAACCCAGACACAGGTTGAGGTAAGCTGGCAAGACCATTGCGTTGGCGAAGAGGGATATTATATCGATAAGAAAATCGGGACCGGTAGCTGGACAAGCAAATACAGAACTCTCAGTGCAAACGCAACATCTTTCACGGATGATGTAAATCTGTTTGAAGAAGTGTATTACCGAGTCAAAGCATTTGTGGGCACCACTACATCTAATTCAATAGAGCACTCAATTGTACCGACATTTTTAGCTCCTTCAAATCTCGCATTGCAGAAACTCGATCAAAATAAGATCAAGCTGACATGGCAGGATAACAGTGAAGGTGAGATCGGCTTCCATATCGATAAAAAGATCGGCAGCACCGACTGGGTCACCAGTTATGCTACTGTAGATAGCAACACGGTTTCTTTTATTGATAACATCACAGAGCCCTGCGGAACGTTTTATTATAGAGTGAAAGCTTATTCCAGCACTTATACCTCTGCAAATAGTAATGAAGCACAGATAAATATTCGTCTCGATCTAATCGGTTCTGTCAATACGCCAGGGGTTGCTCAAGATATTATTACTTCCGGCTGGTACGCTTATGTTCCGGATAATTATAATGGATTACAGGTCATATATTTTGGAAATCCCGAAAACCCGAATATCGTGCATACAATGTATGACTTTGAAGATCGAGTGCTCTCTGCCGATATTGAAGACGATTTTATGTATGTAACCAGTCATAGCGGCAGCACTACTCCGGGAGTTATCACCTCTGTTGATATTACAAATCCACCTAATCCTCAAATATCAGGCAGCAGCTTGACATCAGGAATTCCCTATGATATCGAAGTGGTTGGAGATTTTGCCTATATTGCAGATGGGGATAATGGACTTACTATTTTCTTTATATCAAATTCCACTCCCGATTTTGTAACAAACATAGCCACGGGCGGTCATGCACAGAGTATTTGTGTTGACGGCACAAATGCTTATGTTGCTCAGGGTTTGAACGGAATTGCAATTTTTGATATTTCAGATCCCTACAATCCTACCTTAAGTACCACATACGCAACCACCGGTGCCAAAGATATTTTTGTTCAAAATAACTATGCCTATATTGCAAACAGCGAGGATGGGCTTCTTGTTCTCGATGTCTCAAATCCTGTTTCTCCAATATTTGTTGCAGAGGTAGATACAGACGGTTTTGTAAACGGTGTTCATGCAAATGACACTTATATTTATATGACGGATTCGGAAAACGGATTAATAGTTGTTGATAACTCTTTAATTATAAGTCCCTTTATTCTTGGAAACTATGAAATGACTACAGAACCTTCTTCGTTAACCCTTGCCGGCAGTTATGCACTGCTGATCGATAACGAGGGCATGAAGATTGTTCAGGTAATCCCTTAATTAAATGTTTAAAAAATATTCATGCAGGAGGATGCAATGAAAAAAATAATATTTCTCATTAGTATGACCTTACTATTTACGTCTTTGCTTACAGCTCAAACACATATTCCGGCAGGTAATGTGAACGGCACATGGAATGTGGCTGGAAGTCCATACATCATCGATGGAGAGATCCAGATCATCTCCGGAGATCAGCTTACAATCGATCCCGGTGTAGCTGTTGAATTCTCAGGACATTACAAGTTCATTATCTACGGAAGATTGCTCGCAGAAGGTATAACCGGAAATACAATTACCTTCTCAACTCAAACCCCCTTCACAGAATGGCATGGATTACGCTTCATTGACACGAACACAAATGGTCAGGACGGTTCAAAAATTGTGTATTGTGAAATCGAAGATGGAAAAGCAACTGGAACTTCTCCAGATTATAGGGGTGGTGGAATATATTGCCTTAATTCATCCGATATCCTCATTCAGAATTCAACGTTATCCAATAATTCTGCTATCAGCAATGGTGGAGCGATTTACCTTTCAGAATCTGATGTGGTCTTGGATAATGTGATAATTACAGACAATACCGCAAGCGGAGCTGGTGGTGGGATTTATCTTTATGATTCTGATCCGGTTCTTAATGAAGTGATCATTTCTAATAATAGTGCTACTTATGATGGTGGTGGTATCAATTGCTACAATTCTAATCCTACTTTCACATGGTCCCAGATCTATGGCAATACAACGCAATGGAATGGTGCCGGAATTTCATGTTACAATAATTCTGCTCCAATAATTCAAAATTCCACATTTAGCAATAACCTTGCCTTTCAAAATGGCTCAGCTATTGCTGTTCTCTATAATTCTGATGTTACATTGCTGAATTGTATTATTTGGAATAATGCAAGTAACGGCATCTACGTTGAAACAGCGAGCTCGATTATAGCAACCTACTCGGACATTATGAACGGCACTGGGCAAACCTACTTTGGAGAAGGATGTATTGATGAAGATCCTCTCTTTGCTGATCCTGCAAATGAAGACTTCCAGATAACCTGGGCTAATTTCCCTACTCAGGACTCAACAAAATCCCCATGCATAAACTCCGGCGATCCAGCTTCTCCTCCCGATCCGGATGGCACACGAGCTGATATGGGTGCACTGACATTCCTTCAATCTGGTATAAGTGGAATAATTACACTTCAAGGAGGAACTGGGAATGTACAGTATGTCGAAGTGAGTGCAGGTGGCGTTTCTGTTAACCCGGATGCTGCTGGAGAGTATCTTATTACTCTTGCACCCGGCACTTATACTGTTACTGCTACATTAGAAGGATATACGGCAGATCCTGTCACGGGTGTTATAGTTAATCCGGGACAGGTTACTACCGGTACCGATATAACTCTAAATGAAATTTTACCCGGCGAGATTGTTGGTCAAGTTGATCTTGAAGGACTTGGAAATGTTCCTGAAGTCCAGATTACCGCTGGTGGAGAGAGTACAAATCCGTATCCTGTTTATGATCCCTATTCTGGCATTTTGCTTTACTATGAATACATTCTCGAGCTACCTCAGGGTACTTATGATGTCACTGCAACAAAAGCAGGATATCAGGATTCCACAATCACTGATGTGGTGGTTGTTTCGGGACAGCAGACAACCGGTATAAATTTCCTCCTTCTACTCATAAAATATGATGGTTGGATCTCGGGGACAATTACACTTAAAGATGGTGCAGGTGATGTTACAAATGTTGAAGTAACTTCAGATACTGCTTCAGTTAATCCTGATGCTACTGGATATTATGAGATACTTCTTGAAAATGGAACTTACGATGTGACAGCATCACTGGATGATTACACAACAGTTACTATCGAAAATGTAGAAGTAATTGCGAATGATACTACAATGGTAGATATCACACTTTTAAACTGGGAAGTTATTCCAGGAACCCAATATACAATGATGGCTTATGTTACTACTTCATTAGATGGTAAATATCTTACAAACACTGGAAGCAATCAATTCGCTGCCTTTGGTTCCGGAGGAACTTCTGATTGCCGTGGAATTGCAACCTGGAATGAGGGAAATTATAATTGTCCCCCATACTTTGGATGGGATGGTTATTATGACCTTGATGGATACTGGTATATAACCATTGTGAGTAATAATGACTCCGGAACAGATACTCTCAGCTTCAAGATGTATGACACTGATACTGACAGTATTTATGATTGTTATGAAACGATTATCTTTGAAGATTGCACGGTCACACATTTCGATGTCATAGCACAGAATGAGGTAGATCAAGATTTTTCTCTTATTGCTGAGTGGAACTGGATTTCTTTTAATGCTCATCCTGAAGACACTTCTATCAACTCTGTTCTTGCACCCCTTGGAAGCAATGGCTTACAGATAAAGAATCAAACCCAATCAGCAAACTATATCGATCCTCCAGGAACGTGGGTAGGTACACTTACTAGTATTACTGATGGAGAAGGATATCTTCTTAATATGTTGAATCCGGTTGATCCTTTTACTGTGACAGGATATCGAATAAATCCAGAAACACATCCGATACCATTGTATTATGCACCTGTGAACTCGTACAACTGGAATTGGGTCGGGTATTATCCAACTGTAGAGCTCACGCTGTACGAAGCACTCGCGAGTCTAGGCAGTAATGTTAAGGCAATAAAGACACAGTCAAAATCTGCAGTGTATTATAACAGTACTTGGATTGGAGACCTTCTTACTATGCAACCCTGTGTGAGTTATAAGATCAACATGGGTTCGGCAGGCACGCTTACATATCCAATTGCCGAATCTTCAAAAGATAATCCTCTCATTACTACAATCAGCAATCCAATTGGCTGGGAAGTCTTAACCGGTTGTGATAAGAATATGATCGCAATAATCAATCTTATCAACATTGAGAATCCTTCTTCGATCTCGATTGGCGTCTTTGATGACAATGGAATTTGCCACTCAATAGGATCCTATCAAAACGAGGTGTGGTATTTCACAATTGTAGGAACTGAATCTCAAGTCCTTCATTTCGAAGCAGTTGATAATGTATCTGGAAAATATCTCACATCTTATCAGTCAATTAGCTTCGAAAATGACATTATACTTGGACACATGGCAGAGCCGCTTGAAATAAGTTTAGAAACGACTGCACACTCAAACCATGTTATTGAACTTTATAGAAATCATCCGAATCCAGTCTATCTTTCAACATCGATACACTATTACATTCCAGAATCCTCTCATGTAGAACTTACTATTTACAATATTCTTGGTCAAAAGGTTAAGACGCTTATTTCTACCAAACAGGATGCAGGAGAATATGCGTTAACATGGAATGGCTTAGATGAGAACGGTAATCGTCTTTCAAGTGGAATTTACTTCTATAAACTCACTGCAAATGCATCTTCCGTAGTTAAAAAGATGCTAATAATAAAATAAATAATACTTTGGGAAGGGAGCTAATGCTTCCTTCCCTCTTTTATAGAAATACAGGGACAACCATGAAGAGAAAAAGCTTTATTTTACTATCAATTTTTGTTCTCTCGGTAACGACTCTTTTTTCTTCACCACCTGACTGGGAGCCAATTCAGGGCACTCAATATTCCATGGTTTTATTTGGAGAGATCTACCTCTATAGTGTAACATTTACCGGAACAGATAGTAGTAATATTGCTGCGGCTTTTGGTCCTGGCGGAGAATTGGATTGTCGATCTATTGGAGCATGGCAACCTGACAATCCCCCATATTGGGATGGATACTGGTATTTCACAATAGTTGGTAACGATAATGGCGATCCAATTTCTTTTAAAATCTATAATTCGAATAACGACTCGGTTTATAATTGTAATGAAACAATAAACTTTGAAGATGGTACAACAACTGGCAATCCTGTAAATCCTTATAATCTTACGGTGGGACAAATAAGTGTTAACTATCTTATTAGCGGGACATTAGGGGTTTCAACATACCCCAATCCTTTCAGCCACACCATTACTTTTGACCTCTCTCAAATGCAAGAGCACTTATTGAATTTATCAATTTATGATATTAAGGGACGTCTTATTAGAAAATTTACTAATAACGACTTCAATGACTTATCTATTTTGAATTGGACAGGATTCGATTCAAAAGGTAAATCAATTTCACCCGGGATATATTTTTATAAAATAGAAACGTCTAAAATTAATTCATTGGGAAAAATAATATATCTCCAATAAAAAAATATAATTATCATTGTGTTTTCATAATCTTTCGAATAAAGGATTTCAATGAATGAAATAGAAAAAACAACTCTCCTCAGTAAAGAAGAAGAATATCTCCAGCTTAAAAAAGCAGTAGAAACAATGAAATTAGGTGTTACTATTTCAAACACAAAGGGTGAAATACTATACACTAATCCTGCAGATGCACATATGCATGGATGTGAACCCGATGAATTAATCGGCAAAGATGTTCGTATTTTTGCTACTACAAAGAAATTACAGCCATGGAAGATGGACCAAGTTATGGAATGGAAAGGTATGACAAGGGAAAGTAATAATATCACTCAGAATGAAAAGTCCTTTCCGGTTCGTCTTGTTTCAGATATAGTGAGAAATGCCGAGGGTTTTCCGATCGCTGTTGTTACCATATGTGAAGATATTACAGAATCCAAAAAACTTGAGCAAGAGTTAAAGGAAAGTGAAGAGAAACTTCGTCAAACACAAAAGATGGAAACTATAGGTCGTCTTGCCGGTGGAGTTGCGCACGATTTCAATAATCTCCTCACGGCAATAAATGGACGCTGCGATCTTCTCCTTCGGAAATTGAATGAATCAGATCCGATGCATGGTGAGCTGAAAGAAATCCGCAAAGCCGGTGGCAGAGCGGCTTCATTGACTAAGCAACTTCTCACTTTCAGCAGGCAGCAAATAATCGAACCAAGTACCCTCAATCTAAATAAAGTAATTGAAGATGTTCGAGATATGCTTCAAAGATTGATTGGCGAGGACATAATTTTAAATACTGAGTTTGAGGATAATGTATTTATAAAAGCAGATAGTAATCAGATTGATCAGATCCTCATGAACCTTGCTGTGAATGCGAGAGATGCTATTCATAATGGTGGAAAACTTACAATTAAAACCTATTCTTATACTATTCATGACGGTGAAATTATTGGACACGTTGAATCACTTAGTCCAGGGAATTATGCTGTCATTGACGTGACTGATACCGGTTCCGGGATGAATAAGGATACTATTTCTCGAATATTTGAGCCCTTCTTTACAACAAAGAAAGTAGGCAAAGGTACTGGACTCGGTCTTGCAACTGTATATGGGATCATAAAGCAAAGTAATGGCGGAATCGAAGTTGACAGCCAAATTGGTAAAGGTACTACTTTCAGAATCTATTTTCCCCGAATTGAACCGGTTGAGGAAGAAGTCTTTGAGCATGAAAAAACAGAGATCACCCCAATTGAGTCAGCATCTGTAGATAAACAATATACTATTCTACTTGTCGAAGACCAGGAGATGGTTCGGGACCTCGTTACAGAAATTCTTGAATACGAGGGTTTCAAGGTTATTACCGCTTATAACGGCTTAAATGCACTTGAAGTCACAAAAGAGTATACAGATACAATCGACCTTATGCTTACTGATGTTATTATGCCGGAAATGAACGGAAGAGAACTGGCTAAAAGAATAGAGGTCGAAAAGCCTGAACTCAAAATTATTTTCATGTCCGGCTATACCGGCGAAGAGATGCGAAATCGGGGTGTGCTCGAACCGGGGACTAATTTTATTCAAAAGCCCTTTACTCCTGATGCTTTAGTAGATAAAGTACGTGAAGTTCTTAACAGCTAATTCAATTATTTTCCTACACAAAATCTATCAAATATAGAGTTAATAATATCCTCACTGCTGATTTTACCTATTATTTCCTCAAGATATTCACTCGCTTCATGGAGGTCAAATGCGATGAACTCAAGTCCCCTCTTGACTTCTGTCGTTTCTATTGCCTGATTGATTGCTTTCAAGCTTTTCTCTGCTGCGCTGAGCTGTCGCGAGTTAGTAATCAAACCACCAGTTATATCAAATTTCTGTATATCAATATTTTTAATTATTTCTTGCTTGATCCGGTTTATTCCATTGCCCGTTTTGGCTGAAACGAGGATTGATTCTCCCACCACTATTTCATTCTTTTCAATCAAATCCGATTTATTAAAAACAGAAATCAATTTTGTGTCTTTCAAACTCGGAATTGATGTTTCACGTGAAACAGTACAATCTTCAATCCACAAAATAAGATGTGCTTTCTTCAAAATCTTATATGCTTTTTCTATGCCAAATTGCTCAATTTCATCAGCCCTTTCTCTTAATCCCGCAGTATCGAATACTTTTACCAGATAGCCCTCAAGGGCAATATTTTCTTCAATATAATCCCTTGTGGTTCCTGGAATTTCTGTCACTATCGCTCTTTCGTTCTCAATTATTCTATTGAACACACTCGACTTTCCTGCATTTGGAGGACCTGCTATCACAACCCTATAACCATCATGCAGGATCATGCCCTCTTGTGCTGTGTTGACCAGTTTTCCAATCTTGCTTTTTATCTCTATGAGATCTTTTACGTATTCTTCTGATTTTTTATATTCTAATCCCTGATCGGAAAAATCTATATCCATTTCTATCTCAGCTCTTATTGTAGAAATTTCATCGAGAATTAATTTAATGGCATGGTGCAGCTTTCCTTCCAGTTGAAATAGCGCTGATTCGAGAGAATGCTTTGTCGATGCCTGTATGAGGTCTATCACTGCCTCTGCTTCGGTCAGATCAATTTTCCCATTGAGGAATGCTCTTTTAGTGAATTCACCTTTTACTGCATGCCGAGCACCATTCTTCAGAATTGTCTGAAGTACTCGTTGGGTAACGAAGGAACCGCCGTGACAGCTTATTTCTAAAACATCCTCTCCCGTAAAACTATTTGGCTTTTTGAAAACCGACACAAGGACTTCGTCAATTAGTGCCTTCTCATCATAAATTTTCCCATAGTATATATGATGTGATCGCATTTCTTCTGGTTTTGTGCTGGTTGTGAATATTTTCTGCAAAACTTGTAGGCATTCGGATCCGCTTATTCTTATGATTGAAATTCCACCAATTCCAGGCGGTGTCGAAACAGCAGCTATTGTATCGTTGTGGCTTATCATAAATTAAGAATATGTGAATAAATATTTTTAGCAGTCAGTCCGATCTTCTCTCTTAATATATCCGCATTTCCATAGGTTACAAATTCATCTGGAAGTCCAAAACGAGTGATATTAAACGAGAGATTCAATTCGTTGCAACTTTCTATAACTGCGGACCCAAATCCACCATAAAGTGCATTTTCCTCAATCGTAATAATGTTTTTAACTTTCTGCTCATGTAGATTCTTCAACATATCCGTATCAATAGGTTTAATGAACCGGGCATTTATAAGGAATGTGTTTATCTTTTTGTTCTTAAGCTTATTATAAACCTCAAACCCGATCTTGAAACTTGTTCCGGCGCAGATAATTGCTGTTTTTTCTCCTTTATAGATAACTTCCGCTCTACCCAAGCTAATTCTTTGTCTGTCAAAATCATATACATCTATCTGACCCCTTGGATAGCGGATAGCAATTGGTCCTTTTTGATATTTATTCATAAATAGAAGCATTCTCTCCAGTTCATCTCCATCTTTGGGAGCGATAATAACCATATTTGGGATGCAGTTCATATAAGAGATATCAAAAGCGCCATGGTGGGTCGGTCCGTCTTCGCCTACCAGCCCACTTCTATCTATTGCGAATTTCACAGGAAGCTTCTGCAGGGCAACATCATGAATTATCTGATCAAACGCTCGCTGTAGAAACGTAGAATAAATTGCCACATAGGGTTTCAAGCCCTCGGTAGCCATTCCCGCCGCAAAGGTTACAGCATGCTGCTCTGCAATACCCACGTCATAAAATCTATCTGGAAAGCTATTTCGGAATTCATTCAGACCTGTTCCATCGCACATTGCTGCAGTTATCGCAACTACATCTTGATCCTTTCGTGCTATCTCGGTCAGTGTATCCCCAAACACCTTAGAATACGAAGGTAATGGATGTTTAACACGTACTTTGTTGATCTCGCCGGTTATGTTGTTGAATGATGATATACCATGAAATTTTATCGCATCATTTTCGGCAAATTCATATCCCTTCCCCTTTTTCGTAATTACGTGTATAAGTACAGGTTCGCTAATATTATTTCGAACCTGTTTCAATATTTTTATTGTAGTCTGAAGATCATGTCCGTTGATCGGTCCTACATATCTGAAACCCAGATCCTCGAAGAGACTATTTGGTATGACCATATTGAGTATGCTCTCTTCAAATCTGCGTGCACCTGTTATGATCTTGTTTCTTATAATTCTCGGTAGTGTCTGCACCATATCCCATACATCTTTTTTGATCCTGTTGTAATGATGCCCTGAAAGCACATTTGCTAAATAATGATGCATTCCACCAACATTCTTTGATATTGACATGGAATTATCGTTCAGGATCACAATAATGTCTTTTTTCAAACCGCCAATATTATTAAGCCCTTCAAATGCTTCTCCGGCAGTTAGAGCACCGTCTCCTATTACTACGATTACTTTTTCTGGTCTTTTTTTGTGCTCTTTTGCTACAGAAATACCCAGCGCAGCAGAAAGCGATGTGCTGCTATGCCCCACTCCAAAAGCATCATACTTACTTTCATAGATTGAATTAAAACCACTTAAACCGCCGTATTGCCGCAAGTTCTCAAATGCTTCATTTCGTTCCGTTAATATTTTATATGCATAAGATTGATGGCCGACATCCCAGATAATTCTATTCTTGAGTGGATCAAATACATTTAAAAGAGCAACTGTAAGTTCGACAACCCCAAGACTCGGGGCAAGATGACCCCCTGTTTTTGACGTAACTTCAATAATTCTATGTCTTAAATCTTTGCATAGTTTTTTTAATTCAAGCAAATCCAACTTTTTTAGATCTTCTGGATTTTTCACTTTTTCTAACATATAACATCTCCATTCTTAACTGACTCAATAATTTGCCCGATCCACTGTAATATTTCTTCTCTACCGATCTTTGATTTTGAAGAAAATCCAATGATTTCGTGATGCGGCAATAATAAAAATTGATCTTTTAGCATCCTTATCTTTATTGCTGCTTGGGATTTGCTTAACTTGTCCGCTTTTGTGGGAACAAGCAATATTTCTTTTCCATGAGACACGATCCATTCTTTTGCTTCAATATCTTTTTTATCGGCATCATGCCGTATATCCACTATCAATACTAACCCGCAAAGATTTTTTCTTTTTGAAATATAATTATCGATTAGCGTTTTCCATGCCTGTTGCATCTTCTTAGGAATTTTTGCATAGCCATATCCGGGAAGATCAGCAAAGTTAAGTTTTCCTGTTTGTTCACCATATCGGTATGACACCTCGAAAATGTTTATCGTTCTGGTTTTACCGGGCTTCTTGCTTATTTGTGCGAGATTCTTTCTTTGAAGTAATGCATTGATTAGAGACGATTTACCAACATTGGAACGACCAATGAATGCGATCTCCGGAAATTCACTTGGCGAAAGATCAGAAAACTTATATGCGCTCTCAACAAATCTGGAATCAAGAATTTTCATGAGGTCTATAAATAACAGAATATTTTTCTGATTCGCATACTTCGATTTCACATACTGAAGTGCTCTCGTTATTAAAAACCAACTGAGCTTTTTGAAAAATCTTTTGTGCAATTATTTCAGAAGTTGGATTGCAATTGTTAAAGCACTCTAAACTATTAAGATTTTCATGGTCGAATTCTTGCAAAAGGTTGTTAAATTCCTTCTTCAATATCTTGAAATCAATAGTCATTCCAAGCTCATCAATTTTAGTACATCTAAGTGCAAGACGAACATTCCAGTTGTGTCCATGCACCTTTGCGCAGTCACCTTTATAGCCCACAAGATTATGGGCAGCGCTGAAATTACTTTTAATATTAATTATAAACATTGCTACCTCAACATATAAGCTTATTTATTTGTGCAATTTGTTGTCAAAATATTCTACACTTTCTTGACAGTAATGTCCACTTTTGAAGTCTGAGCACAGTCACGGAGGTACAATGATAAAAAAATCAATAATTGAACGAGTCCTTCAAAAAGCACTCTCAAACGGAGCAGATTTTTCTGAACTTTTTTTGGAGGATTCAATCAGCTCTACTATTCAGTTACTCGACAGCAAAATAGTAAAGTCCATCAATGGAAATGATTACGGGGCTGGGATACGAGTTTTTTACGGGCATAAAGCGATCTATGCTTTTACAAATGATGTTTCAGAAAAGGGACTTCTAAAAGCAGCAGAAGCTGTAAACAAGGCACAGATTGGAGACAAATCTTTAGAAATCATCGATTTAACTGAAATATTATACGATTCTCCACACAAAATCCTCATTCCTTTTGACTCTGTTCCCCATCAGGATAAAATTGCATTAATTCATTTAATTGATTCTGCATCACGAAATTTCTCTGCTTATATTTCACAGGTAAGTATTAATTATTTGGAAAAAGTCCAGCAAGTAATGATTGCAAATAGTGAAGGATTATTTACTCAAGATCAGAGAACTTATGCGCGTGTATATGTAAGCTCAATTGCACATAAGGACAACCAGATGCAGACGGGTTCAGAAGGTCCCGGGGCTCTGATGGGTTACGAATTCATCAATAATCTTAACCCTGAAGAACTCGGCAGAACAACAGCAGAAAGAGCTGTAAAAATGCTTCTCGCTGATTATGCTCCAAGTGGTAAATTTCCCATCATTATTGGAAATGCCTTTGGGGGAGTAATATTCCATGAGGCGTGCGGACATTCTCTTGAAACCACATCTGTTGCAAAGGGGGCTTCCGTATTTGCCGATAAGCTTGAGACACAAATTGCCAACTCGTGCCTTACTGCGATAGATGATGGAACAATTCCAAATAAATGGGGATCAAGTACAATCGATGATGAAGGGAGTCCCACTAAGAGAACTGTTCTGATAGATAAAGGTGTTCTCAAATCCTTCATGATCGACAAACTCGGTGGAATTAAAATTGGTATTCCATCCACTGGAAGCGGAAGAAGGCAATCATACAAATTTGCACCGACATCTCGTATGAGAAATACCTACATCGATACAGGAACAGACACAATCGATGATATGATCTCTTCGATCAATTACGGAATTTATGCCAAAAAGATGGGCGGCGGTTCCGTGCAGCCAGGAACTGGTGATTTCAATTTCTCTGTAGGTGAAGGATACCTTATTGAAAACGGAAAGGTTTCAAAACCTGTTCGCGGTGCTACTTTGATTGGCAACGGTCGTGATATCTTAAAGAAGATAAGCATGATAAGCAATGATCTGGAAATGGCAGAAGGAATGTGCGGTTCTCAGAGCGGCAGTATCCCCACATGTGTTGGACAGCCAACTATCAAGGTTGATGAGATCGTTGTCGGTGGAAGGAAGAAAAATGCTTAACCACGAAACACACGAAATTAATAAAATAACGTTTAAAAAATATGTTCTCTTAAAACCCGTTTTCGTGTTTTTAGCCTACCCTGTTGGATTTGTTTTTTATTCGACTGGGGTGCTTTTCGCCTGCAACGGTGTAACGTAGTGAAGACGTGTAGTAAAAATATTATATGTAGGAGAAGTAATGTTTGAAAAAGAATTTCAGCACATACAAGAACTTGCCAAAAAGCATGGCATACAGCATTATGATGTGTATCTTTCGAAATCTAAAGCATTTTCTGTAAAGATCTTCAGGCGGGATATTGACAGCTTTAATTATTCAGATTCGATCGGACTTGGAATTAGAGTTGTTCTTGATGATATTACCGGCTATTCATACACAGAAAAACTAGATCGAGAATCGTTAGAATCAGCACTTCTCAATGCAATTAAAAATGCAAAAATCGTTGATTTTAAAGAAAAAGTTGTTCTCGAAAACTATCCTTCGATCAATGAAGATCTCGACATTTACAATAAAGACCTTTTAGGAATTCCAGTTGAGGATAAGATCAAGAAGGCAAAGGAGCTTGAAAAAATTGCACTCGATTATGACAAAAGAATAGTCAATGTACCTCATGCGCTTATTGGCGATAATGAATCTTTTTTTAAAATTGCAAACTCAAGCGGTTTGAACAAAGAATATTCCACAAATGCATGCTATGGTTTTTCTTTTTGTCTTGCAAAAGAAGGAGAGGAAACAAAGTCTGGCTACTTCGAAGCTCTATCTCGCGATTTTAATGATATCAAACCTCAGAATATAAGCAATGAAGCAGCCCAAAAAGCACTTGAATTATTAGGCGCCAGAGAGATTAAGTCCGGTAACTATCCTATCCTTTTTAACAACGAAATGGCAGCTACTTTATTGAGCACTTTCTGGAGAATATTTTCAGCAAAAATCGTTCAGGAAGGTCAATCGCTTCTGAAGGGGCAACTCGGCAACAATATTACTCACTCCATCGTAAATATCATTGATGATGCACTGCTCAATAATGGTTATAATACTCGTCCTTTCGATGATGAGGGCTATCCTTCTCAAAAAACTGAACTGATTTCTGATGGTGTGCTGCAGTCTTTTCTTCATAACACAATTACCGCTCTGAAGGACGACACAAATTCAACCGGTAATGCAAGCCGATCATATAAAAGTACAATAAATATTTCACCTTCGAATTTGTACATTAAGCCAGGTTTATCTTCCAAGAACGACCTTTATTCTAAATTTCCAAAATGCCTTGAAATCGTCCAATTGTCAGGCATGCACAGCGGATGCAATACAATATCCGGAGATTTTTCAATGGGTGCTCAGGGTTTTTATTGCGAAAACGGGCAAAGGAAATATCCTATTCACAACTTTACTGTTTCTGGAAATTTCCTCCAACTAATGAAGCAAATCGTTGGTATTGCTGCTGATCTAAAATTTAAGCTCTCTGCAATTGGAGCTCCTTCAATTCTAGTTGAAGATCTTTCGATCAGCGGATAATATTATGCGAGTAGGATTTCTTCAATTCTATCCCGAACTGTTTCACGAGAAACAGAACCTCGATAAAATATCCTTGATGTTGCAGAATTGCAACACCGATCTTGTCGTTCTTCCCGAGCTTTGCACAAGTGGTTATTCATACGAATCCAAAGAAGAAATGGACCCCCTTTCATCAACAGGTAACGGCAGAATTCCTGAATTTTTCAAACATATTGCTGAATGTGAAGGGACCGCTCTTGTTGCTGGATTTCTTGAAAAAGATGGAGAGCTGTTCTATAATTCTCAAATTCTTGTTGACCCTTTTGGGAATCAGACAATCTATCGTAAAACCCATCTATTTCTGAACGAGAAGGATATTTTCGCTCCCGGAAATACGGGTTTTAAAGTGGCAAAATATAAGAATGCAGCTCTTGGGCTTATGGTATGTTTTGACTGGATATTTCCGGAATCTGCACGCACGCTGTCAGTTATGGGTGCGGACATATTGTGTCATTCTGCTAATCTCGTTTTACCTTTCTGCCAAAAAGCTATGGTCACTCGATCAATAGAAAATCATGTATATACCATAACCAGTAATCGGATCGGGTCTGAAAGAAATAGGGATCAAACACTTACTTTCACGGGAATGAGCCAGATAACTGATCCTCAGGGAAATATTATGGTTCAAGCAGATCAAACTGAAGAAGTGCTCATGTCAGTTGACATTGATCCTGAAATTGCAAGAAATAAAATGATCACAGAAAAAAATCACCTGTTCGAGGATAGAAGAAAAGAATTTTACGATTTATAAATATTTCTTACATTACTAAATACTTGTAATTCTAAGACGTCAAAAACTTGACACCAAATCAGGGCTCTCAGAATTGCACATTCTAAAGTACATCTGGAGGTTTAGCTGTGAAAAGAACGTTTCAGCCGCATAATAAACCGAAAAAAAGTTCTCATGGTTTTCGTAAAAGAATGAAAACCAAAGATGGTCGGGCGATATTAAAACGCCGCCGTGCAAAACGTCGTAAAAGACTTTCTATATAATGAAGCGTGAAGAGAATTACTTCTCAGGCAGAATTTGATGCATTAAAGAAACATGGTAAACGTAAACGTGCTCCATATTTTGACATTGTTTCATGTGCTATCAATAAGGGCAATGATTTCGGTCTTGCCGTTATTGTTTCAAAAAAAATTGCAAATGCCGTGAAAAGAAATAAGATTAAGCGCTGGATTAAGAACTTTGCTCATATTCATAGTGATTTGTTTCGTATAAATTATGACTATCTCGTAATAACTAAACATGGTATTTATGAATTCGGTCGTGACAATATATATAACGAACTTGAAAAAGTTCTTGAAGAACGTGAATAAAATCATAAATAGTTTTTTCATACTTTTGATAACAGTTTATCAGAAAATTATCTCGCCAATTTTCCCTGACACATGCCGCTTTTATCCATCATGTTCCGCTTATGCCAAGAATGCATTTCATAAATATGGTTTTTTAAAAGCGATGTACTTATCTTCCTGGCGCATACTTAGGTGCAATCCATGGTCAAGGGGAGGATATGATCCACTACTTTAAAGGATAAATAAAATTTATGGATAAAAAAACAATTATTGCCCTCATCTTGATATTCGTCGTATTTTATTTGAGCAGCAAATTTATGTGGAAACAACCAGCACAACCTCAAACACAGCAATCCCCTACAAAAAGTTCTGAGCAGGTTGTAAAACCACCAAAACCCTATGTATCTCAAGACGAAAAAGAGATCGTGGTTGATGCTACTCCATTTGGGCTGCAATCCGACATACCGTTAAATGATGCAATAATCCTTGAGAATGAGGATGTAAAAATAATTCTTACAAATCGTGGTGGCAACATTAAACAGGTTGTTTTAAAAAATATAATAAATGAAACTCGCGAAAGTGCGGTGAATCTCTTTATCAAAGAAAAGGGCATGTTCAATACCGTGTTTTATACGAGCAGCGATACTATCGATTTCAGAAAACAGAACCTTAAATGCACTTATGATGAGTTAACTGCTACTTTCTTTATAGAAAAAGACGGAAAAAGAATTTTTGAAAAGCAGTATTCCCTCGATAATAGTTATACGTTGAATATTGCCATAAAAGCAGATGAAATAGGTTTTATTGATGCTTATGATATTCAGCTCGATGCGGGTATCTACTATGATCAAAAAGGTGATAAGCGTTACAAGACCTATATTGATGTAGTATCCTTTGTTGACAATAAGCTCGATAAGGTCACATTGAAAAAAGCATCCTCAGGTGCTTTTCAATACGGGAATATAACCTGGACTGCGCTTAAATCAAAATATTTCATGGTTGCAACAATTCCTGAGCGAACAGTAAAACTACGAGAGATATATGCTTCTGCAGATAATAATGCAATTATGGAAAATTTAAAAATCGAAGTAGGAAGAAATTCTATTGATCATTCATTCCAATTTTATTGCGGACCGGTTGATTATGACCGCTTGCGTGCTTTTAACATTGGGCTGGAAGAAACAATGAATTTTGGCTGGAAGCCGCTTCGTCCTATCAGTAAATTGATCCTTAAACTATTAAAATTCATTTACTCCCTCATTCCAAATTACGGTATTGCGATCATTATTCTCTCGACCATCATCAAATTCGTATTTTACCCTTTAACTCATAAAAGCTTCACCTCTGCGCAAAAAATGCAACAAGTACAGCCGTACTTAAAAGAACTGCAAGCACAGCATAAAGGGAACCCCCAGAAGCTTCAGAAGGAAACCATGAAGCTTTATAAAGAGCATGGAGTCAGTCCGTTAGGTGGTTGCTTGCCACTGCTCATTCAGTTCCCATTTCTTTTTGCTTTATATCCTGTCCTCCAATCCACTATCGAGCTTCGTCATGCTGGCTTTATCTTCTGGCTGAAGGATCTTTCCATTCCGGATCCCTATTATATTTTGCCTATTCTCATGGGTATCACCATGTTCTTTCAGCAAAAGTTGATGACCCAGCAACCAACTCCTAATATGGATGAAAAGCAACTTGCACAGCTCAAAACCCAGAAACTCATGATGTATGGCATGCCTGTTTTCTTCGTTTTCATTTTCAAATCTTTACCTGCAGGACTTGTTCTTTACTGGTTTACATATAATATACTTTCTGTGATGGAGCAGCTTTCAATCCGAAAAAAAACTCAAGCACGTTCAAAAGAAATTATAATCAATAAAAAATAATAAAGTTTGAATAGGGTGTGCTAGGCGGGAAGCCAGCGGTGTCCTGTAACCTGCAATCCGCTATAGCAGGGCTGAATTCCAATCTGCGAGATTTGATGTCTGTCTGTTTGTTATGCAAGTGGTGTTGAGAGTCAAGTCTAACGCAATCGGGCTCTGCGAATCTTGTCAGGACCGGAAGGTAGCAGCAATAAGCAGTTCGTCTGATGTGCCGTTAGTAATCTTGGCTTGAGCTAACTACATAGTGCCTTTCAGAATAGAATTTCAATGTGCGGTGCACACCCATTTTTTTGCTATGAATAATAAAATTTCTACGGTTGAAATAAGATTACTTTTTTTGTTTTAACATGAAATATAAACATCTCTTTGGACCAGTTCCATCACGCCGGCTCGGCTTATCGCTTGGTATCGATCCTATTCCCTATAAAACCTGCTCCTTTGATTGTGTGTACTGCGAATGTGGAGCAACAACAAACCTTACAGCAGCACGGAAGGAATATATTCCAGTTGATGAAATTATTTCAGAACTCGATTCCTTTCTCTCAAACAATCCAACACTTGATTATATTACCTTCTCAGGTTCGGGTGAGCCAACGCTGAATATTGGAATAGGAAGAATAATCTCATTTCTTAAAAAGAAATTTCCGCAATATAAGATCGCAGTGCTCACAAACAGTTCTCTTTTTTCCGATCCTGAAGTTCGCAAAGAATTATTACTTGCAGATGTGATAATGCCTTCTTTAGATGCTGTTTCTGAGAGTATCTTTCAAAAAATAAACAGACCTGTTAAGGGGATTAGAGCAGTTGATGTCATTCAAGGACTTATTAGCTTCCGCGAGGAGTTTCCAGGAAAAATTTGGCTCGAAATATTTATCATACCCGATATTAATGACACAGATGAAGAAATTGAAAAATTGTATGCTGTCCTGAGGAAAATCAATCCTGATCTGATCCAGTTGAACTCTCTTGACAGACCCGGCACAGAAAATTGGGTCGTTCCTGCTGATGAAGAAATTCTCATTAAGATTAAGAACAGATTTACGGATTTACCAATTGTCACAATTAGTAACTACCAAAAAAGAGAGACGGTTAAATCCTATAATTTTAAAATCGAAGATGCAATTCTTGCAACCATCTCACGGCGACCCTGTACTGCGGATGACCTTTCCGAAATTCTGGATATTCATCTTGCTGAACTGAACAAATATCTTGATGCCTTACATGAAAAAGATATGATCGAAGCAGTGAAAAGACCTCGTGGACTGTTCTTCAGAGCAAAGGTATAGTATGCCAATTCTGCTTATCTGGATTGGTTTCTTCTTTTCGCTGGCTATTATGATACTTATCGCGAGAAAGAACCTGTGGCTCGGCTTCATAATCGGTGCACTGATATTAGGTTTTATCAATCTCAAACCTGTTGTTATCTTTCAGCAGATCAAAGGCACTATTCTAAACCCTTCAATACTATTACTGGGTATTGCAGTTAGCGTTATATCCCTCATCGGGGGTGTGTTGGAAGAATCTGGTTTAATGGAGGGATTGTTCAAAAATCTACGGCTGAAACGCAAGCTATTTCTGATTTTTGGACCTGCATTTCTGGGAATGCTGCCTATGCCCGGCGGTGCACTTCTTTCTGCTCCTCTCGTTCTTAGAGCGGGTGACGATATTTCCGACAAGCAATATACTGCGATCAATGTATGGTTCCGCCATGCTTTGATACTGATCTACCCGCTCGGCGCACTGCTTGTTACAAGTAAGATGGCTGGCTTATATTTATACAAAGCCCTATTGTATTTGATACCCGGCTTTCTTCTTATGATAGTTCTCGGTTTTATATTTTTATTGAAAGGGATCAAAGGCAATCTTCCCACACAAAAACATCTTAATTATAAAGCTCTCTTTATACCAATCTGGATTATTATAGCAGCTCCGCTTACCCATCTTCTCTTGATGACCCTTTTTCCTGATATTCTTACAGAAATTCCTCTTATTATCGGTGTTTCTGTCAGTCTTGTCCTGGCTCTGCTTTTTGGAAAGATGAAACCTCTCGATCTGATTTCAGTTATCAAAAAAATGAAACCGCTCAAATACTTCCTTATCATTATCGGAATGTTCCTTTTTCTAAACATTTTTAAGGCGTCGAATATTTCTGCGATAATTGCGGAGATAGCTATCTCAAAGAGCTTTACTATTGTTGTGATCGCTGCATTCCTCGGTTTTGTAACTGGACGAGTTCAGATGCCTTTTGCTATCGCTCTCCCAATATTTTATTCTCGCTTCGGCACTGATGCTATGTCCTACCTGCTTTTTGCAATTATGTTCTTCTCTACATATATGGGTTATATCGTTTCTCCTATACATCCATGTGTGTCGGTATCAATTGAATTTTTCGGGTCCAGTCTCAAGGGTTTTTACAAAAAATTATTTTGGCCTGTTTTTATTTCACTGGCAACTTCCTTCTTAGTTGCCATTTTATTTGTATAAGATGAAACAAAAAATAATCGCAGTTATCGGTGGGAGTGAAGCTGATAAGCATTTCTATGATTTTGCGTATCAGGTTGGAAAACTCATTGCTGTCCATAGCTGCATTATGATTTGCGGTGGGCTTGGCGGAGTTATGGAAGCTGCTGCAAAAGGTGCATACGAAAACGAAGGAATGACTATTGGAATTCTTCCCGGTTTTGAGAAAAAGGATGCTAATCCCTATATTTCCATACCTATTATTACTGGCTTATCAACTGCACGGAATGCAATTATTGCGAGAACCTGCGATATTGCAGTTGCTATCGATGGCAAATATGGAACTCTTTCCGAAATTGCATATTGCCTTGATTTTGGTAAAACCGTCCTTGGTTATCAAACTCATAATATAGATAAAGTAATTCCAATCAAGAAACCTGAAGATATCATCAAATACTTGTAGTCTTAAGACTAATATCTATTTGTAATTAGAAATTAGGCACTTAAAAAATGAAACTTACCAACAAGTTGTCGTGAAAATAAAGATTCTCGCAAAGACGCAAAGAACGCAAAGGAAAAATGAGAAATATTTTTTTTAAAAATCAATAACCAACACCTTTAGGTGTGGAAAGCTACTACCGTTTCACAGGAATGCTCGTTTACAAATTATATTTGGGAATGTTATTTTCTGAAAAGTTTTTCTTTGATTCTTTTTCTTTAACAATTGTGTTCCCAAATGTCCCGAATGCTTTCGGGAGGAACAAGAAGGAATTCCCTCATCATTGGATATTCCGTGCCTGCCGAGCCATAGCCTAAGCGACGGCTGGTCGGATATTGGATATTCATTTTAAACTTACCCACTTAATTCTTCAAAGAGCCAAGTAATTTAGAAATTTGCTATTATTCCAATCCTGTGTGAATTTCCCAAATTCGTATGCGTGACAAGCGCATAATTTATCATGAACTGTCGATATCGAAATCCCAACCCTGCAGTAAAATGCTCTTCATATAAACCTGACCGGACTGACAATATATTCTTGTAAGTAAATTCCACCCCGAGATTTTTTGAATACTCATAGACATCGCTCCAGTCAAATGCGAGTATCATTCTGGAATTGATGAAAGACATCGGTTGCTCAAGAGCTAACCCAAACCTTGGTGTTGTAATGATCTCGTCAACGTGCTTAGAGCGGGTATCCCAGGTGATCTTCGTTCCTCCAATATCTTGAAGATTAAAGGCAATTTTTATCTTACCAAGCCATGGAAGATCGGTCAGCATTCCAAGGTCACTGCGCACCATGAAGGATATATCTCCGCCCATTCCTGTACCCATGTTTTCATATACATCACGTTTGATATATTTGAATACGCCGCCAATATAATAATCAATCGGCAGATCGAATAGTTCCCATCCGAGATTTACAATTCGCGAAAAATTCTTTGCAAAAGCAAATTCAAATAATTGGTCCGAGCTTGAAAAATACCCATCAGGAATACCGGTAAGCTGTAAATCTACATTTGATGAACGAAGAAATACGTTTGAATTCTTGATCCAGTCCTCATCATACAATGGAATATTATCAACAGAAAGCTGTGTAAAGCTGATGCCGATCGTGGTACTCGCTGGCAGGGGAATGCAAAATGAGAAGAAATCATATGAAGCGAGATTATCAAAAAGGAAGGCATGCATGAATTCTGCTTCAATATCCGTAATTTGGGCAATTCCCGAAGCATTCCAATAAATCGCACTTCCATTATCTGCAACTGCGGAGAATGCACCACCCATTCCAAGAGGTCGGACGCCGCTTCCGAGCAGAATGAAATCGCCTGCATATCGTCCGGCATACAAGGACAACGGTAACAAAATAAGCAGAATAAGTATTACAGTTTTTTTCATCATCGCAGAATCGCCATCTTTTTGATCTTCTCTATTCTTTTACTTCCCTTTTGGGCAATTATTTTATAGAAGTACACACCGTTTGCAAGTTTGCGCCCGTCGCGATCAACGCACTCCCACCCTCTAAACTCATGTGGATATTCGTGGTAGCCAACAGTTGTTCGCATGTCTTTGATCACATTCACCAATCGCCCTGAAACTGTGTATATCTCGATCTTTACTACATCAGCATCGTCGGTGAGGGTGTAAGTGAATCGGGTTCTTCCTTCGTTGTTTGGATCAGTTGTTTCAAGGGAAATTGGATTCGGATAGTTCCCCATATTTATGATATTAAATTCTTTTTGAACTGTGAAGTTCACAACCTTCTCATGATAATTTCCATTCACATCAGTTGCGGAAATAATCAGTGTATAAGAACCGGCATCAACATCGATTTGATATTTTACAGGTATTGATGTTATAGTATTGGTTGATAAGGTATAATTAGTTACGGTTTCACCGTTCAGGAATATTCTTATCTTTTCTATATTAATGCCATTTTTATCCTGAATAATAAATGAGAACTGTGCATTGTTATCGACATAGCCACCGTTGGTAAACTCCTGCCCTTCTACATTAACATCAATAGATGGTACGGTTGTATCATTATTATTGAACAAGCTATAAACGCCTGGCTTTGATATATAAGCATAAGCTACATTTTTATCCTGAAGGTTGGTATCGCCACCGATCATGAACCAGCATTTAGTATTATCATTGTATCTATACAGCTTGAAATTGCCATGCTTTGCGAGCTCCTGTATAGCAATATCAATAATTGTATAATTGAATAATAATGAGATGTCCTTTTTAAAGGTTTCCTGTTGCGCCAAACAGGATGAATCAAATGGTGCGATTTTATAACTCATGAGAGTACCGGACAATAACGGGATCGCTTCTATATCAGGAAGAAGATTTGTGGTATCCAAAACTGCCGGTTGAATGTAAAACATTGCATCCTGATCGACTACGCCAGAAGCAAAAGATGCAACAAGATTTGAATCAAGACTTGCATGAACAAGAGCAGTATTATGGGGAACGGTAAAGGTATTTATTTCAAAGCTTTTTGTGGAATAATTATTATAATAATTGAGTTCGAGATAGGATGTGTCAGGATTGGCATAAACAGTTAAGTTATACTGAGATGGAGGTAAAGTGCAGTTAAAGGAAATCTTTCCCCTGTCAAGAGCCCCGATCGCACTGGTAGTCGTTGAGTCAAGAATTGTTGAGCCGTTCTTGAGAATGACTTTCGTTGGAGGTGTTGGTAACTTTCCTATATTTAAAAGTTCTATTTCAAAAACTGTTCCCGTAGCAGCAAAATTCATATTGTATGTTTCTATAGAAATATCTGGACCTGATATCTCAAATGATACTTCGTTTGAAATTGTGGTTCCCCCATCAGAAGTATGCACCTCGATATAATATTCAATGGTTGTTTCAGTATCAAATACCCCTACTGGCTCAATTGTTATATATCCAAGAGTGTCTCCCTCGGATTTATTCATAGGAGAATTATATTGATATTGAGGTGAGTTATATTTCCACCATATACAATTGACGGAATCAATCCCGGCTTTATCATACGCCTTTGATGAAATGAAAACAGAATCTCCAATTGCAGGTATTTCCGGTATTGACTGCATATGAAACACTGCTGCTTTTCCAACGCTGAACTCAGTATATCCAACATAATCCGAATAAGAATCATAGCCGTAGGTTCTTACTATACGCGTAAACTCGGATGAAGTTTCCAGAGTGTCAATTACATATTCGTAACCCGATGGAGTATAGGATTCTCTCTCAATATTATTCAGTTCGACCTGAACAAACTCTTCCGGATTATAAGGATTTCGAATTAGATCTTCTTCATCGGTAACATAATATGAAATTCTATTGAGCGTTGAACCTTCATTATCAATAAATACAGAAACAGTATCACCTTTTATGAATTGATAGCTGTCAAGAGTTGTCTCAAGCTCTTGAACGGGCAGTACAATATCGATTGCAGGGTCACCCATATAATTGAATGAGCGCAAAAATACAAGACGAGCGGTATCCCAGTATTTGAGTGCATATTCAGTTTTTGCGATATTGCATATTGTCGCAATATTTCTCTCATCATACGTAAAAATGCTCTGCAGGAAGAATGCGCCAAGATATTCGTCCTTATAGAGAAATCCCTTGCCTGCCCCTCCGAAGAAACCAATTGCTCCTTTGCCGGCTTCCAGCACAAAAGCTTCCGCAAGGCAACTTATGCCCGGATATTCAAAGTTAGAAGTATAACAGGTCAAGCTGCTGATTATCGGATAGTTATCATTAAAAAGCGTTGAGATATTTCCCAAATTCATAAGATTAAGATCAGACCAGACCTGTCCCCCGCCGTGACCCATAAATTGAATGAAAGCCGTTCCGTCATCGATATAATCTTGAATATCCGTTGTGCTGCCCCAGTATGGATCATCGTGATCTGCCTGTGCATAAATGCGTGAAACACGAAAACTTTTGGGAATGTAATTCTTGTTCAAGCGTTGACTCTGATCTTCAAATACTCCCGAGCCACCGGCAATGAGCATCAGGTGATTTCGCCAGTTATCATTGAAATTCGGTTGTGTATTATACTGGATCGTTTTCGCAAAAACTGGGAGTATCTGCTCTGTTTCCCAGATCGGGATTCTGCCTATTGCAAGGTCCGGAAGCTCGTCATCTCCAACTATTGCCACAAACCAGTTATCATCAACTGTCGCTCCTACATGGTAAGACCAGCTCATATGGGTGGGTACAATACTGTATTCTTTTCTGGGTGAACTTGGTCTCTCGTCATAGCAGCCATCACCGAGCAGAAGAACATATTGTGGAGCCGGTTCCTGCCAATTATTATATGCGTAGGAAATGAGATCTTTGACCGCCTGATCGGAGCAAAGTCCATAATTAAATTCATCGTAAATTGCTTCTGTGGAAACGGTTTTGACGATTAATCCTTTTTCATCATACCAATGTGCAGCAAAATCATACAAAATGTCCTCTTCGAGAAATTCTCGCTTGGATATCACGATATAATCTGCCTGTTCACCAGGATTTCTGATATTGCTTGGATAATCCGGAAGCACTTCTTTCGGGATCAGTTTTTGTGAATTACTTACTGCTATATACTTGGTGTTGTTATCCAAAACCTGATCTTGAAATATAAGTAAATAAGGAGCGCCCCCTTCAGGTAGTCCGGACTCAATACTCAGATTTTCAAACTTGCTTACTCCAATTTTATATACATCTATATGAGGAACTGTAAATTCATTGATCTCGAATTGCATCAAGCCGGGTGAAAAGGAGGTGGGTTTGTTGAATTCCAGCATATCCTCGTGAGCAATACAATCGCGCCAATAATTGATATCAATATAATCCAAAAGAATTCGATCGTAGGAGGCTTCGGTATCGCCGGGAAGGGAAATATAAATTTGGTTACTCCCATTATTCAGCCTATCATTGCTCATCGTGCCGGTCATGACCTTTTCATCCTGCCCGTACCAGTACTCCGAGCCGATCTGTGAAGAATTTATGTATGACAACGCATGATGCTCGCCTGTATTTTCATCACTTGCATAGGTTTCGCCAAAGAAACAAATTTTTACGTCAGCGCTTCTCGCATTGCTTTGAAGGGGATTGTAAAGCTTGATCGTAAAATTCGTCATATTTGGCGCGCTGATCTGCTGCCAGAACCACAGATCTTCCCGAACCTGCGTGACCTGACTCAATTTCGAGTATATACTTTGATTTTCGAAATGGACATTCGTATCAAAATTATATATTTTTCGATAACTATATGGGTCCGTTTCGTACAAACCGCCATCCTCGATTGCAAGGCGTGTGCCGAGTGTTCCTTCATCATAGCTCAAGAAATATACATTTTCCCAGGAAAAGGGGTTATAAAAACAGTCCTCTCCATGGTGGATGTCTGCGTAGAATTCAAAATAATCTCCCTCATCAAAGGATTCATCGTCCTGACCATAAAAATAAATTGGAACCTGCTCTCCCAGGTTATGAAGCTGCAAATATTTCGGATTGATCTCATCAATTTGAAGAAGTACATCATACTCGGTTTCGAGAGAATCTATCCAGGTCTGCAAAGTATCCTTGAGAAAATCATAAGTGATCTTGTATATTCCTTCTTCATCGATCATGAACTTGAATTGCGATATTTCCGTCTCGTTCTGCCTTTTGTAAGATGCCGATTCCGGCTCCTTCTCTTTGCGCCAGTACTTTGAGAACTCATCATTGACGATCATCTTATCTGCAAATCCATCTAAATAATTCGCACTTCCGCTGTAGCCCTTAGTCTTATCACCCTTAATATGAATTTGAACTACCAGATCGGTATAGAGCTTTGCTGTTTTTTGTGCGTGGTTATATTGAATCGGAAAAATACGAAATGACCCAAGATACCTATTCCCAATATAGCCAACTGCCTGAGTTTCTACGATATTTTCCGGATAATAATCCCTTGTTGGAAAATCAATAACCTGCCGGGAAGGATCAGGAACTAAAATACCTTCATCTTTATATGGATGGTTGATCGGTATAGAAACTCCTGACAGAAGTATGAATTGCTGTGAAATAATACTCGCACTTACTTTGCCTTCGGTAGGAATTCCAATATTTTCTGAGAGAAAAGGCAGCTCCGGCAAACCCTCTGTATTTATGAAAAATGTTTCCAAATCGGGCAAAGACAGATTCTGTGTGGTTTTATCTGACGTTTTAGGAATGTGGTACTCGTCGATCTTCAGGTGAACCTGAATATAATCTTCGGTAACTTTTTCTATTTCAAAGCTATTTGTTCCCCATAATGAGGACACAAAAAAGCAAAACAGAATTACTGTAAAAACCTTCTTCATCGAAGAACTACTTTTCTCATAACCTGCGTATTCCCTTTTGGGCGATGTCAGTTCTGTAATAACTGTTCGTAAAGGATACTTTTTCAACTTCTTTATACACCTTTTCCTGCGCATCCCGAAGATCATTTCCCAAAGCTGTCAGGGATAACACTCTACCTCCGTTTGTGAGCAATGTATCTTTCTCTTTTTTTACTCCAGCAAAGAATACTAATGTATCATCAGAAACCTTATCAAGTCCTTTGATCGGAAATCCTTTTTCATAAGCGCTCGGGTAACCGCCTGAGGCAATGACCACATTCACGGCACTCTTATTTTTCCACTTCAAATCAACCTCATTGATGCTTTCATTTAGGATAGCTTCACACACATTAATGAGATCATTGTCAAGAAGTGGAAGAATTACTTGCGTTTCCGGGTCACCCAAACGGCAGTTAAATTCCAAAACCTGCGGACCTTTTTCTGTAAGCATAACACCTGCATAAAGGATTCCCTTGAAGGTTCGCCGTTCTTTTCGCATCCCCTTCAAGGTTGGAGCAATGACCTTTTGGTCGATCTGCTTCTTTAGATCTTTTGTGAAAAGTGCAGGCGCGTATGCTCCCATGCCGCCGGTGTTTGGTCCCTGGTCGCCATTTAGAAGCTGCTTATGATCCTGGGATAAAATCGTAGATACGAAATTTATTCCGTCTGTAAAAGCAAAGAGCGAAGCTTCTTCACCCCGAAGACATTCTTCGATCACAATCTGTGATCCCGCGTCACCGAAAATTCTGTAGTTTATAATATGATTGAGAATCATTTCTGCTTCTGTATAATTATCACATATGAAAACCCCCTTGCCGGCAGCCAGCCCATCAACTTTTATAACAAGCGGGAAATCTTTTTTCAGGATATAGGTCAAGGCAGGTACTATCTCATCAAAAATCTGGAAATCTGCAGTTGGGATATGATATTTCTTCATGAATGTTTTTGCAAAAACCTTGCTGCCCTCTATTTCGGCAGCCAGTTTAGAAGGTCCGATCACTGCGAGGTTTGCTTTCAAGAATTCATCGGCAAGTCCTTCTGCAAGGGGTTGTTCCGGACCGATAATAGTAAACCGGATCCCTTCGGATTTTACAAACCTGATAAGTTCTTCTGCATCATGTAGCTGGATGAGTTGGGCAACATTTTCCATGCCGGGATTTCCCGGTGCAACAAAGACCTTTTCGACCTTTTGACTTTGTGCACATTTCCATGCGATGGCATGCTCTCTGCCGCCGCTTCCTACAATTAAAACCTTCATTTAATTACAACTTTATCTGCACTCCGAAACTGTACGTTGTCTTTGTTTCATCATCGTCAGTTATCTTGCCATCACCGTTTAGGTCAACATAATAAACTTTGTAATCCCAGACAAGAAGGGTTACTGGCGTGATCTCATAGCCGATCTGGGCTTCAATAACTGCATTCGGGCTTTTCCATGTAGTGAATTTTTCTACCTGTGTTTGTGAATATCGAGCATAAGCATAATCCAATCCGGGAATAAAGGTCTTTTTCAATCTGACTTCACCAAGTATTGATTTTCCCATGTCATAATCTTTTCCATGAATATCTTCGTATGCAACAGTAATATCAATGATGTTAAAGAAATGAGAAACGAGTTGTCCGCGCCATCCCTGAGATTTATTGATGCCCTTTAGTGTACTACGCTTGGTTACAATAGAATCTCCGACTACCAAAGCACGCTCGTTATTATAGAGATAGTTAAAGAAGTTCGATTCGAAATCTTCACCAAAGAAACGATAATCCATTGTAGCATCAAAGATGAGAAATTTTGCACCAAATCCCGGGAACACAGCACCTGTGCCGTAATCCAGTATCTTGGCTGCTTCTGCATAATGATACAGCTTGAATAGTTTTGTGTTCACAAGCGGAAGTGTGTAATCAGCACCGATAATTGTGACGCTTTCTTTCTTACCTAATTTATAAACATTCTTAAGATATTCATACAGATTATTCCAGCCCTGATTAATATCGATCTCATTATTATTATCTGCATCGAGGTCGATTATACCGCTTCCTGTATCCAGGGAGTCCTCATTCGCAGGATCGGGCCAGCCATCACCATCTGTGTCTGCCCAATAATGGGGATCTTTGGGATAATCATCAAAGGTGTCGGGATAGCCGTCTCCGTCTTCATCATTTAAGCCGCCAAGCTCGTTGAGGTCGGTTACGCCTGTCACTCCTACTTCGAGATTATTCAGAAATGGAATTCCTGTTGCAGCAAAAGGGGCGCCTTTCACGCGTGCTGCGAAGATATTGTGCTCGTCAACATTGGGACAAAACACATCGAATCCCAGCCCAAATGCTTTTGTATTTACTGCCATCTCTGCACCAAGCTGTTTCGTGGCAGGATAGTCCAGCATATTGGTATAATCTCTCATGATTAGCCCGTGCCCGAATTTCATACTCGGGAATGCTCCAAGTCGGAAATAAAGCGGGTCGTGCCTGTTCGCAAATTCAAGATACATGATCTTGTTCAAATATGCATTAAAATTATCCCAATCCTTCTTTCTGATACCGCCGTCACCATCAATTAGGATATCAAAATCAAGACCAAGCTTGAACTTCCATATAGGTATTTCCGGCATTAGACGAATACGAGTATAGGTGACTCCATCGATTGTCACTGTTCCAATACCAACAGATCCCGGTATGATGGACTTTCTTGTACTCTTTGGTTTTTCCGGCTTTGTCTCTGTTTTCGGCTCTTCGGGTGATTGAAGTTCAACGTCCGGTTTTTCTTGCTGCTGGTATTGCTTTTGCGGTTGTTCGATCTGTGTATCTTCGAGCATTGCACCTTCCATAAGTGATTCAGGTGGCTGCACATTTTCCATCATCTGGAATGAAGGAGGATCTATACCGTTTGAGAACCCCTGATTGCCGGCAGGAACTTCAATTTTGCCAAATTCGTTACTGAAACCGACAGTTCCTTCATAGACTTGCAAGATTGTAAAGCCAGTCTGCGCATCTACATCTGTCATGAAACCGGTTCCCTTGATCGCAGCAACAGAGGTTGGTGTTTGGATATAATAATCACCTTTCCCTTTTGTCACTTCAGACCAGATCCTACCAACATCCAGTGTGAGAGTTTTCATGAAGCTCTGCTCGCGCTGGCTCATATTAATAGTTAGTGTGCTGTTGGAAAAAACTTTTGAAATCGCACCATTATCGGAAAATTTGATAACTGCGAAAGAATTTTCTTTTGTGAGTATCATATCACCGTCATAAAGCAAAGAACCTTTTACCGCAGGTGAAAGCTGGTGATCATGGTTTAATATAACTTCTCCCCGCAAATTCATGATTTCTGCATGGGGTTTTGTGTCTTGTGCATGAAGGAAAACAACAAACAGGAGTGAAAAAACAATAACGAGCATGAAAAAATTTCTCTTAGTTTTCATAGTTGCTCCTTTCAAAGAAAGCATTTAATCTTATGTTTTTTTTTGAAAATTACTATTGATGAAAGAAATCATTGACTAATCTCTCGATGTCAAGTAATTTGAACTATGTTAAGTTCTACTTTAGACAATAAAGAATAATCGGTTTTTGGAGCAAAAATGGCAAAGATCATATATGTCGCAATCGGCAATGAAATATTGATTGGTAAAATAATAAACACGAACGAGAGCTTTATTGGAACCCGGCTTACTTCTGCGGGAATACCTCTTGAATCTTCAATGACTATTAAAGACGACAAAGAGATAATCATGAAAACACTTGAGGATTGCTGGGAGCACTATGATGTGGTCATTGTAACAGGTGGACTCGGACCCACGCATGATGACGTGACAAAATACGCAATTTGCGATTTATTTAATAAAGAGCTCCATTTCGATTCATCAGTATGGGAAGCAATCCAAAAAATGTATGAAATGAAAGACACTCCCCTTCCTGAGATTGTGAAAACGCAAGCTGAAATACCACAAGAATTTACTCCACTTCCAAACAAAAAGGGCACTGCACCCGGGCTGTATTATTCGGCAAATAATAAGCACTTTTTTGCACTGCCGGGAGTTCCTTCCGAGATGAAGAGTATGTTCGTGGAGCATGTTATTCCTATCTTGCAAAAAAACTTTTCGGCACATCCGATCTTTCAGAAAACGATCCGAACTATCGGAATTCCAGAATCAGCTCTTTATACTGACACCCAAAATGTACAAGAGACAGCTCAGACCAAAATTGCCTTTCTCCCAAAATCAGGAATGGTGGACATTCGAGTTTATGGAACTTCTGAACAGGAAATTGAAGAAATCATAACCAAATTTCTAAAAAAAATCCCATCAAAAAACATCTATGGATTCGATGATGATACGATCGAAGAATTATTTCATAAAAAAATGATCGCTTCCAGAAAAACAATATCTGCTGCAGAGTCCTGTACAGGTGGTCTTATACAGAGTCTCATAACTGATAATGCGGGAAGCTCAGAATACTTTTTGGGTGGCGTTGTGTCGTACAGCAATGAAGCCAAAATGAAACTTCTCGGAGTGAAGGAATCCACGCTTGAAAAATTCGGTGCTGTGAGCGAGGATACGGTCAGAGAAATGGTTCTAGGTGTGCAGGAACTTATGGGATGTGATTATGCAATTGCTGTCTCCGGCATTGCAGGTCCGGATGGCGGAACCGATGATAAACCCGTTGGGCTTGTGTATATTGTCACATTTGGCAAAACGGGTCTCGTTATCACAAAGAACAACTTCTCGGGAACTCGAATAGAAGTAAAAATGAAAACAGCACTTACTGCCATGCATCAGTTAGCCATAAATACCTAATATTTTTATTAGCTTACTCTAAAAAAGGTTATGATTAGAAATATGTTAGAAAATGATTAAATATTTGCAAACCGATGAATCGGTTAAAGTCTGCTATCTTCCTATTAACCACCAACTTAAGTTGGTGGTTAATGAAACAAAAAAATGCATTAACCGTTTCAACGGTTTCTTGTTTTCTTAAATTTAACTTTTTAGAATGGACTCTTTTTATTGCTCACGGATTTTCACAGATTTATATTTTATTTTCATTAAGATTTTTTTCGTTTTCTCTGCCTGCCAAGGCGTCTTGTCGGGGCGTATCCGTCCCGACTAGTCGGGAAGAAGACTGAAGTGAAACGGAGACTGGTGTTCTCTGCCTGTCAAGGCGTAGTGAAACGGAGACTGGTGGTGAAATATTTTCCTTTTTTCTTGTTGTTTCGTGGTTAAATCTTTTTCAGTTCAACTGAGTTAAAGTTGCCATAATTATGAAAATTATTAAAGGTACGCTTGCAAGTGTTTTACAAAAACTTGACACGCATAATTTTCTTTTGTTTAAATTGACTACTTGAATTATCTGTATATTTTAATTTTTATGTTATTAGTTTATTAATAATAAAAAATAATTAAATAAAGGATGTAATGATCGAAAATTATTATTTATTTTATGATGGCGGATGCGACAATTCTTTTAATTCACAAAAAACTGAAAGTTGTTTTAGAAAATGATAAGTAAAAGTTCTGAAAAAACAGAAATTTCTAAAATAGGTATTATTCACCGAAATTACGTTACTTTCTTTGATAGGGGATTTATTCATTTTATATTAACGTCTTTAACAAGCAAAAATAATTCATATATTTCTTATGAAAGGAGAAATTTATTATGAAAACAAAAATTACAATCTTACTTATCGCACTTTTTGTGCTCGCTTTCTCAGCTCAAGCACTTGCACAGACGAAGGATGTGGCGCTTGTTTACGGTGCTGAGACCCAAACAACCGATGTTACTGAACCTGTTTATGCTGAGACTATCTTAGTTCAATTGAATTCTAACTTGGTTGATCCAACATTTAGTTGGACTCCAGCAGAATGGGATCTCATTCTGGGTGATTTCAAAATTCTGGATGGAGCAACTCTTATTCCGGTAACAGCTGCAGAAATATCGTCAGTTGATACTAACTTCATAAGCTTGTCATTCGATTTCAGCACTTACCATTTTGGTCCTGATAAAAATGACCTGAAATTGCACTACTTGAATTATTCAGGAATTCCTATCACTACCGATTTTGGAAATCTCCAAAACACATCTACGGCAGTCAATATCGATGATGGTATTGCTCCGATCTTTTATGCTTATTCTATTCAATCAAACAATGCCGGTAATACCTACCTTGGTGAAGCTGGTGATGTCGTTACATTTTCTTTCGTTGCCGATGAAGCTCTTTCAATTCCTCCAGATGCTCCACTGGTAACATTTACTGTTCCAGAATTGAAATATTCCGAAACGGTTACCGCGACAACTGTTGACCCACTTCAAAAGACATGGACTGCTTCCTTTACAATACCAGACCCGGGCAGTAATCTTGATGGACTAGTATCCGTAAGTGCAACCTTCTGGGATGTTCATGCAAATGCCGGCTCTTTAAGTCCTGCTGTTGATGTTGGCACTGACGGAACTTATGTAATTGTAAAAAACTACGACCCCGCAACAGTTTATGTCAACCACGCCTGGACCTCGCAAGCAGATGTTACACCCGGATTAATATGGCAATGGGATGCATTTAAAACAATCACAACTGGTATTGCTGGTGTTGCTGACCCAGGAACTGTAATTGTTCATGCAGGAACAACAGGAATATACAACGAGGATCTGGTAATTGATAAAACTCTTGAACTTAAACCTTATGGATCTGCCAAAGCATATGATGTCGTTACACTTAAAGGAACTCAAACCGAGCTAAACTCTAATTTCCCAAATGCAGGCACAATTGGTAATAGCATTGCAGGAATTGAAATCAATGCTGATGGTGTAAAAATCCATGATTTCACTATTGAAACTCCAGACCTCGATGCTGATCATTATGCATTCTGCATCCTACTTGATGGCTCTAATATTGAAATCTATAATAACACATTTAACATGAAGGGTACAACAGGAACACCTATAGCTCCTGTTAATGATCAAGGACCAGTTGCCATTCAGACCTGGACTGCTGCCAATGGTGGTACTAACATAAAAGGTTTAAATATCCATGATAACAAGTTCCAGGAAGATAGCGTACAGCCACTATTGAAGAATGGCTATTATGGTGCTTATCTAAATGTTCCAACTGATGGAGATGCTTCTGCCAATAGAATTTCGATCAAAGATAATACTTTTGATGGAAGAATTTGGCGTGCTGTAACTTCTGAACATTCCTATGTGGACATTCAGACCAATACATTTACCACAACTAACCTTGCTTCATGGAATTACGGAAAAGGTATTTCATTACACCGATGGGGACCAGATACTCAAATCTCGAGCATTAACATCAATACAAATAATGTAATCCAGGGAAGTGGAACAGGTAAAATTCCTCCCATAGATAAAGGTTTTCAATATGATATAATCGTTGGTTATCCCGGTTCACCAAATACTTTTAGCGGCATTTCAATTACAGGAAATACTATCAAAGATGCTTCTGTTGGCGTTAGAGTTTGCGATGGTGCAGCCGGTGTTGTAATTAATGGAAACGCTATTGTTGATAATTCTACCTATGGTGTTCAAAACGATGTTGCTGTGAAGGCAATCCTTGACGCCGAAAACAACTGGTGGGGCTCTGCAAATGGTCCTACACATATAGATAATACATTCAACGTAACCGCACAGGGTGATGCTTCATCTAACAATGTAGATTATGTGCCATGGTATAATACAAATATGACAGGTACTTCTTTTGCTCCTGTTCTGGAAGATGATGGTAGCACTAAAGTAACTGTGGGATACTATTCCTCTTTCCAGACTGCAATCGATGGAGCAACTGCTGGCAATACTATTAATTGTGTTGCTGGAACGTACACCGAGAATGCAAATGTGAATAAATCGCTTTCTCTGGTTGGTGCGAGCAGCGCTACTGTTACTGTGACCGCAGCGAATTCCGGCGTCTCCGTCTTTAATGTAACTACGAATTCCGTGAACATCTCGGAATTCACAGTGAGCGGCGCAAGTGGTGGTGGACAAGCAGGAATATATATTGGTGCCGGCGTCTCACTCTGCAATATCTTCGATAATGTTCTAACGGGCAACTTTGATGGTATCTGGCTTGGAGATGGCAGCAACCTCAACACGCTGACAGGCAATACCCTGACAGGAAACTACCAGGGCTTTGAGGTGTATATCTCGGACAATAACACCTTCACAAGCAATATTGCTAACTCGAATACCAACTACGGCTTCAAAATTGACTCTGGAAACAACAACGCATTCACGAGCAACATTGCTAACTCTAATACCAAATACGGCTTCTATGTGGTTACAGGAGGTGGTGGTGGATGTAGCAACACTACATTTACGAACAACACTGCTAACCTGAATACAACATATGGTATCCGTATAAATGGCGGAAGTGGCACAACCCTGACGGGCAACACCTTTGACTCAAACGGCACATCTGGTGTCAGATTCAAAGAGACCATGACCACGCTCACGATGACAGGCAACACGATTACCAACAACCCGATTGGCATCGAGATTACTGATTCAGTAGATGATGTCTCTACCTGGGCTGTGAACTATAATCATATCGTGGGTAACACCAACTATGGTATCTCCAATGCCGCTGTTGCCGGTACACTAAATGCTGAAGACAACTGGTGGGGCTCTACAAATGGACCAGTTCATATAGATAATACGTTCAATGTCGGTTCACAGGGTGACATATCATCTAATTTTGTCGATTACGTCCCCTGGTATAATACTGATATGGGTGGCTCAACCTTTGCTCCTGTTAAGCTCTGGGAAATTATCACAAAGCTCGATAGAAATACCCTTCGTGAAGAGAATCTTTCATTCAAGGATGTAATTAAAGATGATCCTGAACAATTCTCTTCAATCCAGACAGCAATCGATGCCTATGGTGGATTCGGCTGGGCATGGATCTACTGCTATGCAGGTACCTTCACAGAAGACTTTGTTGCAGACAAAGATGATATCTGGTTTGAGGCTGAAGTCTCTAAACAACTTGTTACGCTCCTTGGTGACCAGGAAGTTACAGGAAATAATATTTGGTTTGACTATTTTGAATTTGATCCTCTCGCTGGCGTTGCCCTTCGTTTGAATTCCTCAGCAGCAACAATAGATGGAACATATATATATGGTTGTACATTCACACTCACTGAAAGCGGAGATGTTGGTATCTATGTAGGTGGCTCTGCAAGTCCTAACGCTTTAACATACACCTATATTGAGGATAATATATTCAATGGTCCTACAGATAAAAACTCTAATCCCTTTAAAGTAGGTGGTTGGTTTGGAACAAATATCGGTTGTGAAATTGATGGTCTATATTTCGAAGATAACGAAGTCAACTATGGTTCTATTCCCTTCAATCTTGTAGATAAAGACATGACCGATATCTATATTGGTTACAATGACTTCTTGAACACTGACGGTGTGATCTACTTCTGGAATAACTCAACTACTACTCCAACAGGTAAACTTTCCTACTTTGATTTCTCAAACAACTACGTGCCAGGTTCCAATAGTTATGGTGTTGCGATAGGCGGACCCCCACTTGGTGATCCAATTTTCGTGGACGATAACTTTGGCGATGGCATTGAAATTTATGATAATGCTTTTGAGATGTCTGGAGTTGCATATGGTTATTACGGTGCAGTCTATATGGCTGATCAATTTACCGGTCTTCTGGATGCCTCATATAACTGGTGGGGTGACGCAAATGGTCCTGAAAATGATAATAATACCTATACTCCTCCTGCGGCACCAAAAGGACGCGCAACTGTCAGTGACCGTGTGGAATTTGCTCCATGGTGGAATGATGGAACTGATGCTGCTGCAGGCAGAGGTTGGGAACCAGCCGGAGGAACAACGCTCTTTGCTCCAGTGATCAACATAACCCAGACTAGCTACCACTCCTCCATCCAGAGAGGTGTCGATGGGGCTATCCCTAATGACGTGCTTACCTGTATCGCAGGTACGTTCACGGAAGACTTTATCATTCCTGCAGCCACAACAGGTCTTGAACTGCGTCCTCATGAAGATCCCGTTAGGAAGGCATATGATGATGTAACTATTAAAGGTGTGGCATCAGAACCATGGACTTCATGGCCCTTAGCTGTTCCTAACATAGAAATTCTTGCTGATGACACCTATATTCATGATTTCACAATTGAAAGTCCCAACAACGCCGATCTCTATTATTCCAGCGGTATGGTCATCGATGGTGAAGATGTTGAAATATCCTATAATAACTTTGTGATGTACGGTGTCGGTGAAGTTGATCCCGGTGGTGGTGTGATAATCCAGACCTATCGTGATGCTGTGCTCGGTTATGACAGCAATATCTCCGGTCTGTATATTCATCATAACGAATTCTCAGGTGAACCCCTTGGTAGCTATGTTGGTATCTTCATAAACCACCAGGGCGTTGCCGTAGCAGAAGGCGATGACATAGACATTATGAACAACACCTTTGATGGATACTGTTACCAGGGTATTGTCACCGAGCGTGACTGGACTGGTATCTACTTCAACGACATATCCCGTTCTTATCCTCTAAATAAAAACGGTCTTAATGCCGGTATTACAAAACACCTGAAGATGAACGCAGACAATGGGATCAAACAATCCTCTCTATCCGGATATGGTATTATTGTTCAGGACTGGGATAACAGAGATCAAAAATATGTAACTATAGAAGATAACCTAATTGAGAACTTCTTCTATGGTATCCTTGTCGGAAGAAATGGTGACGTCCAGGATCTTACCGATATATCCATCAAATATAACGAAATTACAGAAAATCACAGGGGCATCTATGTGCGCTCCGATCCTGGCGCGCTTGAAGTTTACTATAATAGTATTACGGACAATGAAACTGCAATCGGTGGTTATGGTATATTAAATAATGTATCTGGAACTTCCGTCGATGCAACCAAGAACTGGTGGGGCGATGCAACGGGTCCTAATGATGACAACACTCCTCCTCTTAATCCTCATACCACTCCGCTTGGTGACAACGTTTCCGTTGATGTAATCTTCATCCCCTGGTATGCCACAAGTACCGTGCATACTGGAACTGAATATGTTCGCACTCACCAGGCAGTGGTACCAAAAGTATCGAATGATCTTGCATTCGCAGATGCTATTCAACCTGGTATAGATGCGGCAGCCGGTGACTATTTCTATGTACAGGTCACTGATAAGACTGCTAAAGTTTCAGTCACATACACAGAGAATCTTATTGTGGACCACGAGGCATATATCTATGGAGGTGGTGATAAAGCTACTCCTCCTGTAACGATCATTGGTACCCATGTGATAACCGGTAATAATGTTACATTTGATGAATTCATACTGACTCCTGGTAGTGGCGTTCCAGGTACGGTTATCACTATTAATTCTGCTTCTCAGCTTATCGAGCACACTACGATTACAGATTGTCAGTTTGATATTCAAACAAGTCCTTCCATAGGTGTGTACGTTGGTGGAGCTACTCCAAACTTCGCAGTTTCAAATTCCTGGATCAGTGGCTGTACATTTAATGGACCTGCTGACAAGATATCTAACCCCTTCAAGGTTGGTGGCAGTTTTGGCAGCCCTGTTGGTTGTGAAATCGACGGACTGTATTTCGGTTACAACTATGTGAACGATGGCTCCATTCCGATCAACCTGGCAGACAAAGACATTTATAACTTATCCTTGTCATACAACACCTTTGCAAGTACCGATGGTGTGATCTATTTCTGGGCAGAAGACGCAGTTAAATCTCCTACCGGTGAAATTTCATACTTCACCTTCGCCAATAACTATGTTGGTGCAACAAACAGCTATGGTGTTGGATTTGACGTGAATGGAAACTTTACTGCTGCGAACTATGGTCTATTTAACTATATTAATGAAAACTACTTTGATGCTGCCATTCCCGGCGCTTATGGATTCGATGCAGTAAGCATACTCACTCCCACTGTTGATCTTGCCGGTTATGAGATCGATGCATGCTCCGGCGGCAACTGGTGGGGCAGCGCGGATGGTCCTGATCATGATTCAAATACATTCAATGTACCTACACAAGGTGTTGAAGTAAGCGATAATGTTGATTTCGTTCCATGGTATGATTCCGGTGTAAATGGTATTGTTTCTGGTCCCGGTTGGGAACCAGATGGTGCTGCCGATCTCTTTGCTCCTGTTGAAATTGCTCCTGATAAAGCAAAAGCATATCCTTATTATGCCTCTATCCAGGCAGCCATCAACGGCGCTTCCTCGTCAGACGAGATCATCTGCTACGAAGGAACCTTCTATGAAGACTTCAGCGTGCCTGCTTCCAAAACTGGTCTTTATATTCATCCTTATGATGATGATAAAGATTATGAAGATGTAACCATCAAGGGACAGGCAACTGTTGATGCCACTCTCTGGCCACTCGCTGCTCCTAATATTGAAATTCTTGGTGCTGGTACTATGATAACGTACTTCACAATAGAAGCTCCTGATTATGTCGAGGGCTATTACTCAAGCGGTATTGTGGTTGGCGCACAAGATGTGGAAATCCTTTGCAATACATTCATCAATAATGTGGTTGCTAACCCCGATGATATATCACAGTCCATCCAGACCTATAAGAATATAAGTTGCACTTCACTGATCATTGATTACAACACCTTTACTGATAATGTGTTTAAAACCTCTGACTGGGGTTACGAAGCGATCTATCTCAATCCCGGATGTGGCTATTCATACATTGAAGAAAATTACTTCCTGGGTATGTGTCTGAGAGCTATTACTCTTGATAATACTGGTGGTGGATCCTATATTTATGGTAATAACATTCAGACCAGCATGGCTCCTAAACCTGATGGCTGGGCTACTCCCGGTGCATATCAGGGTATCAACCTTCAGGGCGACCTGTCTAACATTGAAATCTTTGGTAACTACATTGGTGGTAATGATCCTGCAGCAGGATTTGATCAGGGTATAAGACTCGGCTATGATGGTGACACCTTCACAAATATTCAAATTGGTGGCGCTTTGAAAAATGGATCACCCGCAAATACAATTAAGTATAACTCCTATGGTATTCTGTGTAAATCTGCCTCAGGTGTATCTATTAATTATAACGTAATTGAAGATAACGCCTTTGGTGTGCAGAATGATGATACTGGTGCGAAAGCAATCCTTGATGCGACCTACAACTACTGGGGTGCTGCAGACGGACCGAGCTTTACGTTTGATTATGGTATCGGCTCCGGTTCTGGTGATGAAGTGTCTGAGTATGTTGATTTCTATCCATGGTATCAAGATGAGGCTTTAACCACAGAATACACTATCGTAATGGCTCAGTTCCTGCTTTCTATCAATCCTGACTCTCCTTATGTAGATAATTACTTTGATCTCCGTGTGTGTGCAGCAGATGCTGCTGGCATAAGAGACTTCTCATACGGTAATCTTGCCGACTTCAGCAGCAGTCATGTTGCTCTCTCCGTACCGGAAGAGCAGCTCCTTGTTGAAGGATTCAAAGAAATGACTGGTGCATGTATCTCATCACTGCCTTTCGAAGCTTCAGATCATCTGACCATCTTCGCATGGGAGTACAACACCAATCCTCCTACATACTATTCTAATCTGACAGATATTGAGATACTAGAGCTCAACAATCCTGCTGCTCCTACAGGCGTTAACTTTACAGATCTGCCTAATGACAATGGCGGATGGATACTGGTTGACTACACCCTGTCTATTGACGATCCTTTCTACACGACAGTAAAAGATACTGCTTATGGCGTCAGCTACTATGTTGTTGAGATCGATACTCTTAGCGCTGGTGGCGCTCCGGATTATCACTTCCTTGCCAATATCTCATGCTATAATAATGGTTTACCCGGTAACGACTACACTGCTCTTCTTCCTGCTCCAGCTTCCGACACAAAATACAACTTCAGAATGGCTTCTGTGTACAACCCCAATAAGTTCGGTGGATTTGATGAAAACCATATCTCTTATAATGAAATTGTTACAAAAGATGCCGGTGCTCAATCCGCATGGCAGACCGGTTCAGCCGCTCCTAAGGATAACCTTCCTGCATACTTCAGTAGCTTCACTACATTCATACAAGGTCCTTATTCAGGCGGAACTATGACTGATGGTGCACAGAAACCTCTAATCTCTCCTTACGATGGACAGGTCATTACTGCACTTCCGCTTCCAAACGACCAGATAGTTGACTGGGTCTATGTTGAACTTCGTCTTGCTGCAACTGGTGCAACTGTAAAAGAAGCGAATGCATTCTTGCTTAATGATGGCTCTATCGTTGACGTTGACGGAAACAGCAGTCTTCCATTCTACTATACAACCGATGTGGAATACTACTTTGTCATCCATCATCGAAACCACATTGATATCATGAGTGCTGTTACTCATACATTTGGTGACTTTGCAAGCCAGGGTACTACCATCGACCTTACTGGTGCTGGTGCTGCCTATGGCGGTGGCTTTGCTGACTTTGGTGACGGCAATTATGGTCTCTATGGTGGTGATGTGGACAATAATAACACAGTCTCCATCGGTGATGCGATCGCAACCTACGACCACAGATTTGAAACAGGATATCTAATATGGGATTTCAACATGAACGGCTCAGTTACAATTGGTGATGCTATTGCATGCTATGACAATAGAGGAAAAGCAACTACTATTCCTAATCAGGGCGCCAAAGATGGTGGCAATGATGTTGAAGAAGATATCACTAATCCTAATACTAAAGACAACACTGCAGATCTTCAGATCTCCAATCCTCGCCTTGACAGCGGTAAATTCAAGATGGAAATCCAACTCAAAAGAACTTCTGAATGGCCATACTTCAGCCCTCCTTCCCCAGCTTATGATAATTTCCTGTTAGATGCAGACTTCCAGTTCTCTTTCAATACTGCTGGATTTGCTGGCTCTCCAACATACTCCAATCTTAATGCCGGAATCAGCCTTAGCGAATACACCGTTGGAATCACAGCCGCCGGTGCGATGATGACATTCTCTCTTACCGGTCCCTTTCCTATAAATACTAATATGTACAGTCCTGTTCTCAATGTATGGGAAACTGTCTGTACCGTTGAATGGGATATTGCAGATCCTAATGAGAACTCTGGAATAGACTGGTCTGTGACGGGTACCGGTATTGTTTCCGCACAAGGCTTTGGTCCTGGTAATATTACCAGTACCTTCTTTGGTTCAGGTGACATCACTCTTCCTGTTGAGCTTTCATCCTTCAATGCACTCTTCAGTTCAGCTAATGAAAACATCGAACTCAGATGGGATACTGCGACAGAGACAGACGTCAATGGTTTCAACATCTATCGTTCTGAGATCAAAGACCTCACACGTGCAGGAAGACACATCAACTACTCTCTAATCACTGCTGCCGGTACTACTTCCGAACCTCAAAGCTATATCTACAGCGATGTGGTTGCAGATGTCTATGTCACTCATTACTACTGGCTTGAGGTGGTGGACTTTGGTGGAACTTCTTCCTTCCATGGTCCTTATGGCTACACTCCTGGAGATATTGACGGTGACAGCACACCCGATCTAATTGCCAGCACAGAACTGCTCGGCAACTTCCCGAACCCAGCTATCAACTCAACACAGATCAGGTACCAGATAAAAGGTACTGTGATCGCTCAGAATGCCACGATCAGTGTGTATAATGTGCGTGGTGAGTTTGTCAAAGCGATTGAAGGAAGAAACGGTGTGGCTACACTCGATACATCTGATATGGGTCATGGCATCTACTTCTATAGACTACAAACTGACGATTACAGCGATATTAAGAAACTTATTGTTGTGAAATAATGTATTAACTATATAACCAATCCCGGGTTCGCCAACCGGCGAATCCGGGATTATTTTTTTGGATTATGAAAAAATTTATACTTTTCCTTATGTTTATATGTATTACTTCTTTTCTCTTCTCCCAATCCTTTCGTGATGAAAACACTGTTGAACTGAAAATCTCAAACGCAAGAACAGATAATGGTGTGTTCAAAATGGATATTGAGCTGCAGCGTACTTCTTCATGGCCCTTTACTGTTCCGAATATCGGTTATGACGATCTGTTGTGGAATGGTGATCTGCAATTTAGTTATAATGCCCTTGGATTTTCAGACGATCCAGCATATACAAACTTACATCCCAGTCTCGATACTTCTGAATATGATATTGCAATCTCTTCTGCGGGAATAGCATTAACCTTCTCAATAATCGGTCCTGAACCTCTCACCACCACTATGTACAATCCTGTATTAAATGAATGGGAATCCGTTTGTACTATTGAATGGAATATTACCGATCCTTCTCAAAATTCCGAGATAGACTGGTCAACGACAGGCACCGGCCTAATTTCAGCCGCTGGCTTTGGTCCTGGTAATTTAACAAATTCATTTTATGGTTCGGGTAACATCTCCTTGCTCTCTGCAGAACCTTCAGTTGAGGAACCAGTTTGGGATATTATGCAAAGCGCACCCAACCCATTTGGTTCCGGCTCATCCTCAACTCAGCTTCATATCACCACCCCTTCTCAAGGACGCATGGAGTTGAATGTCTTTAATATTAAGGGGCAGCTTGTTAACACTCTTTATAATGATGTTGTCCAAAAAAATCAGGATATTCAGCTTTCCTGGAATGGTAAAGATTCACGAGGCAATGATCTGTCCTCAGGTATTTATTTGTACCAACTTCTTATTGAGAACAAACCATTCGAAACGAAAAAGATTTTGATAATCAGATAAATTTGTTTTCCCAAAAAAGAAAGAATAGGACACAGATTAACGCTGATGAAGCAGATAGGCACTGATAAAAAATAAATTAAAATTATTAACAAGTTAATTTTGTGTCTGCGAGAATCAGTTCAACCTGCTCGTACCTGAGTGCAATTATGATTTATTAAACTCATATTAATCATTACTCTCGTTAACAAGCCCCTTTTACTCTCCCATTACCAAGCCCCTCAGACTGTGTGAAAACACTAAAAAATGATAAATTGTCATTCTGAGCGTTAGCGAAGAATCTCATAACTGACTTTATGGTGTGAAATTAGAGATTCTTCACTACACTTCGTTCCGTTCAGAATGACAATGAATTTGCATTTTCACACAGGCTGCCCAGTTTGGTAATGCTAAGGGTTGCCAGGGCGTTCCCAAACCAACCTTCATCCCGAGCATCGGGAATACGGCTTGGTAAAAGAGCGAACAGTTAAATATGCCTGCCCTGTGTAATTGCTTTGCACCACTTCGTGGATTACACAGAGCAAGCATTTAACGTCCTAAAGCTTTGGGAACGAGGGTAAGCGCATTTTACATAAAAAAAGGCTCACAGGTTTTGTGAGCTCTTTTTTGGTTATTCTTTTTCTCGCTTTCATACTGAACTCCATCCATCCACAAACACGATGAAGTCCAGCCTGAAAAGATTTATATTCTATGAAATCAATTGATTTTTATTCTTCTTTCTTCTCTCCTCGCTTTTCTCTCTTCTCTGTGCTCTCTGTGGTGTTTTTATCAGATTTGCTTTTTATTTCTGCGCTAATTCTTCTGCGTGGGCAAACATTTCTTTAAGAGAGCTGTACTGCTCAAAAAGTTTCAGTGCTTCCTGTAGTTGAGGATCATGCCTGATCGCTATTTTATTACCTTCTTCAAGTCCATATTTATTGCTGGTGATCTGTGATTCCAATGCATTTCTCAGCCAAGGTTCGGAGTCGGTAAGCTCTTCATCGGTAAATTCGATATCCTTTTCAACAATACGGTCAATAAACTCATCAAAGAGTTCGTCATCAACATAGAAATTCTCATCAATATCTACTTGGGAAAGGAATTCTACAGCAAATGGGAAAAATACATTATTCCTGCGTACTTCCATCTCAAAGGAATTCAATGTATCCTGCTCAATAATAATGTCCGGAGTTATCCCACCGCCGCCATAGACTTCGCGTCCACTGACTGTATAAAATACCTGAGTTGAGTCTTTATCTTTTATGCTCTTTTTTGTCAGATCGATACGCTCATTCTTTTTGATGGCATCCTCGTTTGCATCATCATGAATACAGCGCCCGCTCTCGATATAATATTTTGATGTTGTGATCTTCAAGCCATAATTCATCGGAAGGGTAAAGAGCTGTTGCACAGAACCTTTACCAAAACTGTTTTTCCCCACAACGAGAGCTTTATCCCAATCCTGAAGTGAGCCGGAGAATATTTCTGCTGCGCTCGCACTTGCTTGATTCACCATGACAATGATCGGAATTCCTTCAAAGGCATAATTATCTTTTGTGTAAAATTTTCTGTTAAAAGTCGCAACTCTTCCTTTTGTTTCAACAACGAGTTTGTTTTTTGGAAGGAACTGATCAACTGTCTCGATAGCAGTGCTGAGCAAACCTCCCGGGTTAGATCGAACATCTATGAGCAATCCTTTTACGCCTTGCTTTTCAAGTTCTACCATTGCATTATGAAGGTCGTCGCCGGTATTGGCATTAAAATTCGTGATTCGGATATAACCGATATCTCCAATTTTATATGCATAGGGAACGCTATCCATCTTAACCTTGTCGCGCTCAATAACTACGTCGAAGTTTTCATCGATACCTTCTCGCTTAATTTTGATGGTCACTTCAGAACCCTTTGGTCCGCGAAGATGTTTTACCGCTTTTGTGGAAGTCCAACCTTCAGTTGACATACCGTCCACTTCAACGATCTCATCCCCAGCCATAAGATGGGCTTTATCGGCAGGAGTTGCCTCGATCACGGAGATCACAGTAATATAATCGGTATCTCCCGAAGATATGTGAATACCCAGTCCGCCGAATTCTCCCTTCGTGCTTGTCTGCAGGTCTGCAAATTCCTCAGGCGTAAGCAAGGTTGTGTAAGGATCGAGTGAATCCAGCATGCCGTTTATGGCGCTCTCAAATAGCTCTTCGGCATCGACCTCTTCGACATGCACCTGGTTGAGCTTGGTGATGACATCAGTAAAGAGTTTCATATAATCATACAGACTGCCTTGCTTGCTTTCTGCTTTTGCAAAACCAACTCTGCCGATCTGAAATCCTAAAATAAGTGTAACAACAACGGCAAGGATCAATACTTGTTTCTTTTTCCCCGAAAGAAATCGGGATTTCGTTTCATTCAACATTTTTTACTCCCCTAATAAATCATTGTATCTTTTTTTCATATCTTTCATTATATCCTGATGAATTTCTTCTACGCTCTTCGTCCCGTCAATGATCACTACCCGTTCGGGTTCCTTCTTAGCCAGCTTGATATAGCCGGTTCTCACTCTTTTATGAAAATCAATATCTTCGCTTTCAAGACGGTCGATGTCCTCTGCTTTTGTTCCGTTATGCAACCGATCGAGACCGATCTCTACAGGGACATCAACAATATAAGTCACATCGGGTTTTAGTCCAGTAGTAGCTATGGTATTTATGGTTTCTATCTCCTTTTCAGGAATTTCACGGGCTGCTCCCTGGTAGGCATAGGTGGAATCATAATATCTATCACTTATGATAATTTTGCCTTCTTTTAGCGCCGGTATGATCCATTCGAGTGTGTGCTGGGCTCTGCTTGCCATATAGAGAAACACTTCGGTGAGCCGGTTCATCTCAGTAAATTCTTTATTAAGAAGGAGTGCTCGGATCTCCTCGGAAATCCTTGGTCCCCCTGGCTCTCTTGTAAACAAAATACCATACCCGCGTGTGCGGAGTGCTTCCGATAGAAGCTTTGCTTGTGTGCTTTTCCCGCAACCTTCTATACCTTCAAAAGTGATGAAAAGACCTTTTTTATTCATAATATAAAATGGCACGCCCGGAGGGAGTCGAACCCCCAACTCACGGATCCGAAGTCCGTTGCTCTATCCAGTTGAACTACGGGCGCAGCGTCACTCCATTTGCCGGGGGTAGTATTTCCTGTCAATAATTCTATGGTGCAAATTTGCATGCCACCAAAAATAAAATTTAGATATGCAAGAATTAAAGAAAATTCTTAAAATTGACTATCCCCGTGGCAGAGCCAAGGAGTATTTCGCCAATTTTATTTCAATCCAATGATTGAAAACAGAATTTTCATTATTTTACCTCACCACAGCCCTCTCCAAAATGGAGATGGAGAAATTGGAAGCCCCGGGGCAGAGCCTCGAGGAATTATTTGATTAAATAACTGAAGTTTCGCAAGAGTGGAAATTACTTAAAAAATTATTTGTCCTTTTATAATATGAGTCCACTCTAAAAAGTTCAATTTAAGAAATCGAGAAACCGTTCCCAGTGAAATAAAAAAGAAAAGCATTTCACGGGATAAATAAAACGGTTAATGCTTTTTTGTTTCATTAGCCACCAACTTAAGTTGGTGGCTAATAGGAAGATAGCTAATTGTAACCGATTCACTTGTCCCGTTAAATTTGTATTCATTTAACTGGGATCGGTTTCCCAATGTTTGAAAAATTTCCAACATATTTCTAATAATAACCTTTTTAGAGTAAGCTCATAATATCTATTGCGAAACTTGATTTAAATAATATGCGGAAGCAGGAAGGTAGAATAGAGAAAAGCGATTTGCTTTCTACACTAACCGGCGGATGCACTCCAAAAAAAAGAATTATCTTGTCATAAGCCTGCCGAGGCGTATCCTGATTTATCGGGTAAAGACTGGTCGAAGAGCTTGTGATAAGTAATTTGCAGATATAACTTCAACTTAAGACATTCTCTCCGGCTCGCCTTTATTACCGGACTACGGCGCAGATAGCATGTCTCAAGTTTTTGAAAACGGTCTCTATTTCAAGAATATGCGTTCCCAAAGAGGGCTTTGGGAACGAGATGTTCGGCTTATTAAGTGTAACCAGCACTACCCCACCTCAGAAATGTCATTCCCACGAAGCTTGTCCTCACGAAAGTGGGGAGTGGGAATCCAGATATTTTACATATTTTAAAAACATTCTGTATTTTTATCATTTTCCCCATGAATAAATACCGGATTCCCGATACCCAATCCAGCCTTCGTACTACTTCGGCTCGGCAGGCAAGTTGGGCACGCTCGGGAATGACACGCTTTTTCTATTTGGTGTAGCCGACTCTGTCGGCTTCTAATTCGTGCTACCCAACATCGAGGTGCTCGATGCACTCCAAAAATAAAAGAATTACCTTGTCACAAGTCGAAGAGCTTGTGATAAGTAATTCGCTGACTTTCAACTTAAGACATGCTCGACCAGTCTTAAGTTTCAACATCACACTTGCTTCGTGGCGAAGCATGAAGCGAGAATGTGTCAATCCTCGAATCACACTCATTACATTCGCTGCGATTCAAGTCTTTGCAGTTTTGCGAAAGTTGCCTTCCATTCGCAAAGTTAAAAGAGCTATAAGAAAATCTGGATTCCCGATACCCAATCCAGCCTTCGTACTACTTCGGCTCGGCAGGCAAGTTGGGCACGCTCGGGAATGGCAGACTTCTTTTGACGGTTCTATTGGTGTGCTATCAAATAATCCATCACATTATTGATCTTATGATGCCATAATATTTTTAACTTTCCATTTTATATTTTTCATTTTATATTTCTTAACCTGCCCATTGCAAACTACAAATAATTGGAAGATGAAATCAATTTATTGACATTCCATGTCCCATCAATTGCTATTAACCATAAGTGAGTTTGCTTATATGAAAGGATATATTACTTCAAAACTTCTAAAAAAATTCGTCATCGCGGGCATTGCGCTGCTGATCATTATTCTTGGCTCGACTGCGGTGTACTGGTTCATTGCCGGAGATTCCTCTCTGCTCGATTGTCTGTATATGACAGTGGTCACCATCTTAACGATCGGATATTCGGAAATTATAGATCTTTCCGCACACCCCTTCGGCAGGATCTTTACAATGATCATTGCCTTTACCGGCGTCGGCATTCTCACTTACGTGCTTTCAACAATTACTGCTTTTACAGTCGAAGGGGAGCTTAAGGCGACCTTCAGGAGAAGAAAGATGGAAAAAAAGATCGAACGATTAAAAAATCATTATATTGTGTGCGGTGTGGGACAGGTTGGGCTTCATATTATAAATGAGCTATACGCAACCGGAAGAGACAGTGCGGTTGTTGCTCAAAAGGAAGATCATATCTCGCGGTTGGAAGAACGCTTTCCGGAGCAGGTATATGTAGAAGGCGATCCGATTGATGATACAATACTGAAAAAGGCGGGAATCGAAAAGGCAAAAGGACTCTTTGCAGCAATGGATGATGATAATAAAAATCTTATCATAAGTCTTTCCGCGCGCCAAATAAACCCGAACATTAAAGTCGTTGCAAGCTGTCATAATAACATGAATGCGGAGAAGATGAAGAAAGCCGGCGCTGATGCTGTTGTCTCTTCCTCTCTTATCGGTGGGCTGAGAATGGCTTCTGAAATGATACGTCCAACCGTGGTTACTTTCCTGGATACAATGCTTCGCGACACGAATAAGAACCTGCGCATTGAAGAAACTCCGCTTCTTGATTCCTTTGAAGGCAAACAGCTAAAAGACCTGAATTTAAAACAATTTAAGAACACGCTTCTCCTCGCAATACGCACAAAGATAGGGTGGATATATAGCCCGAATGAGACCCACACGATCGGGAAAAACACTTCCCTCATTATCATGACCACACCTCCGGAACGCTTAGCAATTGAGAAATATATCCTAAAAAAATAAATCGAAAAACTTCATAAAGATTGTGGAGCTTGAAAAGAAACTCGCCTGAAGTGAAAACCTATAAGATGATCTCGTGGAATGTGAACGGGCTTCGGGCTGTGCTAAAAAAGGGCTTTGATGAGTTCGTACAAAAAGAAGATCCCGATATTCTCTGCTTGCAGGAAATAAAACTTCAAGCCGGTCAGGTTGAGCTGAACTTTTTAGATTACCATTACTACTGGAACTATGCAGAGAAAAAGGGCTATTCCGGCACTGCGATCTTTACAAGAGATAAACCCATTGCTGCTTTTAATAATATGGGGATCATCATGCATGATAACGAAGGACGTGTCATAACCCTGGAATATGAAAATTTTTATCTTGTGAATGTGTACACGCCAAATTCTCAGAGAGGACTCACCCGCCTTGAATATCGGCAGGTATGGGACAAGGATTTCCTTACATACATGAAAAATCTGGAATGTGATAAGCCGGTTATTTTCTGCGGAGACCTTAATGTTGCACACAAAGAAATTGACTTGGCTCATCCAAATAACAATCATCACAATGCCGGCTTTACCGATGAGGAGCGTGAAGATTTCACGCGCATAATCGATGCCGGCTTTATTGATAGCTTCCGTGAATTCAATCAGAAGGGTGGTAATTATTCATGGTGGAGCTATATGTTCAATGCCAGGGCAAACAATGTGGGTTGGAGAATCGATTATTTTGTAATTTCACATGTGTTGCGCCCCAACCTGAAAAATGCCTTTATCCTTCCTGATGTCATGGGTTCAGATCACTGCCCTGTTGGGATAGAAATAGAACTTTGATTTTTTTGCAATCTTTATATTTTAGGCTCGTTACCAAGCCCCAGTTTACCAAGGCGTAATGCAATGAAGACTGGCTTGGTAATGGGAAAGTGCTACATTGCATTCCCAAAGAGGGCTTTGGGAACGAGTTGAGGGATTTGAGATTTGAGAAAGAGATGAGGGATTTGGGCTTTGGGAATGAGATATAAAACAGGCGCATAGAAAATTAAGACTTGAGTTCTCCGCTATCAGCAAGCTGATAGTTCTATTAAGATGAAACTATGACAAATAATGCAGTACTCTTGTATCCAAGCCCCTGCTTGGATACACATTGATTACCAATAAAATGAAAAAGATTACCAAGCTGGGTAGCTGTGTGAAAACATAAAAAAATGACAATGAATTTGCATTTTCACACAGGTTGTGGGGCTTGGCAACCAGAATATTATTATGAAGAAGTTAGAATGTAGTTTCATAGGAGTTAAGAATCCGCCTGGCGGAGACTTGACTTAAGGATTGATGAGGGATACTGCGATTCTCGTCGTTCTTAAGTCCGATGAATGACAATTTTTTTCAAGCAGATACACCTTGGCAGGCTGAGAAAATCTCCTCTTGCTCATATCTTATATTTTAGGCTCCGTTACCAAGCCCCAGTTTACCAAGGCGTAATGCAATGAAGACTGGCTTGGTAATGGGAAAGTGCCACATTGCATTCCCAAAGAGGGCTTTGGGAACGAGTTGATGAATAAAAAGGGGAGCACCCTAAAGCGCTCCCAGCCCTCAATAATTTCAATTTTTGCTATTATATAACCTTCACCTGAAGGAAAACCTCTTTTCCGTTCACGTTCCAGCTTTTCATATCATCGGTTTTTTCTTTTTCAGCAAGCTTAACTGCCAACGTCTCCTTCTGAATATAATCTGCAAATTTTTCACAGGCTTCCTTGATTTCATCAGATTCTGTATAAAAAGAAATCGCTATCCTGTCCATGATATCAAAATCCTGCTCTTTCCTCATGAACTGTATCTTATTTACCAGCTCACGGGCATTTCCTTCAAGAAGAAGTTCTTCATCGATTCGGGTATCGAGAGCGACAAAAACATCACCATCTTCTCCGTACACAAAACCTTCTTTATTCTGTGTATCGATTTGCAGACTCTCTTTTGTGAGCTTTATCTCATTAGTATCAACATCGAGATGATACACGCCATCTTTGTTCAAGACATCGATAAGATGGTTTGCATCCATGTTCTGAAGCGCCTGAGCAATGTGGGACATGTGCTTACCGTATTTGGGTCCCATTACTTTGTAATCCGGCTTGATAGTGTAATCCATGAAGCGGGTTTTGTCTTTCACAAATTCTATGTCATGAATATTTATCTCTTCGACGATTAGCGATTTCATGCGTTCTACAACGCCTTTCAGTTCTTCAGGAGCATAGAGGGTTCGCAACGGCTGGCGGATCTTGATCTGTACTTCATTTCTTGCCGCACGCGCAAGTGACACAATATCAATAATATACCGCATCTCTTTTTCGAGTTCAGGCAGGATTAATTCTTCGTCATGCTCAGGATAGTTTTCAAGATGAACACTTTCCTTATTCGTAAGAGATCGGTATATCTCCTCAGAAATATAGGGTGCATAGGGAGCACACAATTTAGAGGTCGCAAGCAGGACTTCATAGAGTGTCATGTATGCTGCAACTTTGTCATTCTCCATGCCGGATGCCCAAACACGTTTTCGGATACGGCGCACATACCAGTTGCTAACATCGTTGATCACGAAGGATTGCAGCAGGCGGACAGCACGGGTTAGATCGTATTTCTCGTTGAATTCACGCACTCTTTTTATAACTGAATTCAAGCGTGAGATTATCCATCGATCAAGTTCAGGACGATCTTTCGGATTTATAGAATATTCATCATATTCAAAATTATCAATGTTGCCATAGGTTGCAAAGAAGGATGCCACGTTCTTCAAAGTTCCAATGAATTTGTTATTCACTTCCAGCACACCCTCTTCATCAAAGCGGGTAGGTGTCCACGGAGGACTTGCATAGAGCAAGTACCAGCGGGTGGCATCAGCACCGTATTTATCCAAAATCTTGAACACATCAACTGCATTTCCTTTTGACTTGCTCATTTTTTTGCCGTGTTTATCCAGCACCATCTCGTTCACTAAGCAGCTCTTATATGAAGATCTCCCCTTTATGAAGGTTGAGATCGCAAGCATAGTGTAGAACCATCCGCGTGTCTGGTCAATACCCTCTGCAATGAAATCTGCGGGGAAAAGCTCTTTATCAAAGATATCCTCATTTTCAAAAGGGTAGTGCCATTGACCAAAGGGCATTGAGCCGGAATCAAACCAGCAATCTATGACTTCGGGAGTTCTTCGCATTATGCCGCCGCATTCCGGGCATGTGAATACAACATCATCAACATAGGGTCTGTGCAGTTCGATATCGTCCGGAACAGGAGTGCCGTCAACAAGCTTTCCTTTTTCCTGAAGCTCTTTTATTGAGCCCGGAGAATCCTGTTGCCCGCACTTTTCACACAACCAGATATTAAGCGGAGTGCCCCAGAAGCGGTCTCTGCTGATCGCCCAATCTCTATTGTTTTCCAGCCAGTCGCCAAATCTGCCTTCGCCAATGTAGGGAGGATACCAATCTATCTTTTTATTGTTCTCGATCATCTTGTCATTGTAAGAAGTTGTTCTGATATACCACGACCTGCGCGCAAAATAGATGAGCGGACTGTCACACCGCCAGCAGAATGGATAAGTGTGCTTCATCTGGGTACGAAAATAGAGCATTCCTCTCATATTAAGATCTTTTATGATGCCCTTATCCGCATCTTTTACAAACTCGCCAGCCCAACTCGTGATCTCATCTGTGAATTTTCCTTCTTCGTTAACCGGACGCATAAAGGGAAGATCATACTCCTTGCCGATCGCAAAGTCCTCCTCACCAAAGGCAGGAGCAGTATGTACTACGCCAGTACCATCTTCGAGGGTTACATAGTCACCAAGTGCGACATAGAATGCTTTCTCTTCGGGTACAATGAATGGGAAAAGCTGCTCATATTCTTTATATTTAAGATCTTTACCTTTATAGTTTTCGACGATTTCGTATTCTTCTTTGAGCACGCCCAATCGTGCTTTTGCAAGGATGAGATATTCGTCCCCGGTCTTTACTTTCACATAATCATGATCAGGGTGAACGACGAGTGCAACATTCGAGATAAGAGTCCACGGAGTGGTTGTCCATGCAAGAAAATAGGTGTTTTTCTCATCTTTCACTTTGAAGCGGATATAGACTGACGGATCTTCTACTTCTTTATAACCCTGTGCTACTTCGTGGTCGGAAAGAGGAGTTCCGCAGCTCGGGCAGAAGGGCACGATCTTGTTATCAATATAGATCATATCCTTCTTCCAGTATTGGTTGAGTATCCACCATACGGTTTCGATGTAATCATTTGAAAGTGTGATGTAGGGGTCGTCCAGATCGAGCCAGTAGCCGAGCAGGTTTGTCATTTCCCGCCACTCTTTTTCATAAGTGAAGACAGACTCGCGGCATTTTTTGTTGAATTTCTCGATGCCGTATTCCTCGATCTCTTTTTTGACAGAAAATCCAAGCTGTTTCTGTACTTCGATCTCAACGGGCAGTCCGTGCGTATCCCATCCGGCTTTCCTGCGTACCTGATAGCCCTGCATGGTTTTATATCTGCACACCACATCCTTAAGCGTTCTGCTTATCGCGTGATGAATGCCGGGCATACCATTTGCAGTAGGAGGTCCTTCATAAAAAACAAATTTGGGCGCACCCTCGCGGAAATCTTCGCTTTTTTGCGGAATGTTGTGCTGCTTCCAGTAATCACGGATCGGCTTCTCGAAATCCGCAGGTTTTGCTTTCACATCGATCTTCTTGAACATAGTTTAACCCCATATAATTTATTTTGGATATAAAAAAAACCGCCACAGGTTGCCCCGTCGCGGCTCGACAGAATTTTTGTCAGAACCGACAGGGCGGTGAATTAATGATTATAATACCGATGATTTTTTTTATATCCTTTATCATAAGTTCAGAAAAGTTCTGGATGCAGAGATCGTGTCAAGAATTTCCATTTGTACAAGGAAACCGTCTTTGCGAAAGTTCGAATCTTTCGCAAAGTTGAAGCAACCATAAGAAAATTTTCGAATGATTAAGAATAGTTCGTCTCAATCACCGATTTGTCATTCCCACGAAGCTTGTCCTCACGAAAGTGGGGAGTGGGAATCCAGATATTTTACATATTTTAAAAACATTCTGTGTTTTTATCATTTTCCCCATGAATAAATACTGGATTCCCGATCCAGTCTCCGTTAACTCCGCCCCTGCAGGGGGGCTCGGGAATGACAGCCCATTTCCTATTTGGAGTAGCCGACTCCGTCGGCTTCTAATTCGAGCTACACAACATCGAGGTGCTCGATGCACTCCAAAAATAAAAGAATTGTCTTGTCACAAGTCGAAGAGCTTGTGATAAGTAATTCGTTGACTTTCAACTTAAGACATGCTCTCCGACATGTCTCAAGCTACAATTTCGCAGGCTTTGCGAAAGAAATGCAACTTTCGCAAAGCTTTCTTTAATTTCCAGAAAAGATTGACAACAAAAGAGCAAAATATACTAACCAATCAAGTAAATAATAAATCCTCGGAGGTTTCCTATGAGCAAAAGGATTTTGATTCTTTTACTGATAATCTCGTTAGTTATACTTACATTCTGCACCCAAAAAACAACCTCACCGGAAGAGCAACTCCTTCCCCCGACGAACCTAAAAATAAGTCTCGTTGAAAACAACAAAATACAAATTAACTGGGTTGACAACTCCACAAATGAAACTGCATATCTCATTGATAGAAAGATGGGCACTTTTAACTGGCTGGAAAATTTTGGTGAAGTTGCTGCAAATATTACATCCTTTGCAGACAATATCCCCACAAATTCAGATACGGTTCTCTCTTACAGAATAAGAGCATATGATGAAGAAAATTATTCCGCATACTCGGACACAATTGCATGGTTTTCAACAAATTCGGCACCATCAAATTTACAATTAGAGCAAATTGCTCAAGATAGTATTAAATTAACTTGGCAAGATAACAGCATTGGTGAGGAATATTTTAGAATTGACCGGAAAATTGATGAAAAGGGCTGGCAGATGGATTATGCTCATGTCCCCGCAGATACCACACACTTTCTCGATTATACCACAGCACTTTATGACACATGTAATTATAAAATTTTTGCAGTAAGCGGCATTAGCCATTCCGATTCCACAGAGAATGCTTTTATTCCTTTCCTTCCTGCACCTTCTAATTTGGAACTACAAGCTCTCAGCGCAACAGGAGTAAAACTTGCCTGGCAGGATAACTGCCACAATGAAGAAGGTTATAGATCCTACCTTTGACACCTAACCCAAAGCAAACATGCATAAACAGGGCATTTCAATTTTCAAAGTTGCGAAAATTGTCCCTACGGTTGAAATATATTTGCTCTTATTCAGCGATTAATTCTTGAATTTCTCCATATATTCTA
>JAUWMT010000066.1 GCA_030613025.1 Candidatus Cloacimonadota bacterium
TAGAATATATGGAGAAATTCAAGAATTAATCGCTGAATAAGAGCAAATATATTTCAACCGTAGGGACAATTTTCGCAACTTTGAAAATTGAAATGCCCTGTTTATGCATGTTTGCTTTGGGTTAGGTGTCAAAGGTAGGATAAATTTTGTCTGAACTAAATATCTTCAAATTTTTCATATTTTTTCCGCCCAACGAGCTTATAAAACAAATCAACTTTACGTAAAGTAAACTTCAAATATTCCTTCCTTTGTTGTCAATTTTATTAATTCCTTTTCAAATTTTACACATTTTCATTATTTATATTTATTCTCAATATACCACTGAAACATTTATTGGGTATAGCTCTTGTTTTGCTTTCGTGCTTTATTTTATATCTTCATCCAATAATTGTTTAAAAAACTTAAACTCTTTATAATCATTTTTTCCTTTTTTAACAAATAAGTCTTCTGATAATTCTCTTTTTTCTTTATAGTTCTCTATAAATTTAACCATATCATCAAATCGATAGTAATTATATGAAGCAATATTTTTGTTTTTTTGAATAAATTTGTCAACTGCCCCAAATATTTGACCACGTAAAGTATAAGGAATAGGAATTTCCATAATCTTATTTTCTTTTGAACTAATTGAAACTATTCCTTTAGTTGTAATTTCCACTTTACGCCCTTTATCACAATTTAAGATAGTCTTAATAATCGTATATAAACTTTGATAAACACCTGGTGGGTTTAATAAGTCATTATAATTCCATAATAAATTTGGTGTATTAATTTTCGAATGATTAATAATCTCATCTGCCCATATATTAGAAGATCCTCGACTTATCAAAGGTGGTGAATGCTGACCATTTTTACAATTAGGTATAAACATATCCCAAACAGCCATTGCATTTATCCATTGTTGCTGATTTATTATCTGTCTTGTAAAGTGTGAATTTTTACTATTCTTATTACAGTAATCCCAATTTTTATTCAAATTTGAACCATTAATTTTAAGTAATTTAGCTTCAAGAAGCCCGACTTTAATTTCATTTTTATATCTAAATACAAATAATGCATCCCCCTGATGAGTATCAATAGCATTTGCACTAATTGATAATGATCTAATGAATGGATTTTTATTAACTTTTCTTCTGATTCCTCTGCATAAAACAGATACTCGATCTCTTTCATTTGTCCTGAACCCATCTATTTCGATCATCTCATTTCTAGTTGTTTCATCCGCCTTTTGGAAAATTTTGGCTATAATATTTGACGTAATTCTATTTCCAAATAATGTCATTTTATTATACATTATTATCTCATTCCTTTCATAAAACCTAACTATTATATAAATTAATAGTTCTTATCGTTTCATATTAGCAGGACATGCACATTGTTTATATCTACTCTATATATCCGCCTGTATTTTCATACCTGCGTATATTTTCTTGCCTTCTTTTGCGCCTGTATTGTCTTTCATATTATTTATCAAACCAACTTCAGGAACGAGGAACACATTTTTGCAGATGTTCACTTTCTTTTGTATGAAAGCACTCATCGCAGTATCTTTATCAGTCCAAAGGGAATTACATGTCTCTATATAACTGACACCAGCAGTGAAAAGCTTGCATCCGATAACAACTAATCCCCCAAAGGTTTTCGTGTCTTCAAATGATGCATTGGTCGAGTCGTAAACAACAGAAGATGGAGTGATCGTGCATATTCCGTAGTTTCCTACATTTACACCATAACCATACTGTGCAAGTAAATTTACCATGCCAAGATCATATTTACCTGTCAAGGTGACTGCATAGGAAAGTATCATCTTATCCAACTGGTCTGTATTGAAATTTTTGTTGTATTTATTGATATTCACACCAACCGATGTTGCGAAATACATTTTTTTACCAGAATATTCATAGCTCAGATTTACCTTTGGAGAAAGAAATTTCAGACCGCCCAAACCAGTCACATCCACTACTTTGGGAATAATGAACATTGCATTAAATTTATTCTTACAACTGAATTTCACCATTGGCTGGCGACCATCATAGAATAATCCGTAATTAATAAAATTCAGATCATCTCCATAAACCTGCTCGCCATAGGGTTTAAAGCCGGAATAATCCTGTCCGATAATTATCGATTTATCACCTTTTGTTATCTTACCATAAAGAAGCCGCAGTCCAACTTTTGATGGTGTAACAGCAAGTTCGACCCTGCCGTCAATACCTTTCAAAGATATTTTAGCTCCGAATCGACTGTTTGTCTGCATGGCATAATTAAGAGCAAGATCGCTTGCGTTCACGCCATTTTGATATAAATTCCAGTTTTTATCTGTACTCTCATACCACAGTCCGAGACGCGCTGAGCCATAGAACGTTGCTTCTGCATGAAGAAACGCTGCTGCACTTAGCATAATGAATAGACAACATATTACTACTTTTTTCATCGTACCTCCGATTAATGTTTAATGCAATATCAGCATCTTTTTTATATACGTTTTATTATCGAGATTCACTTTAAATAAATACAAGCCCGACGTGCACATCAAGCCATTTTCATTACGCCCGTTCCACCTGGTTTGATACACAAATCCTTCCCTCTTTTGCTCAATGAATTCAGAATTGATACTTTTTATGAACTGCCCTGAAATATTGTAAATATTTACGGAATAATTTTTTTGCTCTTTTGAAACAAAATAAAGTTCACATTCATTATCTCTGTTTGGATTAAATGGATTAGGTTTGATAGCACTCACGTTTTGCGTAAGCAAGTCAATTTCCTGAGCAGGAAAATATGATACCTCGATCTGCCATTCAACAGAAACTTCATACTCCTGATCACTAGCGACAACCATGACCGAAAAAATCCCTTGCTCATCGAAGTGATAAACAAAAATGCTGTCACTCGCACTTTGAATTGTATCATTTACTGTCCAGGTGTAATCGTGAGTATCATTATCAACGTCAAAGACTGCAATCTCGAAATTAATCGTGGAATCTCCCGATAGGAATATATCGAGTTCATCAGGAATATAATATCTGATAATTGGAGGATCGTTAATAGGTTCAACAATAACATTAAAAGTATCTGCAATTGTTGGACGATTCCTCAGATAAGAGAATCCGTCGTCTGCTATGACAGTAACTGTCGATGTGCCAAACCAATCGGGCTGAGGTAGAATGCTTATTTCCGAACTGGTAGGCATAGTAATAAAAAGTTCTGTCGAGTCGTATTCAACAGCGTAAGACAACTCATCCCCATCGGGATCATGAAAATAGAGATCAAGCAAAACATTGATTGGAGATAAAGTATCCTCAGGAATAGTAAAATCTTCAATTTGAGGAAGCACATAAGGTGGATCATTTTGAGGATACACATGTACGACTGTTGTATCGCTATCCTGGGCAAAACTTGAATCCGTAATAGTAAAAGTTACCGATTCTAAACCGTTCCAATTTTCCACTGCATTTGTAAAGGAAACATACCAATCATCCGCTGTAATAGTTAAGAAATTCGGCTGAATCCATGAAAGAGTAAGATCCCGCAGTTCGTTGTCGATATCAGATACAAAATCATCAAACGCAACTGTGAGTGTATCATCCTCAAAAAATGAAAAAGTATCCGGTAAAACTATTTGTGGCGGATCGTTTACAGGCAGGACATGCACAAAAAATGAGTCCTGTACTGCATCTTTGTATAATTTCCCTTTTCTTAGATATCCATCATCAGCAGTTACCAATATTTCCGAATCCCCAAACCAGTTTACACACGAAGAAATTTGTAGCAAATCATTATTCAGGTATGCTGCGATCTGAGTTGAATCATATAAGATCGAATATGTGATCGGATCATTATCAGGATCGGAGAAATGATCATTAAGATATATCTGGATCGTGTCTGTAAAATCCTCATCCCGCGTAAAATCCGGAATGGTATCCAGAACAAAGGGTGGATCATTTTTAGGATACACATGAACGACTGTTGTATCGCTATCCTGGGCAAAACTTGAATCCGTAATAGTAAAAGTTACCGATTCGAAACCGTTCCAGTTTTCTACTGCATTTGTAAAGGAAACATACCAGTCATCCGCTGTAATAATTAAGAAATCCGGCTGAATCCATGACAGAGTAAGATCCCGCAGTTCGTTGTCGATATCAGACACAAAATCATCAAACGCAACTGTGAGTGTATCATCCTCAAAAAATGAAAAAGTATCCGGTAAAACTATTTGCGGCGGATCGTTTACAGGCAGGACATATACAAAAAATGAGTCCTGTACTGCATCTCTGTATAAATTCCCTTTTCTTAGATATCCATCATCAGCAGTTACCAATATTTCCGAATCCCCAAACCAGTTTATACACGAAGAAATTTGTAGCAAATCATTATTCAGGTATGCTGCGATCTGAGTTGAATCATATAAGATCGAATATGTGATCGGATCATTATCAGGATCGGAGAAATGATCATTAAGATATATCTGGATAGTATCTGTAAAATCCTCATCCCGCGTGAAATCAGGAATGGTGTCCAGAACAAAGGGCGGATCATTCTGCGCTAAAACCCGGATCTGAATGATATCACTATCACTTCCCATTTCATCATCGGTGATTGTGAATTGTACTGAATCTGTCCCGTTCCAATCGGGTTGTTTAGTGGAGAGATATACATCCCATCCAATTTGTTGGACTTGAATATATTGCGGTTCGATCCATGAAAGGACTAAGTTATCAAGTGAATCATCAATATCCGATATATAAGTGCTCATATCAAAGATATATGTGTCATCTTCAAAGAAAAGAATTGAATCGGGTAATGCAATTTCCGGTGGGTCATTTATAGATTGTACGGAAAATACACAGTTTTCTTGTGCCAGATTTTGTCCATCAAAAACCGGAAATATTGCATCGACCTGTCCGAACCAGTTCACAGGTGCATGTACATGAAAAGCATTCTGTAATGTCTGAATATCCAAAGGAGCATACTCATCAAAAGAATAGGTTAGCTCATCATGAGAATTATCCGGATCGAATACAAGTGAATCAAAATATGAGAATGCAATAATAAGTGAGTCATCTTCATTGAAAAATTGCGTTGGTATCGTGTCTATTTGGGGAGGATCATTGTAATCCTGAATAAAAACAATGAACTGATCTGAAGCACTTGCACTGTCCGGATCCTGTGCTGTTGCAGTGACAAAAAGTGTGTCCTGAGCATTATCCTGAGCTGTGAAATATAGCTTCCCTGCCGAAAGTGAATCTTCATTATGAACTAAATAAGGTGAATCATACTCCACAGAAAAGAGCAGCGCATCTCCATTGGGGTCCCAGAAAACGACATTCAGATCGGCAATAAATTTCGTAGTTCCCGCTGTAATGACATGATTTGGAATGGGCTGAGCAACCTCAGGATCGCCGGTAGAACTTGTTATTTGATATGAAATAGCATTGCTCGTACCATACGAATTTTCCACAGTAAGTTCTCCGGAAGACACTCCTTCCGGCACGATGAGCTTGATCTCGGTTTCACTCCATGATAAAAGCTCATCGGCAATAAGCGTATTGAAAAGCACATTGCCTGATTGCTCAAATCCCGAACCAAAAATTGTCAGTTCATCATCAGCGGAAAAAACCGTACTGCTCAAAGAGTCGATACTGATAGGATGAAGCGACCAATCAACTTCCAAATAAAAATTTGAAGCTTGGTCGAATTGCAGTGTAAGCACACCATTTGAAAAATTATATGTAGAGGTGCCACTCACAAAACTCGGCTCGTTGCCGGTATAAAATTCCACCCACCCCTGCTCGCTTACATATCCGTCTGCAAAATCCTCGTCAATATGCAGTGCCAGGTCGCAGCGGTTCTCGGTACGTATAAAATATATTGTATCATCATAATGAAGATAATCACCATACTTGAGCACAACATTTGTCGGTTGGAACGCTCCATTCTCTTTAGATATTGCGATATACTTCGCATTAAAAACAAGCGTCACAGAATCAAAGAGCGTGGAAATACCATAGGTATAATCCTTTGCGAGCGTCAGGATTTTCGTGCTGTCTATTGCAACCAATCCACCGATAGTTGATCCGTAATTAAGCGGTTCGTATGAAAGATTTTGTGTGCTTTCGTGTGGAATAAGGATGGATGAAAATATCGTATTCGAGCCGGAGCTCGTTGCTTTGGTGACCGTATGCGTTGCAGGCACATTATAGGTGCCGTCATCATGATAATCATCATAAGAAGAAAAATTTATTGAATTTATGGAATTTATATAGCAATCCAGCGAGACATTATTTTGCGTATATTGCGAACCGATCGTAGTTCGTGAATCATCAGTCAGGAAAGTGAATTGTCCACCTGTCGAACCACCTCCGTTTCCATGAAGAAGCCATTCGTAACTTTTGGTAGAAGAGGAGCTTATAAAATCCGTGAGTATGAAATATTTATTATCAAAAAAGGTAGCACATCGAGTGAAATCTACATTCTGGTAATTGGTCTGCACTTCTGCATAATCAAGGAATCGGGTATCATAATAATTCTGAATATAGGCATTCGTGCCGTTTGCCGTATAGGTTCCTGCAGAGGACGGACCGCTTCCGTTCACAAGGATCAGATTATGATTATCAGCGTATCGAACCTTGTCATGCTCGTTCCAGCTTATATATCCGGAATCCATTGCGAGATACTCGCCAAGTGCGTGGACGATGAAGCTCATATTGTCGGGATGCTCGTGTGAACGCCCTCCAGTTCGCGCCATATCGTGTTCCCCTATTAGACACATATAGGTCGCATCGTTATCCCAATTATTCCTAAAAACTGCCTGACCTGCTTCGGGTAAGAATGCGCTTGTGTAATCCGGTTCTGTAACACCCTCGTAGGCGTCATCGTACAGGCAGATCATCTCAACATCGATATTCGAGGAAGATGCCCAGGTATTATAGGGCTGATCGCTATGAATATAATCCCATGCCAGAACATCGTTTTCATAATAGGATGCAAAAGCAGCGCTGTAATAATATGAGTTCAGAAAGCTGTCATCGATCGGTGGACGCGATCCGTCAGGCATACGTATTTTAACTCCCCATTCTGTGTTTTGCTGAAACCTATATTGCTGCAAAGGAGGTGGATAGGTTGTACTTCCAAAAACCTGTGGTATGCCATCAGTAAAATTTTCATAAGAAAATGCAAAGGGTATGAAGTTCACAGCACTGAAGCCGAGGTAATGATGCCCTTCTGCCCATCCTCCATTCTGGTCAACAAGATAAAGCCCGAACTGCCTGTAGAGCTTTGTTACAGCATACTCGATCCACGTTGACGGCTTTGTATGATTGCTCCCGCTTGTTTCCGTATTGAGCACAATGGCAGCCATTCCTACCGCAGATGCAAGCTTCACGCCGTAATTTGTCTCTTCCCCGTGACCCACAACCCAGGCATAATGGAGCAGTCCGAAATCATCATCCACAACGTCGTGATAAAGTGAGCCGGTTACCCATTGAATTCTATCCCTGACAGCTTGCTCATTTCCCCCAAAATCATAATTATTTCCTTTCAGAAAATCATAGGCAATACTGATCATCGAGATAATTTCGGAGTCCCAGATTATGTTCGTGTATTCTTCGGTAATGCTGCCGGCATCTTCCCTGTTTGCAACAAGAAGGTAATCCTTTGCCTTATCTCCGTATAATGTATCACCCTCGATAAAAAATCTGAATGCTGCACAGCGAGCGATACGTGCCTTTTGCTTCTCCCAGCTACAGGATGAATAGTTTATATCGGAAGCTGTGAGGATACTTGCATACCATGAACTGTATGGAGCACGTGTAACTCTATCCCGAACTTCCTGCACAAGTGCCTGGCTGGAATCTATGAGTGTGCGGGGCCAATATGTTTTTTCAGGCATCCAGCTTCCCTGAGCAGATAGAATGTGACAACTAAGCAGAAAGAAAACAGAGAAAAGCAGTTTTTTCATTTTAGTCACTTAATTTAAATATCCTTACATCTTTTGACAAAATATTTTTATCTACGACTGAAATCTTTATTAACAAATCTTCATACTATTTAAATTTTTGCCCAACTTTTGTCCATTATTCCTATTTTTCGATCTTTCTCGGTGCTCTCTGCTTACCTCGGCGTCCTGTCTGGGCGTAACGAAGTGAAGACTGAAATGAAATGAAGACGGATGGTGAATTCATTTTGGTTTCGGTTTATCCGAGTTAGGGTTTTAGTTTTTTTGGTTCCTTTTATTTTTGAGTGGTTCGATATACTTAAAATCAGAATTTTCAACTTACCTGCTTAATTGTAGGTTACCAAGCTGGGGCTTAGTAACCAGAATCTAAAAAAGAGGGTTTTTCATTTTTTCTTTTTGATTTTTTTCTTGTTATGATTGCTGACCTTATCTCTCACTTTGTCGATCAGACGCTGATGAAGGGTTTTTTTTATCTCATCGACCTTACCGTATGAGATGATATTATCACCGAGCAGAATTCTTGTCTCATCAGTAAAATTTGTAATGATATTTCTGCCGCGCTCAATAGCGAGTATCTTCATTTCAGGATGCTTTTTCACAACATCAGATAAATTCATGTGATAGAGTTCGCTGTGCTTTGTTACTTCTATGTTAATAATACCGAATCCTCCTGAAGAGATAACAAGGTCCTGCACGTATGTTCGGCTGATGAAGTTTTTCTTTATAAAGAAATTTTGTATGACTTTTGTGATTTTTTTAGATAATTTAGTGTGAAAAAAGAGAGTAAAAACCGCCCAGCAAAAAATTGTAATGATCAAGATATTTATTAGAACGGACAATGTCGGCAAATTATCCAGGTGAATAATTGGTTCAAAAACCTTATGAACAAGCTGAGAGGGACGCAGGGAGTTCACAAAAGTTGCGATCAGTGTAACAAGACCTGCATGCCCGATGATCATGAGTATTGTAGCGATCTTCCGCCGCTGCTGGCTTTTTACGATTAGTTCGGATTCTTTGGTCGTAAAACCCGTACTCGTAAAGCAAGAAAGCGCCTGGAATTTCGCAACTGTCCATTCCAGTCCGGTGAGCTCGAATGCAATAGCACCTATACGAACCACAGTAACAGAAATAATCACGATGATGACAAATAATATTAAGTTCATAGAGTCCTTCTTATAAGTAACGTTTTAATTTATAGGTTAGATCTTTGCTGAGTATAAAGTGGAATTTATTATATAGGTTTGGATAGGTTTCTTTCAGACGTGCTAATTTGCCATGCTTCCATGAAATTATGCGCACATCAGTTTCTGCGATCACATCTGCAGAGGGATTTTCCTTCATGAGATACTGCATTTCTGCAATAAAATAACCGCGTGATAAATGTGCAACGGTTTTGTCATTTTTCTTTACAACAGCAGTGCCGTCAATGATCTGAATTACCTCATCGATTTTCACGTTGTCATGGCAGATATATTGATCCTTACGAAGTTTTCTCTCGTCACCCATCTTCCAGAAAAGCATGAACTCCTTTGAGGTCATATTGGAAAATATTTGTTTATAGAGATCGAGAATTTCTTCATCAATATGTACTTCTTTATTCTCAAGCAGGATGCGTATGACCTGGACAAGGTTGATCACTGCAAACAGAGACATCCAGAATATGATCACAAAATCCTGCAGAATGATTCCTCGTGCGACCATGCACAATCCTGCAATAATAAGTACGATACGCAGCCAGAACATCTCTTTGATGAGAAAACCTATGGCTGTGCCTATATAATAGAGATTTTGCAAAATTATAACAGGAGTAAATGGAAGTTTCATTGTTACCTCACGATAAGAATTTTAGCAGTAGTACTGACAGTGTTATCATCCATTCTCATAAAATAAATTCCTGAAGGAATATCATCTGAAAAATGAATAATGAACTCATTCTCACCTGCATACGATTGAAACTGCCGATGAATAATTTTTCTTCCTTTGATATCATATACAGTGCTGGAAACATACTTCGCACTTTTGGAATAATATGAAACGTTCACAAAATCTGTAGCCGGATAAGGGAATATTTCTTTGATAAAAAGTTCTCCATTTTGATCAAATGCAGGATCATCAATACCAACATATTCAAAGAGTTCATCGGTCGTAAAGGAGGTTGGTCCAAGCAAATATGCAGGGACACTACCTGTTCTTGCCGACCATAAGATCGCACCTGTCGATGGAATATACTGAATTGCCTGAATATTCGTAGAGATACCTGCGGCACCGGAAAGCAGAGTCCAGCTTCGATTGGGATCGATGAAAATGCTTTGATCCAGTGAATCTACAATGCCCTCATATCTGTAGCAATAGACGGGCGCATATAATTTTCTGAAATGATTGGTTGCAGCAAGGTTATCGCCGGGAATTTCTGTATTGTCTGCCTGTGCACGAACTGCAACACCCTTATCATTATTGCATTCTATAATAAGCGCAAAGCTGTCCTTCTCTGTCGAGCTGATCACATTCATTATCGAGCCGGTTCGCTGCACATCGTCGCTTACTGCCTGTACCACATCCATAGGATCGCACTGTCCGGAGCCGTCATAATCCAGTGCTTCAATACCGTTTCTTATAGAAAGAAATATTGGCTCAAAGGTATCCAGCGGATCATTGGAATTATTGTTGCCTACATTATAAAAAGAGCCGACACAGTTCTCATTTATCCCAGAAAGGCAGCCGAACAAACCGGGAAAAGTAAAGGAGATCCAGTTCTGCTCATCCGATTCTGAGGGAAAGGAAACCATAAGAATATGATTGTCCAAAAGTGATTGATGGGGAGTCCAATCAAGAAATCTGGTTATGATGCTTTCGCCCAAAAGTTCCGGTGCATTTATTGTGCTGGATCCCCAGCTTGTAAGAGAAGAACAAAATGAATTATCAGAAAAGGGATTTTTGTCATCGGCAAAATCTACAATGGAATTGCACATCATCAGATCGGTAACATCAATATCCCGTTCCAATACATCATTATATAAGGACTGCCCACCTTCTACAATGCCATCGAGAACACCATCTCCTTCAGTGATATACTTATCATCAACTACAAAACTCTGCTCAAAATTCGCACGAGTAACTCCGTAAAAATAGGCATTATTACCGAAAAGATACCCAAGAAAATAATTGCAGAATATATCTATTATCTCATTGCAAAGCAAATATCCCTGCCCATAGCCGCGTTCATAATGTGTTCCCCACACACGCACGATCTTCTTGTCTTCCTTGTACTCAATATATCCCTGCGGCTCTTGGGCACTTAGTAATGATGTTGAGAAAGCAATTATTAACAAAATCGCAATAATTTTTCTCATCGATCAATTTCGCTCCATCGTTCATCTTCAGGAGCACTTTTCTCTAGCTTCTTTTTCTGTTGTTCATACTCATTTTGCATATCATTTGCCTTGAGTAGTCTCAAATACAGAAACTGTACATCGGGATCTGAAACCTCTTCATCGGGATCTTCGATATCCTTGCCTTTGTAGGTAAATCCGGTTTCCAGAGTGGCAAGGGCTTCACCATTTTTTCCCATTAATTCCTGAACTTCTGCAAGCATGACATAGGCATCGTAATGTTCAATTCGAACTTCAATTGATTTTTTTAACGCAACTTCTGCTTGTACCAGATTATCGGATTTCAAATATGCTTCTCCTTTGTGCCGCCAGGGGCAGGACCAATTCGGATAATTTTTATTCAATACATCATAAATCTCAATTGCTTCATCATATTTTCTAAGTTCGAGCAGCAGGTTTGCATACTGAAATTGAATTGAAATTTCTGTGAAAGAGAATCAACACGAGTTTCAAACTGCTCGAGCATTCTCTCTAATTCGATCAAATATAAATACGACAACATCAAACGTGCGTTGTCTTCATCTTCATTCTCTTCAAGCTGGGTGGAATAATGCTTAAACGCATTCTCAAAGCTCGAAATATTCGGATCAGCATAATAATCCTGAAATGGATTGGATTCTGAATGCTGGGCATGTAGCATCGCAAAAGTAGCACAAATCAGCATTCCACATAAAATGATCTTTTTCATATACTCTCTCTTTCTGGTTTTTGGAATATTATGGGAATGTGTTTTTTTAAGTCAAAAAAAATAGAAAGATATTGCATAGTGACTTACCCAATTCCAGTTTGATGCTCTCATTACCAAGCCTTTAGGACGTGAAATCTTTTTATTTATTTCACTGGGGTGCTCTTCTGAACTCGAGTTTATGCAAAAGTTTTAGAAAGAAAATTTGCCAAAAAATAATATGTTTACCAAATAAAGGAAATCGAAAAAAGAGGTCAGCATGGATAGATTAGCATTACTCAAGGAACTTACCCTTTTGCCCGGCATTTCCGGATTTGAATACTTCATCAAAGATTTTATGATAGAGCAGCTTGGTGATATCGCTCCGTATGAGCAGGATAGACTCGGACAGATCACCTTCACTATGAATGGGCAAGCGGACAATCCGAAAATTCTTTTTATTGCTCATCAGGACGAGATCGGCTTCATGGTTGCTGACGTTATGGATTCCGGCTTGATACAATTCCACCCTATCGGCGGATGGAATAAGTACACTCTCCTGTCCAGTCCGGTTGAGATCATTACACAAAAAGGAGAAAAGCATGCCGGCATATTTGGTTCTATGCCAGTGCATTTTATTCGAAATAAAAAGGATACTCCTCCTGAAATTGCTGACATGTTCATCGATATCGGAGCAAAATCCCGCAAAGATGCGTTTGAGAACTTCGGCATTAACATCGGCGACCCCATCATTCCCATTCCCTATTTTTATTATGAAGAGCGCAACCGCAGGATCATCTCAAAAGCGTTTGATGACCGTGCAGGCATTGCAGCACTTATCGAGTTGGGGAAAGCCCTCAATGACACATCACATCCGAACACAGTATATTTGAGTGGAAGCGTGCAGGAAGAAGTGGGCGGTTCCGGCTCACGAACCCTTGCTCGAACCATTGATGCGGATATTTGTGTGGTGCTGGAAGGAGCTCCTGCAGATGACATTCCCGGCATTCCATTCCGTCCGCAAACCTGCGTGGGTAAAGGTGCACACATGCGTGTTTACGATCCTTCCATGATCGGCGACCCAAAATTAAAGAATTTCTTTATCAAGCTGGCAAAAAAACATGACATCCCATTGCAGGTAACACTTCGCCGCGGCGGCGGCACTGACGGCAGGCATATTCAAACCTCAGCCCATGGCATTCCCTCGATCGTGTGTGGCGTACCGGTTCGTTATGCTCATTCCCACAACAGCATGATCAGTTTGGATGATTTTGATGCATTGATAAAATTGCTTGTTGAGTTCGTGAAGGTGTATAAATAAGATCACTCACCACAGAGAACACTAGTATTTCATTCTCTAAATAGGTGCACAAATTAGATTGATATTTCATCCATTTTATATTTCCATCTAAATCTTACGGGAATTTTATTTATTCCATTCAAATAATTGCATATTCTTTCTTTCAGTTCCTGTTTGCTA
>JAUWMT010000091.1 GCA_030613025.1 Candidatus Cloacimonadota bacterium
TTCTAATTTCTGCTTTTTGATTTTGATCTTCTTGTCACGGCGAAGTGTAACGGAGACGGATACTTCTTAACTTTTCCTTTATATGATTATCAAGTTCTAATTTTTCAGTCATGTTTTCTGCTTTCTGCTTTCCCTGACCCGTGAAATCTGTCTTTTATTTCACTGGGTTGCTTTCTGCTTTTTGCTTTAAGTCTTTCATCTTTATCCTTTTACTCTTATTCTTGCAGTTTCAAGCTTAGCTTTTTCTTTTCCAAGTGAATTATCTTTAGCAAAGATGAAATCATCAGCAATTATATGAAGTTTATTTGTAATTTCATCTAAATCAACAGGAGATTTTAGCCATATTTTATTCATCATTGATTTCGCAGGGAATGTATCTATCCTCATTGCAATATCGGTTTCATTTACTATTTGTTTTTTTATCGTGTGACAGAAAACCTCTTTCCAGTTAAAAGAATAGGTCTCAGCCAGGATGATGATATCAAATATATCTTTGGGCTCATCTCGACCCATTATTGAGCAAAGTTTGTTTGAAAGTATATTTGCTGGATTATCTATTTGGATATTCATGGCATGGTTAAACACACCCCAGTGTTCGGGAACATCATTAACAATATCAATTTTTAGCTTGTTGGGTTCTGCTAAATAAAAGCGCGTGTATGTATCAGTCTGCAAGGTAAGTGTTTCATCCAGGGGAAAAGAATTTTTGAGCTTTCTGTAGATAGCATTTACTCTTACTCCAAAATTATCAACATCATTGATAAAAAAATCAAGATCTTCGCTGTAGCGGTGATGAAGATAGAAACGATCCAATGCGGTGCCACCTGTGAGGTAAAATCCCTCAAGAAGGTCACTCAGGGCAAAAATCACCTGATCCTGAATATTATACAAAGTGTGATAATTTATCGCGGATGTATTCATATCTTTTCTGTAGCTGCTTTGAGCGAAGTAGAGTGATAACCTCTAATGTCAAAAGTTCTTTTATTCTGTTCATTGGAAGGATTTCCATTATAATGAACCAGGGATAGGACTCCATGAGTTTTCTAAATATACTATATTGATCGTAATGCCCTGCATTCCTTTTTTTACCCATCAAAACCTCATAACACTCGGAAGCGGGGATTTTATAATCCCAAAGAATGTTTTGAAGCAGGGTTTGTGCATCCATAGCTATATCATTAAATCCCATAATTTTGTAAATCCATGCTCATTCGCATAGTAATTTTTGGGAGTAGTCATATTTCGTCTTTCTTCTTCATTCTTATTATCCATGATTTATTTCTAATTTCTAATTTCTTTTTTAATTAACCAATTGAAATCGCATTTCTTATTTCATCAATAAAAAATTCAAAATAATGTAATTTTTTATTAACAATAGTAAAGAGAATATTAATATCAACATATTCATAACGATGAACAATAAAATTACGAAATCTTATCATATCAACATATTTTTCAGATTCTTTTATTATGCCTAAATCTTCCAGTTTTGCAATTGCTTCAGATGAACTCATGGCGGGTTTGCAATTTTCTAAAGCCAAGATTCTTTCAGCTATATCCAGCATAATTTCAATTGATACTTGCAATGCTCGCTCAACAGCATTCCTAATTAGAGTACTCTTTTTAATTTTATTTAAAGAAGTAATATCCCACGACCTGATTTCTTCGATTTTATTTTCAAGTAATCGAAGTTTATTTTCAATTACACCGTTATATTTCATTAATAACCTCTATACTTCAGCTGAAGTTTTCTACGATACATTTCATCCTCGTATTCACGGGCTGTAAGAGAAAAAAATTCTGCAAAGTTATCTTTAAAATTATCTCTTACAAATAGCAATGTTCCCCTTAAAGCTTCGAACCGTAAAATCAGAGAAGCAGTATTTAAATTACAAATATCCAGGGTTAGGTTAGGATAGATTTTTTCGAAACATTTACAAATTTTTAATATTAAATTTTCAGATATTTCAATATTTTTTGAAAAATAAAATGCAATGTCGATATCTGAATTTTTGCCTACATTCCCATCTTGTGTAGATCCAAAAATATATGCAAATTCAGCTTCAGGAATATTATTAAAAAAAATTTCGCTAATTTTATTTAAATTAATTTTCATTTGTAAAAACCGATAGTTTCATTTATAGTGTCAGGTCAAGCTTAGATTGGAAGTGGTAATTGAATTTTGACATTCCTTATATTGCCTTCTCCTCAACTAGGAGAAGGTTAGTTTACCCCGTGAAATCAGCTTGCTGAATATTTCACCGGGGGATGAGATTTCAAACTTTGTTAAAATTCAATTTACGTCATTTAACTATTGACTTATCACCAGTATTTATTTTTACGATTTCTCGTTTTTGCCATGCATCTGCAAAATTCACTACTTCGATCTTGCTGATCAGATCAATACGATTGGGAATTATACCGAATTGGAAGATGACGTTCTTTTCCATCAAATCTTTTTTATTCTGAATGCCAGGTATATCATTGTTCCAGAATTCGAGGAGTGCATAACATATTTTTTCCACATTTTTTTCAGTTTGGTTATAAAAAAGATCAATATCACCTGTGAGCCGAACATGTCCATAATAAATTACTGCCTGTCCGCCAACGATTAAATATTCAACCTGATGTTTGTATAACAATGTCATCAGTTCAAGAGCATCATCAGAATAATTAGTTTTTCTTATTTCTTTCATGATACTCTCTAACATCGATAGTTGTTTTACCATATATCCGATCTTTTAATTCTCTTGCAGCTTCCATTCTTTGCTGGGGTGTCATATTGATTTGCTGTTGAATATCCCATTTTTCCGCATCTTTGAAGCTGTGAGTTTTATGTACAATTCGTTTCATTTATGATATTCTTTTAAATATTAGATTTCTTATTCCCGAGGACACCTCTTTGTCATCCTCGAGGAGTGAGTTTTAACTCACGACGCCTGTCACGGCGTAGTACCACGGTGACGGAAAGGATCTCATTTTTAAATAAACGATGAGTCAAAAGAACGATATACCCAAAAATTGATTTTTCAATCCAAGACAGTATTTTAACCCTTTACCTTGAACCTATTACCGATTACCAATCTTTACTTCTTACTTCTTCTCATGCTCCAAGACGTGTATTTTATCAGCTCTGATAAGTATTTTCGAAATAGTTTTGCCCTCATTGTTTTCCCATTGATTTAATTTGAGATTGCCTTCGACAAGGATCGGACTTCCCTTTTCGGCATTGTCTTCGATCTTCTTTGCCTGGTTGCCCCAAGCTTCCACATCTACAAAAGTGGTATCTTCCTGCCAGTTTCCATCTTTGTCTAGGTAGGGGCGATTATTCGCTATGGTTATCGTGGTAACTTTGATCTTCTTGTCTCCAACTTCCTTGATTTCCGGATCCCGTACGATATTTCCACCGATTATAATGCTGTTAACATTTGGTGTTCTTTTGCTCATTTTGATCCTCCTAATTGTTTTTTTCGCTCAATGAGCTTTTATAATAGAGTTTTTATACATATTTCTGTCTCACGTCTATTAAAATGGTACAGTTGCGATGTCAATTAAAAATCTCTTAATTACATCATCGCTTACACCCTTACTTACGTATTCTATTTCCTCACTGTAATCAACATCTTCAAAATAGCACAACTGCTCTCGAAAAAGTTTTGGATTAAAATAGCTGCCAAAGATTTCCTTTGTTCTTGCAGATATTTCTTTTAAGCTGAAATGAAATTTCAATAGAAAGTACAAATCAACATAATCTTTCCATTTTGCTCGACCTCCGAGTGCATATGATTTCATAGCTGCTAATTCTAATAAAGATGGTATTTGGATAACATCTTCAAAATTAATGTTTGCATTTATGGTGTATGGAAAATGGAAAAAGGTAAGTTTTGACTTATTAATGATTAAATGTATTTGATCGTATGCTTCAAAAATTGTTTCTTTAATAGAAAAATGGTTTTCTTCAATAATAGCTTTTATTAGGTTTCGATTAATATTTTTTTTGGTGAACAGATCAAAATCAATAGAACGTCGATGACCAATGTGCAATGCGATTGCAGTTCCACCGGCAAGATAATAATCCTTTGAAAAGTACTGTATTAAAGGGAGTAACCTCTTTTGATTTTCTGTCAGGATCTCTTTATGCATTTTTCTTGAAATATAAATTGAAAAAGTTCACTGTTCTTGGGTGATAGTTTACTCGGTTTCTATTGGTATCTTTATAAAATATTTCAGTAACTTTTTTTATTCCGAGGAGATCAAAAAGTTTCTTAACGCTTTTCTCATTACCAAAATTCAAAATAGTTTCAACCAGCACGTTCAAACTGACATTTTCTTTTGATTCTTCTTTAATCCACCAGATAAGATAGCTGTTTTCTCTTATGAATTTTTTAATTTCTGGATTATTCATAAATTGAATATATTAGATTGCTGATGGGGTTCGGGAATGGCACTCCTTTTTTGCCTGCTGCGCCGAATCCATCAGCTGGCAGGTCGCGATAACAAGCCCCCCCTTCTTTGTCATCCTCGAGTGAACGAAGTGAGCGACTGCCTCGGTGTCTTGTCGGGGCGTAGTGAAACGGAGACTGAAATGAAATGAAAACGGGAAGGATCTCCCAGAGGGATAGACTAATGCTCTTGGGAGATTCTTCGTCGTCCCATAAATCCGGAATAACCATTCTCTATTTGCTAGACTCACATTTCACCTTTTACGATTCACGATTTAAGATTTTCTATATCAGCAATGATTTGATCTAATAATTTACTTAATTTTGGAATCTCATTCTTGCATACATCAAACACAATTTCAGGATTGAGATCAAAATAATGATGGGATATGATATCCCTAATAGCCATTGCTTTCTTCCATTCAAATTCGGGATATATTATCAAGATTTCATAATTAGTGATCTTATCCAAGTTTTTTATACTCTCACCAATCGCAATAAGCTGCATCGAAACAGCATCCAACTTCTCTAATCCAGCATCATTCTTAATGAAATCAGAGTAAGTTATTATTGATTCCAATCTTGAAACTATCAGATCACAAGAGCTCTTGATTTGATGAAGAATTTCAATTACTAATTCCGTATCAAAATCAGACATACAGTCCTTCTTGAATTATCTTTTCTCTTAGGAATTGATTCATTGTCGGGCGCAACAGTACTACATCAACATTACAGTCTGTTAGATCTTCTAAATCTTGTTTTATACCAATCAAATCAAACATTTTTATTGTTCTTAAAGTTACAAAAACGTCGATATCACTTAGAGCAGATTCTTCATTTTTTGCATAAGATCCAAATAGACCGAGAGATACGATATTATCTTTGTACTTAGAAGACTCTTTATAGCTTCGTAATATTTGAAGTATTTCTTTTTTATTCATAATAATTAATGAGTTCACTATAAAAACCCCAGTTTTGAGTGAGTGATAAATTTCATATACTTCATATTTCAACAAAGCATAAATATCTAGATTTTGGATTTTGGAGTGTAATATATAGAATTTTATTGGTAATTATTCGAAATAT
>JAUWMT010000026.1 GCA_030613025.1 Candidatus Cloacimonadota bacterium
ATATTTCGAATAATTACCAATAAAATTCTATATATTACACTCCAAAATCCAAAATCTAGATATTTATGCTTTGTTGAAATATGAAGTATATGAAATTTATCACTCACTCAAAACTGGGGTTTTTATAGTGAACTCATTAATATTTTCAATCATATATTTTCCTTTGACCGCATTATAACATCCAGTAAGAAATGTTTTGTTGTGTACTAAATTAATGTTCTTTCGATGTTGTCAATTTTTTTATTTCAGAAAACCTTGCGAACGGTTGACGGAGGAGATCTTCGTAAAGGTTAGAAATTGTACCTCAACATTCCAATGTTGAGTATGCGCAAGATTGGAATCTTGCGTTACTTTATTCCCCTCCTCTTTACCAATTCCTAAATTGGTAAACGAATAGAGCAAGAAGCCCCCGCTTCTGAAAAGGTTGGCTTTACCAAGCAGAGGGCTTGGTAAAGAGAGAGTATCTTTGCTAAAAAGTGGGCTTGAAAAGGAATTAAGATAATTGTATGTTTTTCTGCAAAGAAGTGCTCCTAAAAGGTGATCTGGATCTGACCGGGAAAGAGGATCATCTCAAAAAGGAATACTACGATCGCAATAAGCACACTGGCTATTGCAGATGAGAGGCAGCCCTTTGTTTGAACATTTTTGAAGAATGCTGCTGCAATAATGATCATGAGCCCGTTCACAAAGATGAGAAATATTCCAAAGGTCAACGCAATAAGAGGAAGCGAGATAAATAAGAAGATCGGTCTTATAAGCACATTGACAATGCCAAGCACAAAAGCAAACAAAAGTGCAGTACCAAAATTTTTGATCTCTATCAATTTTGTGAGCCGACTCACGATTAGTATCGCAAGCGAATAAATTATTAATCTTAGTATATAATCCATTTTATTCTGATGTATCCTTTATGTATTGTTTGCGTATTTCATCCATGGAGTATTCATTATTTTGAGGTGCGAGAAGCTCTGATTGCTTTATCCTTGCCATTATTTCTTCAAGTTCTTTTTGTCTATCCTCTTGTGATTGTTCTTCTTCTAAAGGAATAATATCAATTTCCCTCCTATCGGTTGTGAGCATTCCTGTTGCAATTATTGCGATTGAAATGACATCCTTCAGGTCTTTATCAAAAACCAGTCCATGGATAATATTTGTGTTCTCGTGCGTTTTTTCATAGATGATCTTCGTCACTTCCTCATACTCTTTTGTTACAAAATCAAAACCAACTGTGATATTTACAAGAATTGCTTTTGTTTCCTCCAGTGAAATATCCTGTATGAGAGGATTTTCAAGCGCCTGATGGGTCGCTTTCGAAGCTCTATCTTCTCCGCTGGCAGAACCAAATCCGATAAGTGCATATCCCATTTCTGAAAGTACGGTCTTCACATCTGCAAGATCAACATTCATATAGCCCTCTTTATTGATGATCTCGGTAAATGTCTTTGCGGCATTGTAGAGGACGAAATTGGACTTTTCAAATGCTTGGTACAATTCAATATCATCATATGTTTGAAGGACTTTATCGTTATCGATAATAATAAGAGAGTTCACACATTGCTTTAGTTCTGCGATACCTTTTTCTGCATTTTCTTTGCGGTATTTCCCTTCAAAGCTGAAAGGATATGTAACAATCGCTATCGTAAGAATATCCATCTCTTTTGCAATCTTCGCAAAAATCGGAGCTGCGCCTGTTCCGGTTCCTCCACCCATTCCGGCAGTAAGAAAAACAACATCAGTATGAGCCAGTGCCTTTTTTATTTCATCCTTACTTTCTTCTGCACACATTGCTCCAACTTCAGGTTTGCCACCTGCGCCGAAACCTTTTACCAGGTTCTTCCCTATCTGCAATTTATCTTCTGCAGCAGAAACGTTGAGAACCTGCAGATCGGTGTTCACAGCTACATAATCGACACCGCCAAGATTATTTGTGATCATAGTATTGACCGCATTGTTTCCTGCTCCGCCGATGCCTATGATCTTGATCTTAGAAATTTTGTTCGCTGAATGATTAAATTTTAGCATATATGCTCCCTATTTGACCTTGGTCAGGGATCAGGTTTTACGTAAAGCTTTGTATTTCGAACCATTTTTTGATACGTTTAAAAAGACGGTCCACGACAGAACCTTTACCCGGTGCGAGTGGTTCGTTCTTATAATTCTTCACACCCCAGTACAGCAGACCTACTGCAGTTGCATATTTTGGATTTGATAGAGTTTCTGTATCTCCGTATATTCCTTTAAATGAAGGATATCCGGTTTTTGTAGGAATTTCATGAAATACCTGTGAGAAAAGCTGATTCGTACTTCTCAGATTTGCAGTTCCCCCACAAATAGAAATACCCGCAGTTATCATTTCAAGATATTTGCTTTTTACTACATTATTATACACCAGCTTAGCAATCTCTTCCATTCTGGGATTGATGATCTCTGCAATGAGTTTTTTTGTGCGGAAGGTAGAAGGATAACCCCCGATTCCCGGCACCTCGATCTTTGAGTCGTCATCTACATTTCCCGGAATAGCATATCCAAAATCTATCTTTATTTTTTCTGCCTCTGCATTTGGCGTACGTAATCCTACAGACAGGTCAGTAGTGATGTTCTCTCCTCCAAATGGTACTATGCAAGTGAAGCGGAGACTATTCTTGTAGTAGATCGACACATCGGTCGTGCCACCGCCAATATCAACGAGAACAGCGCCGAGCTCTACTTCATCATCATTTAGAACTGCCATGGCAGATGCAATAGGTTGAAGGATCACATCTTTCACATTCAAACCCAAAAGCTGCACGCTGCGATAGATACTGTTCAGATAGCTCATGTCTGCGGTCACAAAATGCACATCTGCTTCAAGACGATGTCCGGTCATTCCGATTGGATCAATAATGCCTGTGATGCTGTCTATCATAAAATACTGGGGCTCAACATGAATGAGCTTTTGATCGCTCGTCAAAGGGGCATTTTTGATAGCGTCATTTTTAACATTTTCTATCTCGGTTTCAGTTACCTCGTATTCGTTGATCTCTTCAGTATATTTGCTTTTGCTGATAATATTGGCCATACCATGACGCACAAAGCTGTGTATCATTTCTCCTGCCACGCCCACGATAATATTCTCAGCATCGATCCCTGCCATCTTCTCGGCAGCTCGAACTGCAGAGTCGATAGATTCTGATGCAGCACGAATGTTTCTGATCATTCCACGTGTAAGTCCCTGGGATTTAGTCTCTCCGATGCCAGAGATCTTCAGTTGATTGTTCTTATCAATAACTGCAATGATACAACATATTTTAGTTGTACCGATATCTAACGCCGTTATTACCTGTTGTTTTGCCATTATCTTAATATCACCAATTCATGTATTGGATCGGAAAATCGCACATCGATCTCTGAATAACTTGCCACACCGAAATTCCTGTATGCAAAGACAAGCTTTTCCAATCGATCATCAAAATCACGATCACCGATAATGAATCTCACACCTCTCTCATTTTCTGAAATAATAACATCTCCATCATCAATATATAGCTCCTTCACACATGCAAGAAAATCAGTATATTTCATTTTCAAAATTCTATACACATCAAGAAGGATATGAAAGTTTGTATCTGATACTTCCTGTCCCAGTGTCAAATTATTTATTCCGATTTCACAAAAGACAGGCAAATCTAACTCATTGGCAAGAGCAATTTTATCCAGCAAAACTCCCCTATCATCAATAAGAAAATATTCGTTTTGATCAGTTTCAAGGTATGCTATTGGAAGCCGTTCTTCAATAACAACTTTCAATGTACTCGGGAATATTCTCAGCACCCTAACATCCTTCACGTGTGGATTTTGCGTCAACCTACCTCGAATTGAATCATCCTCAAGAAGATAGAGATTTTCACCCTTGAATTCCGAAAGAGCAATATGAATGATGTCTGGATTAATGTGGATCGTACCAGCCACCTCACTCTCCTTCATTTGAAGATAATTCCATTTTGTCACACCGAATTTCAACAAGAACGCACAAGCTCCAGTGATACTCACACACAGCACAAGCATAATGAGCGCTTTCTTAAAAACCGGTTCTTTCTTTCTCGTTTTATTTTCCTGCATAAGAAAAATCTCCCCACAGTTTGACTTCTAATTCGAGGTTTATTCCAAATTTTTTCTTCACTTCATCTTTCATTTTTTCGATGAGGAGATACACATCTTTGGATGAAGCATTTCCATTATTTATGATGAAATTTGCATGAGTTTCTGAGATTTTAGCATCTCCAATGGAATATCCCTTTAACCCGCATTTCTCAATAAGCTCACCAGCATAATAATCTGTGCCGTTTTTAAAGGTTGAACCAAAGGTCAATGTGTGCCAGAGGTTCGTAGATTTTCTCTGTGAAATATAGTTATCGCAAAGTGCTTTCACGTCATGCATGCTTTTTTTATGAACATTAAACGTGCCTTCTGTGATAATATAGTTTTCAAAAGGAAGTTTTATCTTTCTATAAGAAAAATGTATATTCTCAGCTTGAACACTTACAAGTTTTCCTTCATGTGTTACTGCTTTTATCGAATCAAGGACACTATCCACTTCATGACCAAAAGCACCTGCATTCATTGCAATAATTCCACCCACAGTTCCCGGAATGCCATTCAAGAATTCCAAACCGCTTAATCCTTCAAGAATACATTTTTTCTGAAGATGAGCACCCTCGATATGAGCAGAAACTGTTAATTTTTTGTCATGTAGTTCAATTGAGTATGGCAAATTTTTCAGAGATATTACGATCCCATGGAATCCGTTATCAGACACTAAAATATTCGAGCCGTTCCCAAGAATTTTGTATGGAATATTATTTTCACAGATAAATTTGAATATTTTTGAAAGCTCATCATAACTATCAGGTTGTGCAAGATAATCAGCTTCTCCGCCGCATGTTATGGTTGTGAAGAATTTCAAAGAAACCTCTTTCTTTAAACATGACAAGTGATGTTTTTCAATGAATATTTCAAATTTTTCTATCATTATTTTTATTTGCCACCAAGGCATAAAGTCACCAAGAAGGCAACTTTAACTACTACATCAAGCAACTTTCTGTCTTCGAGTTTTTGTGGCATCTTAAATCTTTTCTTTCATTATTTTTTCTATGATTGAGCTTCATTTTGCATCTCTAATAGGTGAACAAATTTTTCCGATACTTCAAAAATATTTCCAGCGCCCATAGTGATCACGAAATCTCCACTCTTGGTCATTTTCAAAAGCTCGTTCGGAATATCCTCTTTATTTTTTATGAAATATACTTTTTCATGTCCAAGTTCACATGCTACATCGGAAATAAGTTTACCGGTCACACCTTCGATCGGTTCTTCACGGGCTGGATAAATATCATTGATAATTAGCACATCAGATAACATAAGAGCTTCTGCAAATTTTTTATAAAACATCTTTGTCCGGGTAAATAAATGGGGTTGAAACACAGCAATTAGTCTTCGAACAGAACCTTCCTTAATTCCCTGAAGTGTTTTTCTAACCTCTGTGGGATGGTGAGCATAATCATCATAAACGAGAATGTCATTCACAAAACCTTTGCGTTCAAATCTGCGGTACACACCAGTGAATTTTTGTAATCCGTTCCTGATGTCTATGAAAGGAATCTCAAGCTCAAGAGCGATGGAAGCAGCAAGGAGCGAGTTCTGAACATTATACTCGCCTGGCAAAGCAAGGTTTATTGTACCGAGTTTTTTATTTGCATATATAAGATCGTACTCTGATTCAAAATTGGAATATTCGATACTTTCTGCACGAACTATCGCATTCTTATCAAGACCGAAAGTACATAAACGTTTTTCGAATCTTGGAATTAGTCGCTTCACGGCAGGATCATCAATGCACGCTGCGATCAGACCGAAGAAAGGTACTGAGTTAGCAAACTGAAGGAAGGCATTTTCCAGTTCTTCTACAGTCGGATAGCAGTCAACATGCTCTTCTTCAATATTGCAAATCCCCGCTATTATGGGAGTTAATGATAAAAAGGAGCGGTCGTATTCATCAGCTTCGACAACAATATATTTAGATTTTCCAAGAACTGCATTACTGTCAAAATTCTTTACCACTCCTCCGATCACGAGTGTGGGTAGCAGTCCGGCTTCCGTGAGTATCATGCCTGTCATGGAGGTTGTGGTGGTCTTGCCGTGAGTGCCTGCAATGCAAATTCCCATTTTCATTCTCATAAGTTCGGAGAGCATTTCAGCACGTCTGATGACCGGAATATTCTTCTTTATAGCAGTTTTGATCTCAATATTTGAGCTTGTTACAGCAGAAGATTTCACAACAACGTCCACATCATTATGAACATTTGATGCTTTATGTGAATAGGTTATCTCTGCACCCATCTTTTCAAGACGTTCAGTCACGGGTGATTTTAATAGATCAGAGCCCGTAATCTTATACCCGTAATTGATGAGCAGTTCGGCAATTCCGCTCATGCCGATGCCGCCAATACCAACGAAATGCAACTTCTTAGTTTTTCCTAACATTCTATTCCTAACTCAGATAAACCGGAATAATTGTAACCATCCGTCTTCGCTGCGCTACGCCGTGACAAGCGAATTAACGCTAATATACACGAATTTAAAAAGAATGACATAAAAATTTTCTTCATCTTACCTTTGCGTCTCTGCATTCTTTCTCTCTGTGTCCTCTGCGTGATTCTTTGTTTCATAATAACTTATGATCCCACAGAGAATGTGTGAATAATATCGCTGACAATATCTTGTGTTGCCTGTGGTTTCGCAAGAGATTTCATCGCTTGTGCCATATTTTTGTACTTCTCCAGATCATTCAAGATATTAACGATCTTATTCAATAAAATTTCTGGTGATAAGTTCTTTTCCTCGATTACAACCGCTGCATTCCGGGCACCGAAACTCTCGGCATTTTTCACCTGATGGTTCCCTGCAGCCCATGGAAATGGAATGATAATAGCTGGGATTCCGAAGTATGCAACTTCAGAGAGCGAGATCGCTCCAGCCCTGCACACAACCAGATCACTTGCAGAATAGGCAATATCAATATCATCAAAAAATGGTTTTATAATTAGATTTCTATTTTCACCAAAGAGTTCAAATATTCTTGAAAAATCACGCTTCCCGGTCTGAAAGATCACCTGGAAATCATTGTGTAATAATTTCTCAAGAATTGAGAGCACTGCATTATTTATTGGAGTGGAGCCCAAGCTTCCACCATAAATAAAAACTGTCTTTTTATTTCTCAAACCCAGTATTTCCAGTGCTTTTTCTCGTGAAGTCTTTTCTAATTTACGAATTGGATTCCCGGTGTAGCAGATTTGTTTTTTACAACATTTCAGATATTCAGTTGCTTTCTGATTTCCAAGATAAATCCTTCTGGCATAGGGTGCGATGAAACGCGTGCTCAGACCTGGGTAGCTATTTTGTTCCTGTAAAAATATTGGAATCCTTTGCAGTTTCGCTGCGTAACCCGCAGTACCGCTGACAAATCCACCGCAACCTATAAAAATTGATATATTGAATTTTTTATAGATGTTCTGTGTCTCGGCAATACTTTTTAGCATATAACATGGAAATAATATATTTTTCAGTGTGAAAAATCTGTAGAGTTTCTGCACATTTGTCGGAATGCAATCATAACCATTCTCTTTCACTATCTTATTTTCAATGCCATCTTTTGAACCGATAAATATAATTTCGCATTCATCCAGTTGCTTTTTCAGCTCACGAGCAATTGCAATTCCGGGAAAAATATGTCCGCCCGTTCCTCCTGCTGCGATAGCAATTCTATGCATATTGAAATTCCTTTTCAACACGTTCATACCGGTCACGTTTGCTGGCATTGATTATCACCGCAATCGCTATAGAATCGATCAGAAGCGCGGAGCCGCCGTAACTTATGAAGGGTAATGTCACACCGGTCGAAGGGATCAAACTAACTGCAACAGCGACATTTACAATAATATTATAGGCAATTCCGAATCCTAAACCTGCGATCAAAAATGAGTAAAAAGGATTATGAGCACGCTGCGCTAAAGTGAAGCAACTTAGCAACAGAAGCAGATAAAATAATAGAAGCACGATGCTTCCTACAAATCCATATTCTTCACCAAGTATAGAAAAAATATAATCAGAGTGAGCAAATGGCAGATAATATAATTTTGCCTTTCCCTCTTCTGATCCTCTGCCTGTTAACTTGCCATTAGACAGTGCGATAAGAGATTCCCTCGGTTGGAAAAAAGTGTCATTATGATCTTGAACCTTCACCTCTTTGCCGGCAAGAAATTTCATAAAAGAGACATACCGTGCTCTTCGATATGAAGGACCAACCGATATGAGAACCACAAGCATAATAATGACACTAACAGATATCAATGTGATTGTGGACAGTTTCACTTTCGCTATAAAAAGCATGCTCAGAAAAATAAGAAAGAGAATACCTGCTGTGCTGAGATCGGGCTCAAAGTATATCAAGCCGATATAAAGACCAAGAGCAAAAATGACCGGGAAAAAATTGCGAAGGAAATATCTTGGTTCTGATCTATCGAGAATATCCTGGTTTTTAGCAAAGAAATGAGCCATATAAAAAATAAGAATTACCTTTGCCAGATTGCTTGATTGAAAAGTGAATTTACCAAGATTGATCCATCGTGATGAACTATTTACTGTCTTCCCTATGCCTGGCACAAACACTGCAGCAAGTACGATCAAGCCGAGAAGTAACAGAGGAAAAGACAGTATTCTCAAACGCTGAAGATGTATGTGTGAAAAGATAAAAAAGAATACAATAGACACAAAAATCCAGATAGTTTGCATTATAATATTCCGCGATTTGAACTGAAAGGAATCAATACTTCCGATGAGCAGCAAGCCAATCAGAATTAGAATAAGGCAGATGTAAATCAGCGAATCTTCCAGAAATTTTGTTGAAATCTTCATTTTATTATCGTATTTACAAGCTGTTTGAAGTGCTTTCCACGCTCTTCAAAATTATCATACATATCATAACTTGCGCACCCGGGTGAAAGCAATATATATTCACCTGGTTTTGAAATTTTGTATGCGGTCTGAACTGCTTCTTGCAAATCAGAAACCTCGATTGTGTTCACAAATTTTTTAAACATTTTAACAATTTGGGTTTTTGTTTCACCAAGTACGATCAGGTTTCTTATATTTTTTTGTATGAGTGGTATCAATGGTGAGAAATCTTCATCTTTATTCGAACCACCCATAATAAGATTTATCGGTTTATCAAATGATGTGAGTGCGCTCTCGACAGAAACACAATTTGTTGCTTTTGAATCATTAATAAAAATTCTTTTTTCAATTTCAGCAACCCATTCAAGCCGATGTTCCAAACCCTTATAATTTTTCAAAGCTGCGATTATTTGCCCAGGTTTCAATCCGCATAACACACAAACGAGGGAAGAAGCAACAGCATTACTAATATTATGTAATCCCCTTATTGGAAGCTCGTTAGAGTATAAATGGGAAGTTATATCTCCAGATTTTATCCAGATTTTATCATCTTGGAAACATACATTTCCATTCACTTTTTCTTTCACGCTGTAGAATATTTTTTTTGCTAAACCAGCTTTGTTTAATTGCTTGCACTCATCATCAAAATTTAAAATTGCGAAATCATTTTCTGTCTGATTTTCAAAAACTCTTAATTTCGAGCTTCTGTATGCATCTAAGGTATGATACCGATTCAAGTGATCGGGAGTGATATTCAACAAAACAGCAATATCAGGTCTGAACTGCTCAATTGCATCGAGTTGAAAGCTGCTTACCTCTAATACAATGTACTCATATTCTCCCTTTTCAATCGGAAATGATGTGAATGGCAATCCGATATTACCTGCAATGAGCGCATTTTTGCCACTCTCTTTTAGGATATGATAAATCAGGGAAGTGGTTGTGCTCTTTCCATTTGAGCCGGTTATTGCAATGATCTTTGATGGAGCGTCTTTAGCAAGCTGAAATCCGAATTCCAGTTCGCTCCATATTGGGATTTCCTTCTCACGTGCTTTCTCTAAAATAGGAATATTAAGCGGAACCCCGGGACTTACAATGATTAGCTCGTTTTGAAGAATTTTTTCAGAATGCTCCCCTACTTCATATTCAAAATCAGATATGATGGGCATTATATCTTTCAATTCTTCTTTTGAACGAATGTCGGATAAAAAAGGTTCAGCGCCTATCTCTTTGAGTTTTCGTGCAGCAGCCAAACCACTTCTCGCAAGACCGATAACAGCAACTCTCTTATCTTTCCAATCCATGCTATCTCAGCTTAAGTGTAGCCAGTCCTATAGCGGTTAAAAGCATTGTTATGATCCAAAAACGTATCACGATCTGACTTTCTGACCAGCCCTTTAATTCGTAATGATGATGAAGCGGAGCACAGAGTAGAACCCGTTTGCCCTCACCATATTTTATGCGTGTATGCTTATAATAGTATCTCTGTACTAAGGATGAAACTGCCTCAATAACGAACACAAGACTGATCATGACGAAGAAAATCTCTTCCTTTATAAGAATAGCCATCACAGCAAGAACTCCCCCCATGGAAAGCGCTCCGGTATCTCCCATGAATACCTGCGCCGGCTTTATATTAAACCAGAGAAATCCAAGGATCGCACCGATAATTGCAGTCGTGAAAACCGTCAACTCCCCCGCCTCGCTGATAAATTCAAGCTTAAGATAATCTGCGATCACAATATGTCCTTTCACGTATGCCATTACTCCCAAACCGAAAGCAACAAGAGCGATCGTACCCGCTGCCAGTCCATCCAATCCATCTGTAAGATTTACTGCATTCGAATAAAAAGTGATAAAAAGTGCAACAAATGGAATGAAAAATACACCAAGTGAAATATAAGTATCCTTTAAGAATGGGATATTAATATAGGTGATCGAGTGGCTTTGCTGATAGCCAAAATAGAGAGCAACTGCAATGAGAATTCCTAACACAAGCTGTCCCGAAATCTTGTACTTCTCAACTAATCCCTGCTCTATATGCCGTACATTTTTCAGGTAATCATCAAGAAAACCCAATCCGCCGAGCCACAACGTAACAAGCAGTGCTATAAGCACATAGGGATTTGTAAGATTGTTCCAGAGCAAGCTTGAGATGATCAAGCCAAGTCCAATAATAATTCCTCCCATCGTGGGAGTACCCTTCTTTTTCATATGTGCAGCCGGGAGGAGATCATTAATATTTTCTGTAACCTGATGCTTACTTAAAGATTTGATGATCTTTGGACCAAATATAAAACATAAAATAAGCGCAGTAACAAAAGCGCCAATTGCACGGAATGTAATGTACTGAAAAACATTAAAAACAATATGTACCTTAACGAGAGGATACAAAATATGATAAAACATTAATTTGCCAGCCTTTCTACGATTTTTTCTAACGCAATACCCCGGGATGCTTTTACCAGTATGGCAGCATCCTCAGGAAACATCTCATCCGAGAAGCGATCTATAAAATCTTCAGCAGATGAGTAATGTGTGATAAATTTATAAAACTTTGCAAGATCTCCAATTGAGATCGATCTCCTCACACCCATTTCCCTTACCAATATGCCAATATCTTCATGAAATTTTTGACTATCCACTCCCAGTTCGAGCATATTTCCAAGGACCACTATCTTATTTTTATGAGGAAGAGCTTGCAAATACTCCAGCGCAGATGTCATTGATACTGGATTTGCATTATAGCAGTCAGCGATTATTGTCCATTTTTTTGATGCATTCTCCCTTATCTCCATTCTCAAACCAACTTCAGGTGTAATCGCTAAGCCCTTCTGTATCTGGTCGTGGGAAAGCTCAAATTGCCTTCCGATAATTATTGCAGGGATCGCATTCAGCACATTATGATACACATCATTAAAAATGAAATATTGCTCATCATTTACGTAAAATGAATACTTGTGATCTACACGAGCTATCTCACTTACTACAAGGTCATTATCATCATCAAATCCGTATGAATAGTAATGCATTTCACCTTTGTGATTCTGAAGAAATGTTATAGTACCATTAAATATTTTGAATGTTTCCTTTGCTGAATACTCAAAAATGTCATTCTTCTCTCTGAAAACTCCCTCAAGATTTTCTAAGAATTCCAAATGCGATTCGCCGATATTTGTAATGACCGCAATATCGGGCTCAACCATTTCAGTGAGAGCTTTTATCTCTCCAAAATGATTTGTTCCAAGCTCAAGAACTGCTATTTCATGTGTGTCATCGAGGTCAAAAATCGTTATAGGAAGCCCGATAATCGTATTGAGATTGCCCTCGCTTCTATGAACTTTATATTTTTGAGATAACACATTAGCAACGAATTCTTTTGTGATAGTCTTCCCTACAGAGCCGGTGATCGCAATTTTTGGGATATCAAACTGTTTGAGATAATATTTTCCTAATGCATCCAAAGCTTTAATTGTATCCTCAACAAATATAAGTTTCTGCGTATCAACTTCACCTTGTGGCTCATGATCCACCACTGCAAATGATGCTCCTTTTGAGAGCACATTCTGGACAAAATCATGTCCGTCAACCTGTTCGCCATAAATTGCAAAGTATAGGATATTTTTGTCAGAATGTAGCTCACACTCGCGGGAATCATGTATAACGCAGTCGATCTCTGCACTTTCAGGTGCATTAGTAGTTGCGTTCATCGCTGTAATTATCTGCTTGACATTCAACTTTTTCATAGAAAACCTTAGACTTTAATTCTCATTTATTGCGTCAAGTTTGCATCCTTATAATTTTGTGTGAGGATTTGAAATCCTGCCTGAAGGATTATCGACGATCCTTCCAGCATCGTCACACCCGGTTTTGGGAACTGATCAACTACGAAATCTCCATCTCCAAAACTGGTGAAGTTGATATTGTGTTCGACCAGAAGCCTGCATGCTTCTTTCACAGATTTACCAATGCATTCCGGAACGAGTACATATTCTCTATTAGCTTCATTGGCAATATATAAAATATCATTATGAGGAAGTACGATCATTTCCTCAACAATTTTTCGGAAAGTCGGAACTGCAGAGATGCTTCCGTAGCGGTGATCATAATTCGGTTCATTATACATAATTGCCATCACAACCTGTGGATCTTCTACAGGGAAAAAGCCCACAAAACTCGTGATATAAGCATCTTCGAGATACCCACCTTCGGGATCAAGCTTTTCTCCGGTACCTGTTTTTCCAGCTACAGAAATATATCCAAGTTTGGTTCCGACCCCGTGTCCTTCATCAACGACTGCTTTCAGATATGTTCTCAAGGTATCGAGAGCCCATAAATTTGATACTTGCCTGACAACTGTAGTTTTTGGCTCAAATATGGTGTTTTGCTCATCATCTTCAATTTTATAGATTATTTTCGGCTGCAGCATTCTTCCACCATTCGCAAACGCAGCATAAGCATAGGCAAGCTGAAGTACTGTCACGGTCATTTCCTGACCAAAGGCGAGCGAATGCAAGGAATATTTTGACCATTTACTCGGATGCCGAATAACTCCAGCACTTTCACCATTTAAAATGATACCTGTTTTATGGCCAAATCCGAGTTCGGTTAATGTTTTGTATAATTTATAGGGCTGTATATTATCAGCAATACGAGTGATACCGCAATTGCTGGACTTCGAAAGCACCTGTTTGAAGGTTAAATATTGAAGTGGCTTCACATCGGAGATTGTACGTCCGCCGATCTTTCTGGTTCTACAGTCGATTATATCATTCGCATGATATATATTATCTTCTATTGCTATGAGTGCTGTAACCGGTTTAAGTGTGGAACCCGGCTCGTATTGCCAGTTTATCGGATAGATTGGAAGCGTATGACCGGCTCGCACCGAACTCCCAATATAATCTCGATTTATCCCCCTCATCGCATAAATTTCGCCGGTACGGGGTGAAATTATTACACCGATCGCACCTTTGGCATCATATTCCTCAATTCCGTGGATGAGATTTTTTTCCAGGATTGCCTGAAGATGGGCGTCAATAGTGAGATAGACAGATTTGCCGGAAATCGGATTCTGCAAAGGCATATCATCAAAATGATAGTCATCACCAGTGCCATATTGAATTACTTCTGACCAACCATCCTGACCGGTCAGCTCGTTATTGGATACAAGTTCAATCCCGCACAATGCATGGTCATTATCATATTCATAAAATCCAATTAAAGGACCGGCGAGATTGCCCTTTGGATACACCCTTTCGGATTTCTGTTTATAATCGAGCACTCCGTGAATTCCCTGATCTTTTAGGGCTCTTAATATCCTATCCTTTTGAGCAGCGTCAATTTGAGTAACCAGCTCGAAGCCGTAAGGAAAATCTTCTTCAAAAGTAGAAATTCTCTCTGCAAGCTCTTCACGGGATTTATCCGTATTTTGAGCGATGGTATTAATTATTTCATCATAAACAATACCCCTATCAACTGTCGAAAGTGAGTCTATCTTTTCCCATTTGATAAGTTTGGGGCAGAATTCCAGCTTATATAATTTTTTGTTCCCAGCCAATGCTGTACCGTGTCTGTCATATATAAAACCACGCTCTGCCGGTATGATATTCTTTTTATTTTTGTAACGCTGGTAATTGTTGTAAAATCCGTAAACGTCTAATAATTGTATGGAAAATAATCTGACGATAAAAACACAAAAAACAAGAATGAAGATAACTTTTATTGAAGAAATCCTACCATTATTTTCCTGCATTGGACAGTTATATTTTGCTATTTATCCGCAGCAATAGCTTCCGGAGAAATAAAGTTCAATAAAGAGTAATTAACCTTATCTGATGAAACTTGATTTTTCTTTACACTGATGATACTGGTTGGTTTAGGAAAATCCATGTGAAGCATGCTGCCGGCAATTTCTATGATGCGCGTGTCAAGAGACAACTCGCTGATCTCATTTTTCAGATCAGTTATAATATCCTGATGGTCCTGGATTTCTTGTTCGAGAGCTAATAATCCTCTTTGCTGTTCAAGAAAAATGGAGCGGAGCAGACTGGAGATCACAATGAAGCAAAAAATCGAAATAAAAATAATAAAAAGTAAGGATGGTTTTTTATTCATCAGCACCTCTCTGCGACTCGTAATTTTGCACTTCGGGCACGCGAATTTTCCTTGATCTCTTCTTCGGTCGGAATGATGGGTTTTTTTGTGATGATGTTCAATCTTCTCTCTTTTCCGCACACACATCGAGGCAAATATGCCGGACATACACATTCAAGATTCTCATATTTGAAAAATTGTTTTACGATCCGGTCCTCAAGAGAGTGATAAGAAATAACTGCAATCCTTCCGCCTTTTTTTAAGACTTCAACCGAAGATTTTAATCCCTTTTCCAGCGCTTCCAACTCCTTGTTTACTTCAATTCGAAGTGCCTGAAAAATTCTTGATAATGTTTTGAATGCTCTATCTTTAGGAATCATATTCTCGATAATTTCTCTAAGTTGTTTTGTTGTTTCGATCTTTTTATTTTTTCTGGACTTCAATATTGCATTGCTGATGCGTTTCCAAAATCTGTCTTCGCTGTAATCATGTAGAACCTGTTCGAGTTTCTCTTTCGGATAAAAATTCACGATCTCAAATGCTGTGAGCTTGCCGTTGCTGCGGTTCATTCTCATATCGAGCACATCATCCTGAGTATAGCTGAATCCGCGTTGCTGGTCGATCTGATGAGACGAGAAACCAAGATCGAAGAGAATTCCATCAATTTTGTTAATCCTGTTAAGTGCCAGTGCAGATGAAAGATAAGAGAAATTTTTATTCACAAATATAATTCGATCCGAATATTTTGATAAGCGTTTCTGAGCGAAATCGATCGCATCTTTATCATGGTCAAAAGCAATGACATGAATGTCATTTTCCTGTTCGAACATTGCCTCAGTGTGACCTCCACCTCCAAGAGTGGCATCAACGTATATTCCTCCTTTTTTTATTTGAAGGAATTCAATTGATCGGTCTTTAAGAACAGGAATATGAAAGGTTTTCATTGTAAATACTGAGGAGTTTGATCCTGATGCAGGTTATAACTGAGATATTTCTCGAAATGTTTGAAATTATCTCCATCCCAGATCGAGAAGTAGCGATTTCCACAATGCAGTAAAATATGATCATTCACTTCTTCGATATCAATAATATCTTTGGGATGCATAAGGTGAGGAAGTGCTTCTACAGAAAGCAGAGATGAATACATTTTAAATTTTTCCAGCAGCTCTTGTTCTTCTTCGGAACCGTTTTTGAGCTTCTCAACATCAATATAGTGAGCAACATTCCCGTTGATCTCGTATGCAAAGAGACCGAATTCCATATCCTGTGGCACGTCATCAAAATTATCGACCTTGTAAGGTCCTTCCGGAAGCTTCACTCCTTTGATCCTCTTGAATTGCATGATCTGTCCGATGGATACTTTCATTGTTCCTCCTACGGATTTAAAAGAGAAGTCCATTCTCTTGCAGTTTTTCATCATATTGCTGAGCGATTTCTTCTTCGTATTTTTGGAAATTATCAGGATTCCAGATTGAAAAGAATTTACCTTCGCCCAAGAAAACGATCTTATTTTCTATCTCAGCGATTTCTAATAATTTTTTTGGTAATAGGATTCGTCCCGGTCCCTCGATTTTTAGCACAGTAGCGTAAACCCGAAACATTTTCAGGAGTTGTTTTTCTTTATCCGTTCCCTGCTCGAGATCTTGCTCCAGCTTTTTCCAGAAATCCATTGGAAAAATATAGATAGTATTGCTTCTGCCGCGAACTGCAACGACCAGCATCCTAGCTGAGAGAGCGATCAGACTTCTAAATGATTGAGGAATACTTACACGTCTATTGGTTATCGAACCTTCGACCGAACCCAAAAATGTGCCTGACACGGAACCTCCACGAATGCCAAGTTTTGAATTATTTTGAATATCTATGACATTTGATGCCAATATGGGATACTTTCAGAAGGTTTGTCAAATATTTTTATATATTTATTTATTATGAGTTTATTCTAAAAAGTGTATGATCAGAAATATGTTTGAAAATGCATTCAATATTTGGAGCTTGATATTCTTCTACAAATTATTAAATTTAATCTCCCCATCCACAATCGTCATATAAGGTTTTGCTTCTAACCAGAATTCGTTTGGCTCGTTCTCAAAATCATCGATCACGATGAGATCAGCGCGTTTGCCGGGTGTAATTGAGCCAATTAGATCATCACTTCGCATTCCTTTTGCTGCATCTATTGTATAAGCCCGAATTGCTTCCTGTGCAGTTATTTTCTGCTCGGGGATCCAGCTCTTCTCATTTGGATCGCAATGATATTTTCTTTCTAATGCTGAGTAAATCCCAAGGAATGGATTGTGCGTTTCGACAGGAACATCCGAGCCGAATCCAATGATCGCTCCCTTATCGAACAATGATCTGAATGGATAGGAATTTTTTCCATATTTCCCACACAATCGCTTTGTAGTTTTCACATCTGTACTTATATGGATCGGCTGCATCGAGCAATATATTCCCTCTTTTGCAACCCGCTGCTGGTCTTCCGGCAGGCAGCACTGAAGATGTTCAATACGATATAACAGATCCTTCGATTTTATTTCAGGAAAATTCTTCACTTTGATAAGCGTATTGATAACATAATTATTTGCTTTATCCCCTATCGAATGAATGGTCGGTGAAATATCGTGTTTCGCTGCAAAGTAAACCATTTCAAATAATTCCTTTTCGCTACGAAAAAGAGTGCCGCAATTATCCGGATCACCAATGTACGGATGGAACATATATGCAGTGTGAGAGCCGATCGAGCCATCCATAAAAAGTTTCAGTCCGCCATATTTGAACCACTCATCCCCAGTATAAGATCGCACTCCCTTTTCGATCATTTCATCAAGTAAATCTAATCGGAAATGCCAGCATGTTCGTAAGTTAAGTTGATGTTCATCTCTCAAATATGCAAACAATTTCAAAGCTTCTTTGCCTTCCATACTATTAATGCCTGTCAACCCGAGATGATGAGCTTCATCAATTGCATCTTTGACAAGAGAGACCTGTTCTTCGAATGGAGAATTTGGTCGAGCTTCATCAATGAATTTCCATGCTTTTTCATAAAGAAAACCATTCAATGAGCCATCCGGATTTCGACCGATACTGCCCTCTTTGGGATTAGGTGTATTTTTATTGATACCCATTTTTTCAAGTGCTTTTGAATTACACAAAAATGAGTGAAGGTCTTTGCTGGAGAGTGAGACTGGTATATCAGGAAAAATTTTATCTACAAATTCTTTGTTGAAAAAAGCAGGATCATCCCACAAATTTTTATCCCAGCCGAAACCGTGTATCCATTCTTTTATTTCAGGATGATTCTTCCGGAAATTTACTAAACATGTTTTTAAATCCTGAATAGATTTTGAACCGGTAAGATCGACTGATCTTTTTGAGAATGCATAATTCACAAAATGAGTATGGCAGTCTATAAATCCCGGGAGCAGCACTTTTTTCTTCAAATCTATCTTTATCACATCATCGAATATGGTCTCATTAAAATCACTTTCTCTTCCAACAAATGCAATCGATTTATCTTTGATAAAGACAGTATCTGCAATGGGATTATTTGGATCTTGAGTAAGTACTTTTCCGTTGTAGAGCAAAATCTTCATAGATGGAATGTGATGTGTTGGAATTAATCGTCAAATTTTTGATTTATCTAAAGCATATCTTTTTTTTATAAGAATTTTAATTTTCTATCAAATAGCTTTCTAATTATCCATTTAATATCTTTTCTTTAAATAATTTTAGTGATAATTCGCGTTAATTCGTGGTTAGTAGACACAAAAATGGAGCGGGTTCTATCTCAATACTAAAACCCATTCTAACTCGGCTTAAATTAATGGAGACTGGATTCCCGATGGGGCTCGGGAATGACATCTTTATAATTTTGGGTAAAGATTTCTTATCTGCGAAAATCAGTATAATCCGCGTTAATCTGTGTTCTATTATTTTAAAATGGAGCGGGTAACGAGACTCGAACTCGCGACTATTAGCTTGGGAAGCTAGCACTCTACCACTGAGTTATACCCGCTTATTACACCTCATGCACCACAGAAATAAATCCAAAATAATACAACATATAACAAAAAAAAAAACAACGAGTGCTGTAACTTACCCAGAACGATAATCATTTAGAAATTTGAAATTTGAAATTTGAAATTAGGATTTTGATATTTCCCCTGAGAATCTCCTTACAAAGTAGTGGTCATTTTAAGAATGAGTAGCGAATAGAGAAAATAGAGGAGTGATCCATGTACTCGAGATAATTCTCAAGACTATTCATCAATTCCATAAAACAGAAAGGGAAAAGGGAAAAAGGAGAAGGGAAAAGGAAAAAGATTCCCGATCCAGTCTCCGTTGCACTACGCCCCGGCAGGGGGCTCGGGAATGACATTCTGCTTTTGTTTTTAGTGCTGCTTCAAAAATGCAACGCCTTGCTTCGTTTGCGAAGCATCACGATCCAGTCTACGCTACGCTACACTTTGGCAGGCAAGCTTGCAGGACAACTTTTTAGAAATTGGAAATTTGGATTTTGACATTTCCTCAGATAATCCCCCCGCAACGCAGGGATCATTACAAGAAGCTGGACGAGAAGTTGATTTTGCCAACCGTATTATGTCTCAATCCCCCTGCAACGCAGGGGTCATTACAAGACCATCATTTTTAACCCCCACCACTAAAGCATTTGCGGGGAGGTTTTGGCGAACCTCTGAAATTTTATATCAATTTTGATCAATTTTAAGGGGGTTCGCCAAATTTTCTGTAACTCCTTGATATGGCGTAAGTTACAGGAACTTGCAAAAATCCTGCGTAACTCATTGATATAAAGGAAGTTAAGTGCACTTTTTCAAATTTCTCTACTTGTTTAAAAACACCAAAAAGAGGTTCGCCACGATTTTCTCGAAACTACATGAGATATTATAAGCTATTTGGCTAAATGGATGTAAATTACAGCACTCTATGTGTTTACGAAAAGAACAATATTCTTTATTAATGTTTTATTAATCTAAAATGAACTACCCCGCCGCAAGCAGCGAGGTATCTTATCGGTAATATTTCATATGAGACACCAAGGTTTCTCAATCTCTTCCTTCTATAAGGTAACCCCGGGGCAAGCCCCGAGGAATTCTTTCGATTAAAGCTCCATAACCGACATTTGTTTTGGCACCGAGCCCCAGATCGAGTATAATTTTCTTAAAAAGTTCTTCCTTAACATCTGCTGTAATTATTTTATTAAATTCGTTTAGCCTAAATTGAAATCTGAATTTCACATCAGGTAGGATTTTCAGTAATTTTATAGGCTTTGGGTTTTTTAAAGGATCTTTATGAGGTGTAATATAATCCTCTGCAAGAAAGATTTCTTTCTCTTTCTTTGATTTTATAGGGAAAGCTTCAAAGAAAATATCACGCTGATAAACCGGAATTCGTTTTCCATTCTTATCGATTCCATCAAAGATATTTCGTTCCAGGTCTTCAATATTCGGAATACAATCTATCTGTAATTTAGAAAGAATACTCTCGAGATATTCAACTTTGCTTTTTTTAATCTCTGTTCGATTTTCTTTTAGCGGAAAAACACTACGCAGCATTCCCTTGATGGATGAACCGGGAATTACAGGGATTCCTGTAGTATAATCGAAATGAAATCCAATCTTAAATTCGTTCTCAAATCCTGCTTCATGAATATAACCACTTCCAATCAGTAATCCGGGATAAATCGTAGTAAGCTCAAAGGATTGGTTATGAACCTTGCATGACAATAAGTGATCATAATCCGGAAGTTTGGCATTAATCAGTTCTTCATTAATCTCAGAATTCATTTTGCAATCTTTTCTACCACTCATAATACTTTGTAAAGATCGAATATCAATTTCAATTTCCGGCAAAGGTTGATTTTTCGTTTTATTGTCTTTCCAATAGTATTGCTTATAGAATAAATATCCTAAATTTTCACTCATCAGAATCCCCCGATTTAACTAATTCGAAAGTCCTGATTGCTAGTTTTAAGGCAGTAGCAGCAATAATTATTCTGCTTTTCAATATTCTGATTGCTGTTTTATCAGTATAGTGATTTGTGTTATTGATGACGTATTGAAAGAGAGTTTCTTTAGTTATTGTTTCATCTTTCGTGATAATATCCAAAATTGATTTCATTACTTGTTTTCTTTCATTCTTTGATTTTTCTCTTTCATTGGAAACGATTGCCGGCAATAGACCTGATTGTATAATTGCGGCACCGAAAGAAGATATGTAACCGTTACATTCTTTTGTTATTTTTCCATCCTTTGTTGCCAGATTCACCTTTGCTGCTTCTAAAGCTAATGGTATGAACTCATCTATTTTTTTCATGATTTCCTCACTATATTAACTTTGTAAATTGAGTGTAACCATATCCTATCGTGGCATTAGCTCCGATCTGAACCAGGTTATCTTTCCAAACTTCATCAAACTCTGCACTATGCTTTTCACCCAATCCAATAATGCAATAAAATACTGATTCCCGTGGAACTATTTGCTCATACCATAAATTTTTACTTTCTCCGTTTTCCAGTTGATTACGGGCAATAACAGGGAGTTCCTCCGATACATTCTTGAAATCTTCTTCATTGAATACAACCAGACCACTTCCGAATACGCTTTTAATTCTTTTTCTTTGTGCATTAGTTAGTTCAGCATCTTCCAGGTATTCGGCAATATGTTCTTCAATAAATACGGAACCTAAATTATCAAGAGTACGTGGTTTGAAATTAGTTTCATGTTCAGAGATTTTATTTATGCTTTCAATTAGCATTTCTAAAGCTGATTTGTCATCAGGTTTCAGTTGCAGATTAAAGTCTACAAGCCTGTCTGACATTTGCTTAATTAAAGAAACCGTAGTAGCTCTGAAAAATGGTTTACTATTACTACGCACCGGCAGTACCAATAGGTTTGCATCAAAAAAGCGATATAATCCCTGTTTAAGTTTTGCTTTATCCCGCTCTTTGGGCTCGGATCCAAAAACGTCAGGTACAATTGCTGGATTTTTATGTTTGAAAAACTCTCGCAAAGCTCCTTTTAAACTTGAAGAATGGACTTGCGGATAGTTAGTAACAACATCTCTTTGAACTAAATTATCAATTACTCCAAAAGTTGTGTCACCGCTTCCCACGTGCATGTTGGTCTTTGTTCTAATTTCATAAAGCGAATAAATCATCAATCCTCCTATAGATAATAATTATATCCAATTTTTTTTAAGCTTTTATCTGAATCTAACATTTCTATCACTTTGCTTTTATCACTGGGATAGAATACTGAACCACGTGAAATAAATGTATGTTTACTGCTCTTACTTTTTCTTTCGAATCTATATTTTTTTGAACTTAATCTGATATTTCTAAAAGTGATAGTATCCGTCAGTGCAAAATTACAAAAATCGTATATTGTATTTTTTACATAAGCATCACTTAAAAGAATTATCTTATTATCTTCGTGCAAATCACTGAATTGATTATTCAAATTTCCATCAAATTTATTAACCTTCATAAAGAAAGAAGAATTATTTGCTCCCATATATATGGTGTTGTTATCCAGTTCGAACTCAATCTCGATAATCAGTCCAAAGGCGAAATCACTCTGTAAATTATAGTAGCTCTGTTTGAAGAAACTCTCTTTATCATCTCCATCTCTTTCTTTAGTAATGCCAATCTTAATATGTTCTGTAAAAATATCTTTGAAACTTTTATCTTCTCCTTTATTTGAAACAAAACCTGAGTCACAACCATTCTTTGAATTATAGTTTGAAAAAAACGGTATCGTGTCTTTCTTATTATTTACAAAAGCTCTACCCGGTTCCGGACTATAAATGAGATTTCTATCCTTTGGTGCAGAGATATAAAATGATTTATTATTCTGCACAAGAAAAATCGGTGATAATGATTTGATAACTTTAAAATCCACCGGCTCCCCAACTCGGAAGCTTTGTTCACCAATCAAACCATTAATTTTTTCTACATCGATGTCTGTATATTCATTGAAGTTTTCTTTATAAACACCGTCTCGAATTAATACTTCTTTTCTTAGTGTACCCAGAATTGTGGTTTGTTGGGGAAAGGGATTTGATTTGGCAAAATAATTTGCTTCTTCCCCTTCTCCGAAAGTTTGCTCACCTCCGAAAAAATAAGAAGCAACCGGTTTGAAAGTAATTAAAAATGTGGACATTAGTTTCCTCCCTGTAAGAAATTCAACAATCGCAAAACACTACAAATGTATTCAATTCGCAGATTGTTTTCCTTATTGTTCTTGTCATAATATTTGCTTACTATCATTTCATAAGTGAAATCGCTAATCTTATATATATATTGCTCAGTATCTGTATGAATTTCTTCATTAAAATTATTTTTGAAAAAATTCTCTAATCTCGTTTTGTCAGAGCCAATATTCATAAGCATAGTTTTATGCTGTGATAATTTATATATTAAGGAATTAATCGTTTTCTCTGGTAAGTTAACTGCATTAGTTCCACACAATATATTTTTAATATCCGAATATTCCCTACTATCGAAGCAGAAACAACCTTCATAGGATTTTCCGCTATGTTTCAGAACTCTGAATGCGAAGGAATTTTTCTTCTTTTTGTCAGGCTCTGAATCCTTTCGCTCTTTCATACTTTTGGCTAAATGCAAAAGATCGTTTGATATATCCAATGCTTCATTCATCGGATATTTATAGTAGCTGATGGAAAGCCCAAATGAAAGAGTTGGTTTTACTTTTCTTTTCCCCAGTTTTTCCTTTATTAATTCTTTGAAAATCTCCTTCAAATCATAAATAATCTGAATTACATTTTTGTTTTTACTGACTATCGGTGCAAAGAAAAAAAGATCATCACCTCCAGCATAAATGGTGACACCTCCATTTTCTTTAATCTTCTCATTTGCTTTAATCGCAAATTCATAAAGCACACTTGAAAGATTAAGGAAGTCTTTATTTTCGTTCAAATCCTCTATCGTTTTCCCCATACTATCTGCATCTGCACAAATAATGGCTATGTATTTATGATATTGTTTGAAATTTTTAAATTCTCTCTCAACATCATCATAAATTTTCGTGTCATCGTCGAATTTAAAAAAACTTTTCGGCAGATTCAATTCATGCATTGCTATTTCCGGAATCGAAGGAAAGGATAGCTTTTTATCAAAAGCATCTTTCATAATAAAAGAGTGATTTACATAATAAAAAAAATCAGCCAAAAAGTCACAGGTCTCTTTGGGAACGAATTTTTCTTGAAGTTCTAAAGAATCGAGATAGCTATTTACAATTTCGTTAATATCTTTATAGTCTTTTTTATTTTCAATTTCACAAAAATATATTTTAAAATAATTTGATAGATAATTTGAAATTTCTTTTACATCAAGAGCATTGTAGGTAGTGCGTTTATCTTCAATATTGACTGTATGGATTTGCAAATGTTCTTTTAACCTTCTTCGCATATGAAGAAGAATTTCGGAAGATATATCTTGCAGAATGTTTTCGATAACCTCTTGTAAATGGTCGAAATCTCCTTCTGAAGCCTCGAAGATCATTCTATCCGGGAAAATGCCGATTTCATACTTTTTAGTCTCAATCCCATCACTGTCGAAATGCGGAAGAATGAATTCTCTTTTTTTAAATTCGATGATAATCTTCTTCATTATATAAGAGAAAATATAACTCGCAGCAAAGAGTTCTCTGGTCTTTCTGGCTTTCATTATGGTTTTGATAATTGGACCGATTGTTACTCCGATGTATTTAGGCATTTTAGACTCCTATGTTATTTCTAATTTGTGTATAGACATTTTTCAATATTTTAAATTGTTGAGTAGTTCTAAAAGAACTATCAACGTGATTATCAAGGTTTACTCTTACAAAAGCAAAATCCAAGAAATCGTTTAAATCAAAATTATCGGGAAATGAAAGCTTTAAATCTCCATGATTATTATTCATAATATGAAATGTTTTACCGTAGATATTTTCAAGCTCATTATTTGTAATATTGATTTCATAACCATTAGTATATTTAATTGGCTTAATAAATACCGGTGATTTTATTCTATCAATATCTTCATTTTGTTTTGTGATATTTGATCTGTAAGAATGCCAGCTCTCATTAGACGATAATCCCAATATGTCTTTCATGAGCTTTTTTTCCTCTGAAGAATAATTTAATATATCACTTCTTTGATAATTATTTTGTTGTTTTGTTAAATCATTACTGAAATATTCTTCTTTTATACTTTTTTTATCCCATTGAATACCCATATGCTTTGAATATAAAAACATTAAAGACTTAAAATAGAAAACCGTTCCCTGCCTACCCCTAACTTCATTTAGTCCGGATCGAAGTGACTTATAAAGTAATTTAATAACATAAAATAATTGTTTATATTCTTCTATAGTATTTATTTGTTGATTCCGGATTTCTTCGACAAACCAATATTTCAGTCTTTTCTTAACGTATAATTCATCATTTTCATCAATATAAAATGATCCGAAACCTTTCGACTGCCTTGTTCCAAAATTTGTGTTCATAAAGAAATCACAGATGTTTTGTTTTATCATTTCTAATATCGAAGTATTGAATGAAGCAAAAAACAATTCGATGCCCTCAGACATTATGAACTTTTTGGGATTCTCTTCATTTTCTGCTCCCATATTACCAAAAAAAAGAGGAAAGTTTCTTCTCTTTTTTTGCCCATTCCTATAATATGTTTCTTCAATATCAAAAACGATATTACTTGAAGATCTTACTGAAATTTTGTAATCAAGACTGTTCTTACTGGTAGTATGTAAACTTGGATTAATATTAATTAGATATTTATCCAATTTCGGTTTCAGTTCCGAAGCACGCAATGTTGCTCCCTTTTGGTCATGCTGAAAATGAATGATTGGTGTATGTTGTTTTAGTTTAATTTTGAGCTTTGGCATAAGATCTCCTAAACATTAAATAAATTAAAAATTGCATTAATTATTGATTTGATAATATCAAATGTAGGTGTAAATTTTATTAAAAAGATAAGAAAAATAAAGATAAATGGAGTTATTAACCATTTCCACCATTTTGATTTTTTTATTATCAATAGTGTAGTAAGTGACATAAGAGAAATAGTTGGAATTAATAATAAAAACAATGCTTTATTATTTGAAAGTGCAGGTTTTAAAAAATAGCTAATATTCATACCTAATAAACCTGCCATTAAAGTTGCAGGTAAAAATAATGCTCCGAGATAAAAAAGTCTATTCATTGCTCTTGTTTCACTTTTCTCATTTTCAGCTTCTACATATTCAAAAAGCTCTTCGATATCTTTTCGTAGATCATTTTTTTGCTTTTCAAGATCCATTTGTTCAAGACCTATTTTATACATTTCTATACCTTGTTCTTGTGGTGTGATCTCTGTAAACCAGATATCATTAATAAACTTAATGTATTTTACTCTAAGTTCTTTAATTTCATTTCTTTGATTCGTATTATTCAATTTCTTTGCTATCTCAGAAGAATCACCGGCAAACTTGATAAGAATAGCTCGAATGATCAACAATATTTGAGCCATATCGCAATAATGTCTATTTACATGCTCAAGCAAATAATCAGGGACTTTAGAATTAAAAAGAGCTACTAAACTATAGCGAGTAATACCCCAAATAGTTCCCTCATTTATCCAGCGATGATATGTGCATTTCTTCAATAATTCAAGTTTTTGAATTTCTGACTGACAGGTTAAGCTCTTTCCATCCATAAAGCAGTATTGATACCATTTATTGATTGAATCCATTTCGATTTCAGATTCATAAATTATAGATTCCCTGCTTTTTGATAAGTATTTTGGTAAAGTATTTTGAAGCGGTTTGCATACGATATCATTTATAAAATAAGAAACAACAAACATTCTGTCATCTAAAATGTGCTCGATTTTAATTCCTTTAAGTAGTTTTGAAATGTAAGAAGCATAAGTTATTTTTTGTAGAGTATGAAAATTTGAGAGATCCTGATATTTGTTGAAATTTTCTTTAGCAAATTCTTCTCCATTAAAATTAATAGTAATATTATCTGGTACAAACGATCCTTTAGAAGCAATAATAGGTAAAAATTGCGGATAGATACGACGAGCAAAATCATTAATTATCAGGATATCCTCAATATCTTTTTTATCATGATTTTCAAGATGAAATGTTAATATTCCGATAGAGAATTCTTCAAGAATTAATAATTCAATTCCATTATTAGGAATAATTAATTCAAATTTATCATTCCCTTTTTTTTCTTTATTTTTTACTTCTAAGTAAAATTTTCCTGTTTGAAATTTTCTATGATATTTTGAGATTATAGGATTCTTTTGTTCAGTATCAGGGAATAATAATTTTTGAACGTAAGGATAGAAATAATTGTATTCATTGTAATCCATATCACTTTTTATTGAAAATCCGTTTTTTAACCATTCTTCATCTTTACTAATTTTTTTCACGCATTGTTCAATATTTTTTATAATAAACGGAAACATAAAAATATGCTTTGATATTGGATACTTTTTCTCTTGTCCCATTTTATATTACCTAAAATAAATTAGTATGAGTCACTTCTTCCCACTGATTCCAGATAACTCGTTTCCCTTCAGGTCCCTCTTCCAAAAACACTTCTATCTCATAAACCGCATCTACCATGTAATCCTCTAACTGCTCAAAGAAATCTAAACCAAGATACTGCAAGAAAGATACCACCCAACCGGCTAAGCCGGATTTATAGAGCACTAACCGTACTTTTATCCATCGATTTAATGGAAGCAATGTGCCGGATTGCAATGCACTTCCACCTGCTGCAACATAACTATCTCCAAAATAAATAATAGATGGTTCATCCAAATCCCTTATGTCATAACCAATGGAGCTACCTGGTCCATTAAGTATTACTATTGCGGATCCTTGTAGGGTTTCAGGTATTAAAAATAAGCTGACATTACCAAGCAAGCCCGATTGGGGAGTTATTGTATAAATTTTATCCTGATTGGTATCCTGCACTGTCACTTCTGTTATATTTTTCTCTGTGCATGAAACGATGAATAAAATAAAAAATATTGTGAATAAAACTTTGTGTAATTTCATCTGATCATATCCTCCAATATGTATAAAATATAATTGTATTGTTAAATCTTATCTTTACTAAACCATTCTCATAATCTATCATTCCCAAAAATACTCCTCAATTGATAAAATATTGCTCGTGGATGTTTACTTTTTATTCGTAAATGATCCCATTCATAAAATATTAACTGCATTTGCTTCATAAAATCCTATATACAAAGTTTTTCATCACACTTCTTGGTTACGAGAACCCACAAATTATCAAGGGGCACGAAAACAATCTCTAGAAATTTCCCAATTCAAATCAATTTCAATATTGGTGCTATCTTCAACTCACAAATAAAAATTAGTCCAGAAAATTATGGATTTATTATAATTTATGATTTTATATCCTATTGCTCCCTATTGAATCCACCATTTATTTCTCCTTCAATATAGAGCGCATAGCTATCTCTTTCTTAATATTAAATTATGTTAATGATCACCTCTTTGTAATTATTTTCTTTGAAAAATAAAAGTGCTGTAACTTTCTCAGGGTGACAATTTTTAGGATTTAGATATTTCTGCAGCTAATCCCCCTGCAACGCAGGGGTCATTTCTACTGTTACATTTTTAACCCGCACCAGCAAATGGTTTGTGGGGAGGTTTTGGCGAATTGCGATAAAGCGTTCCTTCGTTGGAGGTTACAGCACTCTATACATACAAAAAGAACTGTGTGAGACTGGATTCCCGATGGGGCTCGGGAATGACATTCTGTTTTTGTTTTAGTGCTATTTCAAATATGCATGCCTTGCACCAGCTCGCTGGGGCATCCCGATAAAGCAATGTCAAAATCTTTGATTTTGCAACGGTGCTTACTTCGGGGCAATACCCCCGCAACGCAGGGGTCATTACAAGTTATCTTAGGATTGAAACGCCTGGGGCAACTGGAATAGAGTCTCAATCCCCCTGCAACGCAGGGGTCATTACAAGTTTGAGATGCTCTCAAATGTATGTGAAGCAGAAGAGATAATTGTGTCTCAATCCCCCTGCAACGCAGGGGTCATTTCTACTATAGCATTTTCGGAATTTATCTTTCTTATTAATGTCTCAATACCCCCGCAACGCAGGGGTCATTTCTACCGTAAGCATTTTAGCCCGCACCACTAAAGCATTTGCGGGGAGGTTTTGGCGAATTGCGAGAAAGCGTTCCTTCGTTGGAGGTTACAGCACTCTATACATACAAAAAGAACTGTGTGAGACTGGATTCCCGATGGGGCTCGGGAATGACATGCTTTTCATACTATTACTAACATGCAATGCCTTGCTTCGCTTGCGAAGCATCCCGATCAAGCAATGTCAAAATCTGTGATTTTGTAACAGTGCTTACTTCGGGGCAATACCCCCGCAACGCAGGGGTCATTTCTACACAATAAATAAACAGATACAAGGAGGTATCATGAAAGTCTCAATACCCCCGCAACGCAGGGGTCATTTCTACATCTTTACTATCAAATATTAAGGAGGTACCATAATGAGTCTCAATACCCCCGCAACGCAGGGGTCATTTCTACATTTATCGTTATGTGAAAAACGGTAGAGGAAATTAATTTGTCTCAATACCCCCGCAACGCAGGGGTCATTTCTACAGTGCGGTGAGGTAAAATGGCAACTGGTTTGCAATTGTCTCAATACCCCCGCAACGCAGGGGTCATTTCTACACATCAATGTCTCGTCCGCTCGGAAGTTCTGAACGTCTCAATACCCCCGCAACGCAGGGGTCATTTCTACCGTAAGCATTTTAGCCCGCACCAGTAAAGCATTTGCGGGGAGGTTTTCACGAACCTCTAAAAATTTGGGTCAAAATGGGTCATTTTTAAGGGGGTTCGTAAAATTTTCTGTAACTCCTTGATATAACGTAAGTTACAGGAGATTTAAAAAATCTATCGTAACTCGTTGATATAAAGGAAGTTAAGCCCACTTTTTCTAGTTTTTCCATTTCTCTAAAAACACCAAAAATAGGTTCGTTGGAAAATTGTGATTTTTACTTTAGGTTTTTCAGCTTATTCACCAACTGAGTGGAAGTTACGACACTCTATGTTGCAGAAAAAGAACGATCCCCCCGCTCTTTTTGTTAAGCAAGGGTCATTATTAGGTTCTTATAATGATAATACACTTTCTTTCTTTTGATTTTGCTTTATGCTTCATTCAAATCCTGTATTATCCTTTAATAAATCCATACTTCTGGTTTTATCTCTCCAATGAATAGTGCCCTACGCGAGCAGTTTTTACATATGGAAAAACAATGTATGGTACCATCCTTGTTATTTATCTTTGAAAGAACCTTTAGTATCTTTTGTAATTTTATTTTATTTGTGTCAACAAAAAATACAGATTTTTGAATGCGAATGGCATTCTTTTCCAGATACTTTGCAATTTTTCTTCTTTTTGTGTCACTCTTAATGTCGTACGCAATGATATATTTCATCTAGCTATAGTAAATGGAGTATAAGGTATCCCGAGATAAAGACAAACTTTGAATCTATGCACCATGAAGTCCATAAGTTCACCATAAGTGAATTTTTTCGATTCGAAAGTCATAGTAGTGTTCATTGTTCTCTCAAACCTGTGGATAATTGCTCGCATCACATTTTGTTTTATTACTGTTTTTGTAAATTTATTATTGTATGATCTTTCCTCAAAATCGTTAATTTTAACCTGTTTCAATCTAATCAATGCAATAACATTTCTTTCTGCAAGAAAACGAAAACTTTCCATAATATCGGATGCGAGTGCGCGATGATTTCCTCGCTCGGCATGGAAAATACCCACATAAGCATTTATTCCAGAGCTTAAGAAGATTTCAACGAATCTTCGGTATATCAGTGTATAAAACACTGAAAGCATCGCATTGATCGGTCCTTCCGGGGGATGATACACTCTTTTTTTAAATGGGAATGGATGAACAATTTTCCTGAAATGTTTATAATATTCTTTTGTAGCTACCCCTTCATAGCCACGAACCGAATCGGCATTATCTGCATTTTCAATTTCTGCAATATAATCCTTTAATACCTTTGAATTAATACCATTGCGCTTTAGTATGTATATCTGGTTATTTAGCTTTGATTTTGCTAATTCCTTAATATATTTCTCAGACCATATTTCCCAATCTATATATGCATCATTGAATAATTCATAAACAGTTTTAGTTTTCCCGAAATTATTAAATCCCCCAATGAGTTTTCCAAGGGCAGTAAGAAACACTACCCCCTTCTTTAAATATAAGGCCCTTGTAATAATTCCTGCACTAATTCGTGCTTTTCCAAGAATCACTATACGATTTACCTCATTCCAGTTAAGCTTTGAAACTGTTCCATCATGTTTTTGTATGACTATAAAATTTCCCTGGGTTCGTGCATACTGAATACCAAAAGTAATATATAATGGTTTTTGTTCCAAGGATTTATAAAGAAATACAGGTAACCAATCTTGCATATCAGCAATCTTAGATGTTCTGGTCTTTTCCTGAAAAAAACCTCTCTTAGATATTTTAGATCCCAACCAGGAAATCTCATCATCAGGAGTGAATATGCTTATTTTATCTTCATTTAAATCCAGCTCTGTTGATTTTAATCTTTCTTCCAATAAGATTTTCAGATCGATGTTGGGATCTTTCGCAAATAATATTATATCATCAGCATATCTGATCATCCTTACCTTGGGTGCCATTTTTTGCATTGCTGTGTCAAAAGAAGCGAGGAAGAAGTTGGAAAGAATTGGTGAAATTGTATTACCCTGATATAAGTAATTTTTCGTGAAATAGGAAGTTATTATTTGAACAAGTCTACTTCCAGAAAAGAAAGACATGAGTAAAAGTTCTAAGTTTTGAATGATGATAGAATCGAAAAATCTCCGAATATCTGCCAAAAGACCTTGAGTAAAACCTTTTTTAAATTGAAAATATACTGCTCTAATTGCTTTATGATAATCATATCCCTTTCTATAAGAATAGCAGTTATCAGCTAGTTGGTTATTAAGTGTTTCATGTAAATGGTCGTGTAAAACTTTTTGAACTATTTTATCAACTAGTGTGTTCATTATTATTTCACGATAAGAACCATCACTCTTTCTTTTCCTGAAAGACTTTATATCACCTATTTTATATAAACCTCCTATTATGGAATCCGATAACTTACTAACATAATTTTTATCAAGATACAGATCATTGGGAATTACTCCAAATGCTCCTCTTGTGTCATTAGGCATTCTCTTTATTACATTATGGATGTTCTCTTCTGAAAACAGGTAAGATATTACGCCTTTCCGTTCTGATATAACATTATTAAGGGAGTCTGATTGAACAATTCTGTAAAATCCAAATCCAAAACTATTACTTTTTCCCAAACCACAATATTGTCCTGCTGCAAGCGTCTTCTTGATTGAATCAGGAAATGAACCATCAAGTTCAAGACCACCCAGTATGCCACCAAGTGTTTTTTTATACGGAACATCAATCCAGAGGAAATTTTTCCGAATAATTCGTATCCCCTCAATATCTGCATCCTTTATAACAATATCACTATTCTGTGCAATGGTCTTCAAAAAGTGTTTAATATCAAAGAAATATGGATCGTAATACACATGACTTGCCTCTTTATATCCTTCGGGTCTTTTCAGACGCAGCGGACTGAGAAGAACAATCTTTATTGTTTGTGCATTCTTGAGAGACTGAACCTCTTTTTCTATTACTTCCTCGTTAATAATCTCATATTCTGGATATTTCTTTGTGATGAGATTCTCAGCAGCGACAAGCTCTATTGTCTTGCCCGGGATCAAATGCTTATCGTGTAACTTCCATTCCTCTTTCAGTTTAAGGTCTTCAATACCTTTTTCTATTGCTCGCAGATTATGCTGATCAAAGCCCAAACATACATTTACAATTTCGTTTTGATAATACGTATGACGCCCATTTTCAGCGGGGAGAACACAAATATGTTCATCAGCGAACTCGCCTTTTATGTGTTGACGAAAAATATTATTGAAAAGTGCATACCATTCCACACCCGAATACAAATTCAGTCCGCGTATATTCCTCAGGACTTTGAATGAAAAGAGATACCAAACATTATACCTTATTTTCAAAATTCTCCTTACATACCATTTAAATAGAATCTATATTTCCCATGACCATTAAGTGTGGAAGTACTGATTTTATATTTCTGTCAAATTTTTCTTCAAATAATAGGATTTAGTTCTTTGAAAAGCATTCAAATAATATACAGTCATCCATCTATCGAATATTAACCTGTCACACCTCATACACCACAGCAACAAATCCAACAACCCGGTCATGCTCATCCTTCTTATAATTCCATTCGAGGGAAATACGTATTTCTCCCCCATCCTTCTTTTTTAGCAAGCCCTTCCATGAAGAGGGTTTGGATTGTTTATGTAAAATATCTGCAAAATAATTGTTTATGCTGACCGAATCATTTTTTTCAGAATTATACAATTTCACAATATTTTTATCAAGCAGCTCTTCTTTTGAATATCCAAATAATAAAGATGCCTGATCGTTCACAAAAGTTATGGCTCCGGCTTTATCAAACTCCTGAATTGCAACCGGAAGATTGTCAAAAGTTCCTTTATCTAGTTCACCTTTCTTTTGAAGATTTGCCTCATTTTGAACTCTCTGGGATATATCGGTTATCGTATCCATGATCTGTATTGGATTTCCCTCATCATCATGTATGATCGATGCTCGAAAATATGCCGGAAATATAGAACCGTCTTTTCTCAATAAATTCAACTCGATATGGACAATATCAGTATCCGATTCTAGCAAATTTCGCATCTTTCTTGATGCCCCATCTCTATCATCAGGTGCTACAAGCTCAATAATCGGTTTGCCTACGAGTTCTTTCGGATCTTCATAATCGAAGATCTCGGCTTTATATTTGTTGCAAAAAATAATATTTCCTTCGAGATCAAGAATTGAAAATCCATTTTGAGAAGTTTCTACAAGTGTTCTGTAAAGTTCTTCTTTGAGTTTCAGTTCCTTTTCTTTTTTCTGTGATTCGGTAATATCAATTGAATTACCCACACTTCCAATCTGGTTGCCCTGTGCATCCTTCATCAACGCTGAAGAGAGATAACTGATAAATTCTTCTCCACTCTTCCTTTTGTTTCTTACAATACCATAAAATGTTCCGTTTTTCTGAATTAATTTTCCAATTCGAGCACATTCGTCAGCATCTGCATAGAGCAACTTTACATGCTCTCCAATAACATCTTTCTTCTTATATCCAAAATTTTTCTCTGCCGCACTGTTGAACTCTATGATCTTCCGATCATTATCTACTGAGATGAACATAGTGAGTGAACTTTCAATGAGATTTCTTACATATTCGTGCATTTCCTGCAACTTTGCTTCATTCTGTTTTCTCGTAGTGATATCTGCGATCGAGCCGAGTATTCTTATCACTTCTCCATCAGAATTAATAAGGCATACACCATTCACTTCAGCATACATGTAATCCTTGTCTTTTTTTTGCAATCTGCATTCAAGCTTAAACCGTTTGCTGGTTTTAATTGCCTTTCCGACAGCATTGAGCACATCGTCCTTATCATTAGGATGAATGAACAAAACTGCATCATTGAAGGATAGAAAACAAGTTATATCTTCTGATGAATATCCGAAAAGTTCTTCAACTGCACCAACTATTTCCATTGTTTGATTCGAATAATCTGCATCGAACACGACCTGACCTGTTTGTTCTACAGTTAGTCTGTAACGCTCTTCGCTTTCTTCAAGAGCATGTTGAACGCGCTGCCTGTCCGTAATATCTCTGCATATTATCCTGATTTCAGAGGGAATTCCCTTGTCGCCAAAAATGAGCTGTGTGCGCTCGTGCACCTGCAAAATTGAGCCATCTTTTCTTACTTTTTGAAATTCGAGCTCACTGAATTCTTCTTTCTTCTTGAATATATCTGAAAACAGCTTTTTCACTTCTTGAAGATCATCCTCATGAACAACCTTCCAAACTGATTTCCCAATAATTTCCTCTTTGGTATATCCAAGATAAACAGCCCCGAATTCATTCACATCCTTCACGGTGCCATCAGGAGACACGGAAAAATACATATCCGGTGCATTATCATATAGGTCCTGATATTTCTGTTCACTTTTTTCGAGTTCCAGTTCAACCATTTGACGAGCTGACTTCTCTTTTTCCACTCTTCTCTCAAGTATCTTTTCGGAATGCAGTTCATTAATGATTTTGAGCAAATTGTCATAGTTCAGGGGTTTTGGCAAAAAGCGGTCAACACCAATACTTATTGCTTCAAAAAGGTTTTCTTTCTTATCAAATGCAGAGAGAACTATAATGATCGTAGAGGGGTCAATTGCTTTGATCTTTCGAGCCATCACCAATCCATCCATTTTGGGCATGATGATATCTACAATGACCACATCCGGACGGAATTTTTCAAAGAGTTGCAGACCCTCTTCACCATCCTGAGCTGTATATACTTTCTTTACTCTCTTTTCCAGGATCATGCTCACTGAATTGAGAATGAGCACTTCATCCTCAGCATATAAAATCGTAATATCTAATGTTTCCATAAAACAACCTATAGAAAATTTTGTTTGCTAATATTTTTATCTGTAAGATATTTTTTTTTCATATTATTTGAATACCATAGCTCAAACTTAAATCCGAAGTTCAATATCATGTTAATTGATTGTTGTCAATATTCTTGAAAGAGAACTCAACAATATGTCCTGTAAATTTTCCATCTATTTCTTATACTTCGGTTTCCATTCAAGTTCGGGTTTCTCGTAATTGAGGTTCCATATATACTTCTCTATCTTATCACGAAGGGAATCGTCTATCTCTTTTTTCACAGGATAGATATCTGCATTTAAAATATGTTTCAGAAGAACGATCGCAGTATTGATCGTATTTTTATAACCCTGAGCAGAAACATTCTTTGCATTGTCACCAGGTGTATGTATATGAAATGATGCTTTCCCTCCAAATCGGGCAATGTTCACAGAAGGTATTTCATACACGGAGAATGGCATGCTATCGCTGCTGTAAATATCCAGTTTTGCATTATACAGGATGCCCACTTCTTTCATAAGACCCTCACAATAGCCGAGGAGTTCATTTGTGCCGACAACTCTCATACCGTCCGAGCCAACAGGATCACCGGACACATCAAGATTTAGCACCAAACCGACCCTGTCTTTGATCTCATCGAGATGGGTTTTCACATAATTTTGACTGCCAAGGAGTCCCAGTTCTTCACCTGAGAAAAATATTATACGAAGATCACGGGCTGGCTTATGCTTGGAAAAGTACTCAATAGTTTTGATCAGAGATATGGTTCCACCTGCATTATCAGAGGCGCCGGGGCTGCGGGATACTGTGTCATAATGACCAACGGCAAGAGTGAGATTATCATCTTTTTTATCTTTCGCAGTGATATCTACAATAATATTATGAGCTTTCTTCTTGTGTACTTTCTGGGTAATGGAAAGCGAAATATGTGCGCCGGACTTTTTGGCAAGCTTCATTCCATCTTCATAGGACACTGTAACCATCGGCACATATCCTTCTTTATGAAGCTTTTGCCTGTGGGATAAACTGAGAGCTTTTCTTTCCGGTCCGCCAATCACAATGTAAGCCCTGATACCGCTCTTTTTCAAATCAGGTCCAAGTTTTCTTGTATAACCCATTGAGAGAATGATCTTATCTTTATAAGCATTTTTGTTGTATGCGATCACGTCCTTATTCTCAAGAAAGACCAATTCACCTTCAAGTTCTGCGCTTTCATTGAGCCCGAAAGGAACTGCCTTAAAGGTTTTCCTATCAATCTTTATTGTTGCAATGCCGGGTTCAAAAGTCGTGATATCAAATGGTTCTGTTTTTGGTTCAAAACCAAGGTCTTTACAATAGGATGATATTATTTCTCTTGCCCGTTTCTCCCCTTCGCTGCCGGCAAGACGTACAAAATCCAGCTCTTTTAATATTTTAAAATGATTTATCATGAAATCTCCTTTGTTGATGCTTTACTTAATCTTGTATCTTAATGTATTTCAATTCTATGTGCTAATTCTATTATACAATTCTGTTTTGATAAGATAAAGGGCTCCATATTTCAGGAACCCTTTTCTCGCATTTCAAAGCTGATTATTTTTTCTTTGCGGGAACATCTTCTTTATCTTCAGGTTCTTCTTTTTCCCCTTTTTTGATCACCTGAATATTGAAACTGGATGCAAGCGCTGCCAGTGCGCCGATCGCTGCCCATACAGGTGCCAGAACCAGACCGACCACACCGATAGTTACCGGTACCTCAAGATAGGTTTTACCGCTATCATTCTTGATGATAATCTTGCGAATATTACCTTGATGAATGATCTCTTTCACCTTTGAAAGAAGTTCTTCGCCCTTAACTTTGAATTCATCCATTTTTTTCTTATCCATGTTTGCTCCTTATAAAGGATTAATTTACTTTTTCTTACTTTTTCACCTTCTTGTGTCAATAAAGAATGGAATATTTGTGAATTTATGTGATAGGAAGAAGGGGAGATGGAAGACAGGAGACGGGATAATATCTACACAGTCAAAATATTTGTTGTATCTTTCTCCTCCCAAAGTATGGGATACGACGCGACACAGATGGAATTAGCTTAACAAATATAACTTATTACCGCAATATGAACAATTATGTTTTCCCGAGAAATCTCGGGATCCCTTCATTATCTGAAACTAAACAGACATTTTATGTATGCATGTTTTGATGGCGAGTGTACTCGACAGCATCCCGACCTGTCGGGACAATCCTTGATTTAATGGAATCAGCTTAACAAACGAATTTTGATTAAGCAATTACCGTTGCCTCTGAATAGTTTCAATCCTTGATTTAATGGAATCAGCTTAACAAACTAAATCGAGCGATAGTAAAGGTGTTAGCGCATAAGAGTTTCAATCCTTGATTTAATGGAATCAGCTTAACAAACGATGTGAAACCTGATACTGAAATGATATTATGTTCGTAGTTTCAATCCTTGATTTAATGGAATCAGCTTAACAAACGCAGCAGAAACTTGAGAATGCTACGACACTCCTGCTGTTTCAATCCTTGATTTAATGGAATCAGCTTAACAAACTGAAATGACTGACATAGAGTGGCAATTAGCAAATTGGTTTCAATCCTTGATTTAATGGAATCAGCTTAACAAACAAATTGTAACTAATATTAGAACCGAAGATGGAGAGTAGTTTCAATCCTTGATTTAATGGAATCAGCTTAACAAACACAAGAAAATTTTGTTGATATTTGATTGGCATTAAAGTTTCAATCCTTGATTTAATGGAATCAGCTTAACAAACTATGATGGCAGAGATCAGCAGGATATACAGGCAATGGTTTCAATCCTTGATTTAATGGAATCAGCTAAACAAACAAATCTGTAGGATAATGATACGTTGAGCAATCCAGAAGTTTCAATCCTTGATTTAATGGAATCAGCTAAACAAACACGTGTAAATAAAGGTATTCCGAGAGAACAAGAACTGTTTCAATCCTTGATTTAATGGAATCAGCTAAACAAACTTACAAAACATGAATTGGTCTGCTGATCCTGAAGTAGGTTTCAATCCTTGATTTAATGGAATCAGCTAAACAAACTATTTAAACTTTGCTTTATTGAGTTCTTGTATCTTTGCGTTTCAATCCTTG
>JAUWMT010000068.1 GCA_030613025.1 Candidatus Cloacimonadota bacterium
ATATTTCGAATAATTACCAATAAAATTCTATATATTACACTCCAAAATCCAAAATCTAGATATTTATGCTTTGTTGAAATATGAAGTATATGAAATTTATCACTCACTCAAAACTGGGGTTTTTATAGTGAACTCATCAATTTAATTCTTCAACAAGCAAATCAACGGATGTAGATGGATTATGATTATGAGGAAAATCATTATTCATTAAATCTCTTATTTTTCTTGCATTCTTAATAGCAAATTTTTGTCCTTTATGTCCATCTGAACTATGAAATAATTTCTCAAGATCGTAATAAATTCCAGGGTCATTCTTTTTATATTTTCTTAGGAGTCTCTTACTTAACATAGATTTATATTGTATACGGTTATAACCGGTTGTATGATAGTCAAAATGTAATAAATACCACAATTCAAATGCTTCATTTGAATAAGCAATCCTAATCGAAATTTCCCTACCTGCTTTTTTCTTAAATTTCTTGTTCAAATTACGTTCTTCATCAATTATTGTTTCAAATGCCTGATTGTAATCTTGTTGTGGAAAATCATCTCTATCAAAAACACACCACAACTTCTCATAAAATTTTCCTTCTTTAGCATTCTTTTTCCATTCATAAATTGCATCTTTAACTAAAGACAATGTGTTTTTCCCTTTTCCAATTACTTCAACTTGTACACCAGAGACGGGGAAACTTTTGAGATAATTAGGTTCGGTTTTTTCCCCTTCGCATATAATTAATATACTATTTTTATATTCTCTTATAAGTTTACTCTTACGAGTAAGCTTCTTCCTTTTCTTCAACCAGAATAAGTTATCGCTTCCCATTAGCAATTTTAGTCAAATAGAGATTCAAAATTTCCTAAAAACGGAACTGCTCCATATTTTCCCATTAGATAATCTTTGTTGTATGTTGCATCATTTCTGACTTTTTTGTAATCTAATAGTGAATACAATTCCGATTTGCCATATCTGTCTTTTTCTACTAAATAAATTTGATCCCTTCTTAATATATTTTTATTCATAATTAAAGTATTGTGTGTTGCAAATATTAATTGGGCATTATGTTTGTTTATTTTATTTGAGTTAAAAAGAGAAATTAACAATAAACATAAATTTGGATGTAGTCTAGTATCAATTTCATCTATTACTAGTACAAATCCCATATGTAAAGCACTAATAATAGGTCCAATTATAGCAAAGAATTTTTTTGTACCATCTGATTCTTCGTTTTTGAAGTCAAAGGTTACTTTACCTGCATATTTTTCCTTTGAGTTGTATTTATTATGTAGACTTTGTAATGATATAGAAAATAAATGATCTCTTTTTTCTTCGGATAGTTTATTTTTTATATTTTCTGGAAGTTTATTATATTCTATTTCTTTTTTATTTATGATAATATTATCAATTGATGTATCTGCTAAAGCCAATGCTTTGATAATTCTATCTTTTGCTTCTTGAATTTCCATTAAATTTGCAGTTATTCCTATAAAATTATCATCAGCAATTGCTGTAATATCTTTTAAATTCATAAACCAATTCATAACCATGCTAGTTAAAGGTGCATTTTCTCCTTTAATATTTGCAATTAATGATAGAAATAAAGTAGTTTTATTAATGTTACCTATTGTTTGATAAATTTGTCTTCCTTCTTTATATTTTTCAAAAATTTTAATATCATCACCATTTCTGGTAAACAGGGTAGATTCTATTCTTGTAAACCTTGCAAAGAGCCATTCTGAGATTACTTCCAATTTATTTATTTGGAATCCATATCTAAATTCTATATACTTTTTCGATGAGAGTTTTGTAGTATTAGTATTCTTAACTAAAAATGTAATCTCGAATGTGGATGGTTTGTTAATTGTGTCTTCACTTAATTTAAAATTCTCTATATTTATTTTTTTTCCGTAAGTACTTTCTTTTGCAGAATTTGATATGAATTCAGTCATGAAACCAATTGCTTTAAGAAAATTGCTTTTCCCACTCGCATTTGCACCAAAGATTGCGGCACTCTTCAAAATTCTTATACCATTAACACAAAAAACAGATTGATTTAATTCTTTTTTGTTTATTGAAGAAGCTGCAATCATACTAAGTGTTGATTTTTCTTTAAATGAAAGGTAGTTTTCGACCTGAAATTCTAATAGCATTTTAACCTCTTTTCAAATTGATGACAATAATAACAAAATTAATATTCCGATGTCAAGTAATATGAGAAAAATTCTCAAATTGCATTAAAACAATAATACTTTTAGGTGTGTATACAGTTTTAGAAAAACACATATTTTATTGTTGTCAACTTTATTGCATCACTCTCGTATCCAAGCCCCTGCTTGGATACGTCTATGCAGGGTCACAAAGCATGAGCTTTGCGACCAGGAGGAGGATTAAGCTTTGTAATCGGGGGGAGATCGGGTTATCTTTTGTGGTTAATCTTCACGTGCTCGACGCTCGATAGGGCGACAGTATACTTGTTATCAGCTGCTTTTATTTCAATAACAAACATTTCTTCACAGCTTCAGTTTTGTTATTAATAATCAATTTATAGAAATATAAACCTGAACTTACAGAATTTCCATATTCATCTTTCCCGTTCCAAAATACTGAATGTTCACCTGCGGGTATTGTTTCATTAACCAGTGTTTGTACTTTTTGTCCTTTTAGATTATAAATTACTAACTCTACGTTCTCTGTGCTCACGGTGGTTGAAAATTTTATTATTGTAGTCGGATTAAACGGATTGGGATAATTCTGTGATAACAGCGGTTGAGTATTGGGATTAGAAGGTTCATCATCTATACCAACTAACAGCCATGTGTTAGTGGATAGGTCGTATATACAGAGGTCATTAGTGGCGTTGCCATATGGATCCAGCCCACCAAAGAGAATTATTTTGAAGTCATCTTCTACATAAGCCATTGCAGAATATGCACGTGCAATGGGACAATCGGGCAACTGCGTCCAGGTCTCTGTGCTCATATTGAATTCATAAAAATCATCAAGGATTGCTTTGTCATCATTCATTCCTCCTGCTACCCACATTTTATCCCCATCAGATGCTACGGCATGATAAGCACAACCGCCGGGAGCATCTCCCGAAGTATAAACATAATGGAACTCATTGTCGTTAGGAAGGGAATAACGGCGGACATCGTCGCGAAAGTTGTCACAATAATTCCACACACCTCCATAAACATACATATCATTGTTATGTAGAGCTGCACTCTGCCCGGCAGAAGGTGCATGACCTTCCTTTTGCGTCCAATTGCCTGATGTCAGGTTGTAGCTCCAGAAATCCATCAGATTTAAGCCGTTTGCATCTTTACCTCCATATACATAGAGATCGTCTCCATACCCTACCATAGATGCGTTTTTCCGTGCAACAGGTGTGCTCGCTCCTCCTGTAGGCAATTGTGTCCAGGTTTCAATTATAGGGTCAAACGACCAGATATCATCAAGCAGAACGGTTTCGCCCTGACCACCGTAGATATACATGACATCTTCCACCCATGCGCAGTGACCCGCCCGTGCAGGAGGGAGAGGAGCAGGGGGCGTTATCGGGACCCATCCACTTTCTTCAAAGGCATGCGTATCATTAAATAAATCCCCCTGCCCGTCCTCTCCCCCAAACATCAAAACTCGTCCATCGGGCAGCGTTACCATGCTGTGGCCAAGGCGGGGTCCAAGTGTATTCTTCCCCTGACTAATAAGTGCTGAACTCATAATTAACATAAGTATTGCAACTATTATTAATGTTTTTTGTTTCATTTTGTACTCCTTTCTTCTAAATGTTTGATTTTACACATTATTATACATTTCTTACTTATTATAATGCATATATTCTAGAACAAGTTCGCGGGTATTCAATATCTGTTATTTTGTAAATGTTTCTTTTATTTCTTTCTCCGGTTTCCATAGGAATCCTGTATGTTTCTCATACTGGGTAATTGCTTACTATCTGTCAAGAAGTTTGCTCTGCTATTTAACAATCACTCATGGAAATTTATTATAATTTTTCATCCTCACACTTAAATTTCCTCTCCTCTCATATCCATCCGCCTATAATTATGCCATATGGCACTATCAGCTGGCGGATACGCCCAAACAAGACGCTTTGGCAGGATAAATGCACGAAAGAGGATTTGATTAACAATATCATAATTAGAAAGCCATTTAGATAATTTTGAATTCACGTCTGTTATTGAATTCCCTAAAAATGTTTTTTGTTCTTCCATAAAATCTTCTAAAACATAACTGCTATATTCGCTTTTTAGGGTTTTTGGAGCTCATAAGTATATGCATCTTCTATGATCTTTTCTTGTCTATGATATGCTGTTATATATTGTCCGCAATTGCTGCCAATGAAATTTTCCTCAAGTTCACCGATACTTAGAATTACCTCATAACCGGAAGAACGTAAATTATCGACCACTTTATTCCATTTTTTAGAAATTAGAGTTGACGATAAACCATTTTTGTTTGCTTGGAATGTGGGATTTACAGGGGTTATTTTTATCAAAAAAATATCGGGTGAAAAATGTTTTAAAAGAACATCCGGATCGATTGTCATTTTGTCTGCCATAGAAAAATTCAGAGTTATCTTTCTACCATTTTTATCGTAAAATACCTCTCCATATTCTGCTATTTTCTCGAAATCCCATTTTTGAACAGGGATAAGCCAGTCCCGCAATTCTTTGTCTGTCGTATGTATGGAAAATTGAAGCTGGAATCTATATTTATAATGCTTTTTTTTTATTTCCAGTAGTCTTTCGAAAAAAATATCCGATCCTTCTGGAGCAATTGTAGAAATACAAGGCAAGAGTCCTGAAGCATCATAAAAATCGGGTAAAGAGTCAAGGACATCGAGGACACTATGATTTAAAGCCGGCTCACCCATCCTTGCAAATTGTATCTTGAATTTTTCCACAGGGATTTTTCTATTCGGAAATCTTTTTGTCACAAGATAGTCTATCTGGGAAATTATTTCATCCTTTGAAAGTTTTCCTTTGTACTCAATGCCGGCGTCACAAAAGCGGCAACCAACTGAGCATCCATATAATGTAGAAATGATCAAGACCCATTTTTTCTCTATGGGAAGCGGCGGCTGTAAAGATTCAACGAATTCTATGAGTTTGCCATCTCTCATTTCAGCTATATATACCATTGCAATATCTTCTCTACCAGCTTTAGCCACTACTTTCATAAATATCCTTCTTGTAATTTGCTATATATTTCCATGCCAGCTCTAATTCCATTTCCCACAGCAATAGCTGTTTGTCTGTAAATATTATTTTTAACATCACCGATCATGTGAAGCACTTTTGATTTTTGCAATTTTTCAAGATTCTCTTTAAGATCCTCACTAAGAAAATCAAGACTGGGGTCCCTTCCGATGGCAACTAATAGATACGAAACACAAATTTCCTGTTCACCGGTTGAATTATAACAGGTCAGTTTCAGTGAACTATCAGAGCATTCAATGTTTTTTACTTGAATATTTTCCTGGTAAGAAATTCTTTCGTTACTCACAGCTCTTTCAAAGAGAATTGGTAGGCATTTCATTCTGCTTCCTCTATTGAGGATTGTGACTTCGTTCTTCTTTGATAGACTTAGAGCATAATCGAATGCGGCATCACCTGCTCCGATGATCGCTATTTTTTCGTTTGCAACTTGAGCAATGGGATAGACTTCATAAAAAATACGTTTTTCAAGATCTTTAGATATGTTAAGGTTAGAAAGCTTCCGCGGTTTTGTTCCTGAAGCTATAACAACAATGCGGGAGAATATTTTTCTTTGGTTAGCGTTTATAATAAATACTCCCTTATTGTAATCGAGCTCCAATACTTCTTCAAATTGTATCTTGACCCTTGCATTTTTGAGTTGTCTCTTGAAAAGTTTAATAAGTTCCGGTCCGGGGATTCCATCCGGAAATCCCGGATAGTTCTCAACCAGATTTGCATTCCTCAAAAGCCCGCCAACATCATCTTTTTCCAGAAGGATGGGCTCGACCCCATATCGTTTTAACTGGATTGCTACACCTAATCCTGCAGGTCCTGCTCCAATTATTACCACATCATTAATATTCATTCCTGCATGCCTTCAATTGTTCCTTTATTTCTTCACAGAGTACAGGAATGGCGAAACCATGAGACAGATTAAGAAGGGTTGCCCGATGAAAATCTTCATTATAAGTTGCGGTTCCATCAATTGTAAAAAATACCTCAAAGCCCCTTACGAAAGCAGATCTTGAAGTTGTTTCACAGCAAAGGTGGGTCATAAGTCCGGTTACCACAATTTGGGTTATTCCATTTTTTCTCAGCACGTCCTCTAGTGAAGTTCTGTAAAATGCATCATATTGTGTTTTATTGATAACAATAGCACTGGGATGTTTCAACTCCGGAGTGATTTCACTTAAAGGATTCTCTTCGGTTATTAAATCTCTCCACCACTTATCCATCAGGTTTGCATCTTTTTTGGTATTTAGATGACGCGTAAGTATCACAGGCAAATTATTATTGAGGAAGGCATCCATAAGATTTTTAATTTTCGGAATAATTGCTGTCGCACTTGGGATGTGAGCATGTGAACTTTCATCCAGAAAAAACCTTTGCATGTCCAAAATTAAAAGTGCACACTGTCCGGATTTGAGATCAATCTTATGTCTTTTCCTGAATGTTTTCAATTCCTGAAGCATTTGCAGCGATTTTTCATGAATGGACTTTGACGTAAAATAGCATTTCCGCATTTAATTTTCCTCGTGATCTCGCACAATGGTTTGCGTATTTTTGAAGTTGCATCTAATCGATTTAGCGGAGCATCGCAAACACACTTTTGGACGATGTTCGGAATCGATCTTAATTTTCACATTACTAATTATTAACCTTCCAATAAAGAAAATTCTTAAAATTGACTATCCCCGTGGCAGAGCCAAGGAGTATTTCGCCAATTTTATTTCAATCCAATGATTGAAAACCGAATTTTCATTATTTTACCTCACCCCAGCCCTCTCCAAAATGGAGAGGGAGAAATTGGAAACCCCAAGGCAGAACCTCGAGGAATTATTTGATTAAATCTATTAAAAATGAGTCAACCTCTTTTTTATGTAATTTATGTACTTCACATTTCGGACAATTTTGCAACATAATATTCTTCCAGTCTTGTTTTTCCTTGCCTTCAGGCATTTGTTTATAAAAATCACCCCAATTATAATGATAGCATCCTATTTGCTCTTTATACACAGGACAATTCGACTTTCTCGGTTCTGTATTGTAAAAGGGACACTTAATAATCTCATAGCATTTTTTATTTGACATAAAAACACCTTTTTAAGATATAATTTTTCAAAGCATGTCGGCTAATGTTTTGCGTGTGCTTCGAATTCCTCTGTTGACAGCTGTGTTATCGGAAATTTTGCAATTATTCAGATACAATCAAATAATTTTTTTTGTTGTTCTATATCAATTTTTTTATTTCTTTTTATCTCTTCAATATTACCATTCAATCTTGTTAATATGATGTTATAATATTCACTGGAAATTTCTATTGTTATAAATTTTCGTTTCAATCTTTTGTCAACTGCCACAGTTGTTCCTGTACCACCGAAGGGATCTAAAACTAAATTGCCTTCTTTAGAACTTGTTTTTATTATTAATTCTAATAAATCTTCCGGCATCTGACAAGGATGTTTCCCTATCCTTTCTTTAAAAGTACCACAAACTCTTGAAAATTGCCAAACATCATCGGGAATTTTCCCTAATGGATTTGCTCGTTTATCTTTATAAATAAGCTGTCTTGCAGAAGGAATCCTGATATTTTTATCGTTAAATGTAAATCCCTCTTTTTCTTTTGTGAAATATAAGATATGGGTATGGGATCGATTAAATTTTTTTCTCTGATTTTGCCCGAAGGTGTAGTACCAGATAATCCAATTTCTATAATAAAAGCCTGTTCTTTTTAAAATTATATTTATCTCTGCTGCAAATTCATCACCTATTGCAATGTATATTGATCCATTATTCTTAAGTAATCTATATGTTTCTTTTATCCATTTTTCCGACCAGTTATAGTAGTCTTCATACGACATATTATCATTATGAACATCATATTTTATTCCAATATTAAAAGGTGGGTCTGCAAAAATTAAATCTACAGATTTGTCTGGAAATGTTCTCATGATTTCTATGCAATCCCCTAAATATACTTTGTTAGTTTCCATTTTTTTATTTCTCCAGATTGAACAACTGACAGGGTTTCATCTTAAATTGTAAATTTGTAGGATCTGGAGTTCCACCTTTTCTTTGCATAGTGATTTTTCCAATGTGTAAACTTCCTCTTGGTGAAATGCAAACTTCACCTTTGCCAAAAAAATTCATTACAGTGTTAATATCAATAAGTGTCCAGGTTGTTGTGTCGTTTACTCTGTCAAGTTTTGTAACTAACATCCAGTCAGCAGATAATCCACCTCTTCCCCGGATTATATCACTTATTATTACGATTCTGTTTCTCTTAAAGAATTTAATGATTTTATTTTGGATTATTTCTGACATTTCGTTTAAGAACAAACGCCTGTTATCTCTGAATATTTTAGTACTGGTCTTTTCTGTATATTTTTTGGGGTTTAATTCTCCCGTAAAAAGTTTAAGCCAAAATGAAATTTCATCGTCAAATTTCCACATTTCCTGGTAGTTTGCAACAGCTCTTTTGTCAATTTGATTATAATCAGTATTTTTGTTTGCTTTCTTTAGGGATAAATTCTCAATTTTAAGTATATTTCCAATCTTTATGATAATACATATCTGGGCATCGGCTTTTTTGAATTTTACAAATTGATCATACTCTTCTTCATTTACACCAAACTTACATAAATCGATTTTCTTTATTCTGGTGGGGATTTGAATAGCTTTTACAGAATTGAGATTTTTATTATTGTAACCCATAATTTTAAGCCATTCTTGTGCTTCTTCATACTTTTTCCAATCGTTAAACTTTTCACATATAGCTTTTTCGTTTGCAAAACCACCTTTTGCAGTTTTTGAACCAAGTTCTGTTTTGTTCATTTATTTTACTTCCTTTAGAATAATTTCCGATAATGTTTGGCGTGTGCGGCGGGATCGGAACGAAAACTTTCGGGGACGCCCAAGACAGACCACCAAAACCTGAATCCGTCAGCTGACGGATCAGATGAAAGCAGACAGATAATCCAACCGCAGGTGCTTATGTTATTGGCAATCATTGCTATAAACATTAAATGAAGCAATAGTATATTTTAATCATGAAAAATAATTTTCAATATAATCCAAATAAATATCATCTCTAATTTTGAATTTCTTTGTTAACCAAAATTTATGCGCAAGACCAATTGTAATAAGAATGGTTTTATCAGCAGAGATGTTTTTCACAACCTCATTTATGTTATTATAAATAGATATATTCCACTCTTCTCTCAATTCCCACAAATCTGGAACTAATTGCTTATTATATTCATATTCAGATTCAAAGAATAAATCGGAGATTTCAGATTGATATAATTTGAAATCATTCCATTTAAGTAAAAAATTATCCCTGAAAATTGAACCAAAATCTTCATAACATTTATAATAATTTCGTTTATTCTCAGTATTCTTAACGTTCTTTATTATCGAATCTTTTTTTGCTCCCCACTTCATTCCTTCAGGAGTATTGGGCTGAACAGGGAAAATTTTAATTCTTTTTCTTTTAGCTAGAGGAATTATAACTTCATGGTATTCCGGTTTAGAATTACATGTCACACGATTAAATAATTGATCTTCACTTAATTCGGCACAGATTATATCAGGATTCAATGAATCAATCGTATTTTCTAAAATTTTCATACTATATGAATGAATAACATTATGAAATTCATGCATAGTTCCTAATATAATTACCTTTTTTTTATTAATCATTTTCTAACACTTCTCGTCACTTTTGGATCATCAGAAACAAAGATTATTTATTGCCACATAACGGTTGGTAGCTGCCACGATTCTTTCTGCTTTTCTTCTTGCTATTCGTGGGCACGTTTGTTATCCGAAGTCTTCTCAAACATTTCATTAATCGATTTTTGCGTGAACCAATTTTGAACCAATCAAGAGCCAACTGATCCAACTATGAGCCAACTGAAAACAATTTATAAATTGCACTGGAACCTTTAGTCCCGATATTTTTCAATATTTCTTTAACAATTAAATCTTGAATGTCTCTTGTTGCAGTAGCTTTTGAAACATCGTTAATTTTTTGGTATTCATGATTTGTTATTTGAGTATGATTTTGGACATATTTTACTGCATTTAATTGTCTTTTATTCAAGCCGATTTTCTTTAGATTTTCTTCGGTTAAGTTATTTTTAAAAACTGAAACGATTTTGACCAAAATTTTTAAAAAGAGGTTAATTTATTTTTTTAGAAAACAGGTGATTAATTTTGTTTATTATATTCTTCTTTTAACATCTCCATTTCATCAATTATTAATTTTGCAGCATGAGTATTCATTTTTCTTAAATAATGGTAAATATCCATTTTCAAAACCTCTTCTGAATCTGCACATAAAAATGGAAGTGCAATATCCAATTTCCTTAATAAATTATCGTATTTTTTTAGAATTTCTTTCTCTTTCTCTGATAACATAGTTTAATCTCCTTTTTAATAAATTATATTTTATTTTTTACAACAATTTTTATACAATTCAAATTGAGTTATTTTTTAATTCAATTATACTATTTTGTATTTCTCTGATATTTTCTTCAATTTCTTGTCTTTTCATTTTTATATTTTCTTCAATTTCGCGTCTGCCAGAGTTAATGATGTTTGCTTTATTTCTATTAAATTCACTCTCACTAATAACACCAGAGTCTAGTGACTCCTGAAGTAACCTAAGTTTTCTGTTATGTGCTGGTGGTATTTTGTCTATATCTGATAAAATTGCCTGATCCTTTTTTCTTAATAATTCAAACATTTCTTTTCTTTTTTGAAGCAATTGAATGAAGAAATTTGTTTCGTTTAATACTTTCTCATATTTACTTTGTCTTTCATAAAATTCTTTTTCTTCTATTAGATAATTCTTATTTAAGTTTTTCAATTGCTGAATTCTTTTATTTGCCATCTCTTCTACAGTCTTAAATACACTTATATAATATGCAGCTTGTCTGTAGTCTTTTTTTGCATTTTCAGTCCAACTATCTTTTCCGGCAACCTCTTGAGTTAGATAAACTTTCAGTGACATCTCAATTTCATTTATATCAAATTCGCCTGAAAAACTTCTATATACTTGTTCAGCATCTTTAATCAGAGGAATAAATTTATGTTGTCTCTTGCTACCTGCTTTAAGATATCCTTTTTCTGCTGGTTTCTCTTTCATAAATTTAATAATTTCTAGATCTATATTAGGCCAATCAACTTGTTTCTTTTTAACATAATTAGTCCCAACCTCTGTTACTCCCTTTGAAAAACGTTTAATAATAACTGCAATTAAAACAACCAACGTAATTATCAAGATCAAATATATCATGGTAATACTCCTAAATAGATTTTTTAAAAAATTCAGAAAAAATATTATGATTCGTATTTTTTATTAATATTTTCACGGAATTATTCAATTTTATTTTTAATCTCCCTTAATGTTTTGCTTATAAGGCGTTCTTTGCCATCCGTTCTCTGCTTTTAACGAACAATCCAGCTTAAATAAACATACAGACTTTGGGACGAAATCTTGTGTGGTGCTGTCTGTTAGTGACATTTAATTCAGCAAAACAGTTTAATCATTTCACTAAATAAAACAGAATCCTCTTTTTTTGATATCTTCTCTGCAAGTCTTAAATATTTTACGTTTGTGGGATAGTAAGATAATAACATATAAATGATTTTTTCTTTTGATTTTAGATCTGGAATATTATTTACTAAGTATTCTGCAATTATTGGATTGTCCCAATCTGGATAATTATGTATTAGAGAACTAATTTTTTTTGATAACACTAAAAATTCATTATGACATTCTTTTAAATTTTTAATAATATCATATTTTATTCTAAATTCGCTATTCTTATCCAAATTTGATTTTATTTCATTTAAAATTTTCATTGTTGATTTGCATTTTTCTGATTCCAGAATTGTACTATTTAATTCCTGAGATTCACTAAACAAATCCTTAAATTCATTTAATTTTTCGTGGTATTCTTTTATTAACTCATCATTAATATCTTTTGCGAATTCTATTGTATCTATATTATTCAACGCAATTTCTCGTAATTCAATTCTGTCTCTTGAGTTGTTCTTCAAAGATCTATCAATAAACGATATAATGTCTTCTTTTTTTGTTATGCATTTAATTGCAATTGGAGGTCGATAATTTGATACGATTTTGTTTATGACTTTTTTTGAAACAGAAAGCGCTATTTTTGCAGTAAATGATAATCCCTTTTTTATAATACCAGTAGGTTCATCACTATTTGTACTGAAGATTTCTTTTTCTTCTAGAAAATCTTCATTATTAATTTTATCATAAAAATCCATTTTTAACTCCTTTTTAAAAAATTATAAAGCTTACGACCTTTTTCTGACATAACAAATTTTAACATATTATCAATTCTGTATGGGCCGTAAGGTATTACTTCATTTATTATCTCCAAAGTTGCGGCAGGACCTATACAAGATTCAATTTTTGGAATTTGTTCTAAATAATCCTTAATGTTTATTGAATCAACTAATATTCTCTCATTAAATATACCCATTAGAGTTGCAGAAATACTTGACTCAATATTGTTTGTATAGGCAATAGCAAAATTTTCAGCAGAAAAGCAAGCACAAGAAAACCATTTGAACGCTAAACTGCGGAAATGAAAATTAGCTCCTTGTGCTACAAAAGCACCACCAAATTGTTTAAGAATATTTATACCAGGCAAATTAGGTACAGCATTAAATAAATCCATAATTTTTTCAGCCATCACTTCATAATAAATATGACCAACCCTAATATGATACATTTCTTTTGCTAATGTATGAGTAATTTCTTTAGTTGTAAATTCTTTTATAAATCTTGCTGAAATTTCTAATCGAGGAATTTTAATACCTTCGCTATCTACCACACATTCATAACTATCGTAGATAAAAGCTTGAGGAATAGGCATTTCTAAAACCTTTGCTATTTTTTTTATAATTATATATGAGTTCACTCTAAAAACCTTTCAATATAGTTCACAAAATACTTTACACAAAGTAATGATCAAATATTAGTATGGTTAAATAAGTAATATTTTTTAAGGAAATCACTATGTTTCATACGAACGAAAATCA
>JAUWMT010000047.1 GCA_030613025.1 Candidatus Cloacimonadota bacterium
ACGCCTCGATAAATGGATATTGGATATTCCGTGCCTGCCGAGCCATAGCCTAAGCGACGGCTAGTTGGATATTGGATATTTATATGCATTGGCGTATTCAAATTATAAGTATATCAACCCACTTAAAACTCAAAAGAGCCATATTAAAGTTGCCTTTCCTCTGTGAACTCTGCCTGCCAAGGCGTATCCGCAAGCTAGCGGAGAAGACTGGTGTTCTCTGTGGTTATATTGTTTCTTGAAAAGTTATTTGTTCCCCTTAAACGGTATATCCTTCTCAAAATCCGGTACAAAATCAATCTTGTCTTTCCTCGTTCTGAAATTCTCAAGAAACTGCACAAGCATATTCCGAAATCCCAAACTCAAGGCATGTTCATAAACTTCTTCAAATTCCTTTAAAGTAATGCGTCTCTTAATAGATGAGAGTTCAGTGCATTTATCATTCTTCATTAACATAGCAGTCGGGTAGTACTGGGACATCAAACTAATCGGAATATCCTTACCAAATTCCAGTAAGAGCGTTGTGAACACATCCTTCGAGTTCTGCACCTGCCCCGGCAGAATGAGATGACGAACAATAACTCCTTTTGTTGCAATTGATTTTTCATCTGTGAAAGAATCCGGAAATCCCTTTTGCCGAACCATCTCAATGAGTGATTCAAGTGCTCTGTCAGGATAATCTTCAGCATTGGAAAGTTGTTTAGCTAAGTTTTTATCAGCATATTTAAAATCCGGCATGTAAATATCTGCATACTCTTCCAGTGCTTTGACCGATTCAAGTTTCTGATATCCTGACATGTTGTATAATATGGGTATTGAAATGTTCGTTTTTCGCAGTAATTCAACGATTCTGATTGTATGCGGGAAGAAATGATCGGGAGTGACGAAATTTACATTATGAATATCATGAGATTCAACAAGTTTTCTAAGTTCTCCAGCAACTTGCTCGCAGGTATAGAAATCACCAATACCCTGAAAGGAGATTTGATAATTCTGGCAGTAACAACACCTTAGAGAACAGCCGGTAAAGAAAACCGTTCCAGAGCCATTCTTTCCTGAGATAGGGGGTTCTTCACCAAAATGTGCGCCAATGCTTGAAATATGCAGTTTGTCGGTTTCTCCACAATATCCAGTCTGTCCTTTAGTTCGATCTACCTTACATTCGCGAGGACAAAGAGTGCATTGTTTATAATCTTCAAACGAAAGCTCTGAATAAATATTGGCCACCTTTTCTTAAATCCTAACCTGGACGAGCCAGAACAAAAAAAATAAAATCATCCGGTTTTATTCCATTACACCGAGACAAACATAAGGAGATTTTCTCTAACTTCCAGAGCATATCCCTTAATTCAAAGACAAAACTGGATTCCCTTCCCCACTTTCGTGAGGACATGCTTTCACGGGAATGGCATAACTATTGCGGGATTGCTTTGTCTCAAGTTAATATTCCTCTGCCTGCCACGGCGTCCTGTCTGGGCGTAACGAAGTGAAGACTGAAATGAAATGAAGACGGGTGCTCTCTGCTTGCCAGGGCGTAGTGTAACGTAGACTGGTGGTGCAATTATCTTTATTATCATTATATCAGAGTTATGAGTTTCTGATCTTTTCGATAATATCGGTCGTTGATTTCCCTTCAATAAAATGCAGACTTTTTACTTCTCCGCCAAGCGCAAGCACAATATCGCTTCCAACAATATCCCGGACAGCCCAATCACCACCTTTTACAAGGACATCCGGCTGTACGAACTTGATGAGCTCATATGGTGTATCTTCATCAAAGATGCAGACATAATCCACAGATTTGAGGTTGTCGAGCACAACAGCTCTATCCTGTTCATAGTTTATAGGACGATAAACTCCCTTGAGTCTTCGCACGGAATCATCACTATTCAACCCGATGATCAAGATATCACCAAGCTTTTTTGCTTTATTCAGGTATTCGATGTGTCCTCTATGAATTAAATCAAAGCAACCGTTGGTGAATACTATTTTTCTATCTGCGTCATGAAGATTTTGCGCAATTTTGGTTATCTCTTGTCTGGTTGCGATCATGATTCATTCCATTTTTTGAAAGATGTGATTATCTCGGCTGGGGAAGCGGTTGCAGCTCCCACTTTTCCGCATACAACACCTGCAGCGTGATTCGCAATAATAGATGCGGTTTTGATGTCACAATCTGCTGTTATCGCAAGCATGAGCATGCTGATGACCGTATCTCCTGCACCTGAGACATCATAAACTTCCTGAGAAAATGTGGGGATCTGCCAGGAATTGTTTTGATCGTCGCAAATAAACATGCCATTTGAACCGAGTGTGATCACAATGTATGAGCAATTAAGTTTCTCTATGAGCTTCTGAGCAACGATCTTCAGATCTTCATCAGATTTGATATCATATTGAAGATTTTTCTCTGCTTCGTGCTTGTTTGGTTTGAAGAAAGTTACATTTTGATATTCAAAGAAATTCTTCGTTTTTGGGTCAACGCCGATGAATTTATTATACTTTTGTGCCAGAGATGTGAAAAGATGGATAAGCTCTTTTGTCAGCAGGCCTTTATTGTAGTCCTGGAGAATGATGCCATCGATTTCAGGAATGATTTTTTCTGCATATTTTTGGATTTCTTTCAATACTTCTTCTTCGATTTCATCGTCTTTCTCAAAATCAATACGCACAAGCTGCTGATTGCGAGCTATGATACGGGTTTTCTGTGTAGTCGGGTGGTGAGTGCTGGAAAATATTCCTTCATCAGAAATGTCATTTTCTCGGAAAATTTGTTTGAGTTTTTCTCCACTCTGGTCGTTCCCGACAGTTCCAATAATGATAGGTTCCGCACCGAGAGCTTTAATATTCTGAGCAACATTTGCAGCTCCGCCGGGACCAAATTTCTCTTTCTCCACCTTCACGACCTGCACAGGCGCTTCGGGTGAGATCCGATCAACATCTCCGATGATGTAGTGATCAAGCATAAGATCACCGACAACAAGAATCTTTTTTGAGGTTATCGACTCAAATATTTTCTTAAGAATAGATTCTTCAATATTCATATTACTCCTACAAACAAATACTTTTAACCACGAAATACACCCGTCTCCATTGCATTACGCCGTGGCAGGCCCGTCTCCATTGCATTACGCCGTGGCAGGCGAAAAGCACGAAAGTGGCATTTATGAAAAATATTCTGTTAAATTTCATTTTCTTAATTTCATGAATTTTTCGGTTCATATTACTCCGCCAGCTGGCGGATGGGGTAATTTCCATCAAAGCATGCAAAACAAAAATCATTCTCATCTTTAATGAGATTTTTCAGTTCAGATACAGTAAGATAACGAAGAGAATCAGCTTGCAGAAATGCAGCGATATCGTCAACGGTTTTTTGGTTTGCAATAAGTTCTTCCTTGGTGGGTGTGTCTATTCCGTAATAGCAGGAATATTTCACCATAGGGGACCCGATGCGTACGTGGACTTCCTTAGCGCCATGATTTCGCACCATTTTAACTATTTTTCTTAAAGTTGTACCACGGACAATTGAATCATCGATCAATGTTACTTTTTTCCCTTTCAGATAACCGGGTAGAGGATTGAATTTCTGGCTGACATTTTCATCTCGAATTGTCTGTTCGGGTGCAATAAATGTACGCCCAACGTAGTGATTTCGGATGAGACCAAAATTGAAATCAATTCCAAGCTCTTTCGCATACCCAAGCGCGATAAAATTGCTCGAGTCCGGTACTGGAATGACAACATCTGCAACAATATCTTCTTTCTCTGCGAGTTTTTTTCCGAGAATTTCTCGAAATGCATAGACTGCATTGTCATAAACAACACTGTCCGGTCGTGAAAAATATATGAGTTCAAATACGCAATGAGCAGTATGTTCACTGTTTCGAAATTCCTCTGGATTCATTTGAATTGATCGCATTCCCTTTTCATTTACATGAATGATCTCGGATGGCGATACTTCTTTTTTGAATTCAGCCCGGATGATATCTATGCAGCACGATTCTGATGCAAACACATAAGTGCCATCTTCGAGTTCGCCAAAGATGAAAGGACGGTTCCCATAGGGATCACGAAAGGCATACAGTTCGTCTTTGACAAGTAGAACTGCAGAGTAAGAGCCCTGAAAATTCCGCATGACATTTTTGATCGAATCGATGATCGAGAGTCCTTGTTTTTCATGATAATAGGCAATATATTTCAGAATAAGCTCGCCGTCATTCCCGGATTCAAAAAAGACATCCTTTGATTCGAGCTCATCACGCAACTCTTTATAATTTACTATATCGCCGTTACTTGCGAGTGCAAACATCGGTCCTGAAAGATTGCTAAATATATGGGGTTGTGCATTTCCGATATCTGAAGATCCTTTTGTGGGATAACGAACATGGCCGATTGCAACATGCGAGTGCATGTCTCCAAGTGTTGTATCATTGAATACTTCTTTAACCAGCCCCATCTTTTTTATGAGTTGTATTTTTTGTCCGTCATAATAAGCGATACCGCAGCTTTCCTGTCCCCGATGCTGCTCTGCAAAAAGACCAAGAACTGCAAGCCGGGAAGCAGATTTACTTTTTTGATTTTTCTGGTATATTCCGATGATTCCGCACATAAATCTTGTGTTACTTTTTCTTTCTAAATGACTGAAGTTTTGCAGGAGTGGAAATTACTGAAATAAACATATTTTACCTTTATATATATTCTTTGAAATAGATGAGTTAGACTTAATTTAAGTTCTTCCCGACAAGTCGGGACTAATAACAAATAAAATATCAAAATAATTATATATTCCTTGATTTAATGACATTCCTTTTTTTTGTAGAATTACCTTACCACAAGTGGAAATTTCTATGCTCACTGAAGTGCATAACTTTCTTCTTTATAAATAATTTTTTCGAGTTTTTCGTGGTTCATAATATTCTACACTTTTTTAATGCGAAACATGTCTAAATGATATTTTTGATTCTTCACCTTTACGCAGACGTACGATATTTTCTTTATGACGATAAATGATGAGAATTGTGATACAGGTTGTCAAAACAAGTAGAGGGATTTCATTAAAATGAGGTATATTTCTTACGAACTCAACTATCCAGAAAGAGAGAACTGCACAAAGAGAAGCAAGAGAAATATAGCGTGATAGTGCTGCAATTACGAGGAATACTCCAATAGCAATGAGTAATGGGATTGGGAGAAGGTTCATCAACACGCCAGCACCTGTTGCCATACCTTTTCCTCCTTTGAACTTCAGGAAAACCGGAAAAATATGCCCGATAATCGCAGCTAATCCTATTGCCACGATCGCGATTTGATAGGTTTGAGGATTTGTATATTCAAGGCATGGATTGAATCCGAAAATGGTATGTTCGCAAGATCGCGAAAGTAGAAGCCGTCCGATCTCAACAGCGAAAAATCCTTTGAAGAAATCAAAAATAAGTGAAATGATACCCGGTACAACTCCGAGAGTTCTCAAAACATTTGTTGCCCCGATATTCTTGCTTCCATGTTCCCGAATATCAATTTTTTTTAGGATCTTGCCCAAAATAAATCCACTGGGAATCGCACCAAGAAAATAGGAGATGAGCAGGGCAACAAAAAGGATCACGATTTATCCTTAAATTTAAATTTAATTGTGACACCGTCAAAACTGAATTCGTTTCGTATCTGATTATGTATGTATCTTTTATAATTTTCTGTAATGAGCGTGGCATTATTCATGACAAATAGGAAAAGTGGGGGGTTGGTATCGACTTGGGATGCATAATAGAATTTAACTCGTTTGTGTGAAGTATGAGTTGGAGGATTTTGGGCAACGATTTTTTGTAGAAAGGCATTCATGTCGTGAGTAGGAATTCTTTTCTCTCGTTGTTTGTTCACAAAGAGTACAAGATCGAGAAGCTTTCTTACACGCTGACCGCTTTTCGCTGAGATAAAAATGAGCGGTGCATAGCTCGCATAATTCAAACTGTAGCGAATCTCATCTTCGAATTTTTTTGCTGTTTTATGATCCTTTTCGATCACATCCCATTTATTGACAACGAGAATGAGCGCTTTGTATTGGGATTGAGCATATTCAATGATCCGCTTATCCTGAACAGAAATTTCTTCCTGAGCATCGAGAAGAACAAGTACGATATCAGCATCATTAATACTGCGGAGACTTCTCAAGTTGCTGAAATATTCAATTCCGAACTTTACTCTGCTCTTTCTGCGCAGTCCGGCAGTATCTATGATGGTCATATTACAGCCGTTGTATTCGAAATTCAGATGTACAGAATCCCTGGTAGTGCCCGGAATATCATTAACAATGACAGCATTCTGTCCTATGATCTTATTCACTAATGAGGATTTTCCCACATTCGGTTTGCCGACCACAGCGATCTTGATAGTATCTTCTTTGAACTGCTCTTCCATTTCAGCACTAGATGGTAATTTGTTCACGATCTGATCCCGAAATTCTGAGAAATTTCTTCCACTAATAGCAGAAATACCGATAGGATCACCAAACCCAAGAGCCATGAATTCATAAACTTCCAGTTCTTCTTTGTCATTATCAACCTTATTTACTGTAAAGATCACTTTGTCCTGAACGGGGAAGAGCATTTTTGCGATTTGCTGGTCATAATCTGTAATACCGATCTTGCAATCTGTCACAAATACTATCAAATCAGCTTCTTCAATTGCAAGCTCAGCTTGATCTCTGACGGAAAGCGTCATTGTATCCTTTGTACTTGGTACGATTCCGCCTGTGTCCACAACTATGAAGGGATAGCCATCCCACTCGGTTTGATAATATTTTCTATCCCTGGTAACTCCGGATTCCTTATCAACGATTGCAAGTCTTCTCTTCACCATTCTATTAAAAATGGTTGATTTGCCCACATTCGGGCGTCCTACTATTGCAACGATCGGTATAGTCATAATTTATTAAATCACAGTGGGATTTTCGGGGAAAAGCTTGTCAAATATTTTGTGGATTGAGCTACACAGTACAGAATATAATTTCAGGATTTCAGATTAGCAACGCAATTATCACACTCATGTTGAGCGCAGAACTGGTAATAGAGCTGGATCATTCCCTGCTGCATTTGTAGGTTAATGCGGAAATGTATGCCGTCATTCAGAAGAGTGTGTATATAATTAGTAATATAGTTTTCAGACAGTTTTGGTAAATCACCATATACCTTAAAGATCACTTTTTGCAATGTATCATATTGCAGTGTTTGAGCGTAAACATAACATATAGGAAGAATAATATTTGAGAAAATATCTCTGCAACGAGATGAGCCGATCGAAGGATGATCTCCTTTGCTCAATAAGTTTGAAAATTCTTTTTCAATTTTCTTTGCATCAATTTTCTGCGAATTACCGTAACTAAAGAGTGCAATGATCGAGTTGATAAGGTTTCCCTGGTGGAGGGCGGAGTAGATAAAAGGTGCGATTTGCCAGAGTCTGTTCACAGGATGATTCTGCGGACGGCAACGGAAGAAATTCCAGTCATCTTTCCGCAACGTCTCCTTCATTCTTGTTGCAAATTGTGAGCATACGGTATCAAAGCGTTCCACAAGTTCTTCGTCTATGAAACTGAAGCTGTAATCATGAAGGTCAAATCCACATTTATACATAAAGATGCAGAAGATATCCTGATAATTTACGCAGTCATTAATAAAGGTTTTCAATTCCTGAAAAGGAAGCAGTTTCGCCAGCTTGAAAAATGGCATTTTATTCTTACCATATCCGAGTGCTTCAATTATTTCTTCGTATAGAATCTGATTAAAATCCGAGTTGTATAGTTCTGCCGAGAAGCGTTTACACTTTTTTAGAAACCGTTCTTTACCGAGAGAGAGGAGAATGCTTTTTAATTTATTTGAATCGTGCAAATCCTTTACCAGAAGACATTCTATGGTTTTTTGCTGTGATGTATCAAATGGTTTTTGTCCGTATCGTTTCCATAATTTGTCTATTTGCTCGTCAAGATTGAGCTGGAGTTCCAGTATAGGTATTTTGTTACCGTTTTCAGAGATCGTAAATTCAGCATACCGACTATTTGTGAAGACTACATGAAGGATAACATTATTATAATTTTTATCCTCATGATGATTATGAGCTTTCCAGTCATACTCGTGTCTGTGGATTTCGACATCTCCCTGAAATTTCTTCCCATCAAGAAGGATAATACTGTTCACAAAATCTGGACCAGCGTCCGTGTTCCACTTGCCCTGAAATAGGATCTCTATCTTGTTACCAGAAACAGTTCTAATAGCATCTTTGAGATGCTGTTCATCCCAGATATGATATAAAAAATTCTCAGCGATATATTTTTTCATTTGCCCTACTTAATTATAGATTTAAGAAAAAAAGTAATATTTATTTGTCAATTTTCTTATAATGATTACTTTTTTTTCATATAATATTTGACACATGATTTGTAATGCACAAATTAGTCGACAATTACAGAAAAAAATGTCATCCACGGAGGACGCATGACCAAAGCTGATTTAATTCAGGCAATTTCCCAGGAAACTGGAATTATTTTAAAAGATACGAAGATTATCGTTGATGCACTCTTGGATAATATAAAAATCAGTATGATCGATGGAGAGCACATTGAACTTAGAGGGTTTGGTACCTTCAAAAACAAGGTACGTAAAGCACGCATCGCACGTAATCCAAATACAAAGGAGCTTGTTAACCTGCCAAAACGAGTTGTCCCGACCTTTAAGTTTTCGAAATTCTTTATTGATGAAGTAATGAGAAACAACTAATCATTTTGGAGTAGAAATGCCCTGCGGGAAAAAACGAAAAAAAGCAAAAATCAATAAGCATAAACGTAAAAAGAGACTAAAAAAGAACCGTCATAAAAAGAAATAATGGTGCTATACTGAACTGAATAGCACACATATCTAAAAATGGAGTACGGTATATGTACAAAATATTGGCGAAACTCAGTGCTATTGTTGCAGCTTTGTTAATACTTCTTGGTACAATAGATAAGATATTTTTCCCTCACAGCAATTTTCTTTTAAAGTTGCAACATATAAATTATTTTATTGCTGCGAATCCATTTATTCTGTTTGGAATTTTTTTTCTTGTTGCATCTTATATGAAGTGTAAGAAATAAGAATAGTAAAATATTTCGTAAAACTACATTCACACTCAATAAAATGGTCGGGATGGCCGGATTTGAACCGGCGACTTCTTCGTCCCGAACGAAGCGCGCTACCGGGCTGCGCTACATCCCGATTGGGAATCAAAACCTTTGCATGAGAATCATCTGTCAAGAAAAAGCTTGGCTATCTTACATAAGATTAATAGGTTAGGAAATAATGAATTAGCTTTTCATTGACAAATATTGGCTTCAGGATAATATTTATTGTAAATAAATAAGGTTTTATGTATATATGACAAAAAAAATTTTAGAAGAGCAGGAAAATACATTACCAATAATTCCTACCAGGAATATCGTTATCTTTCCACAGATGATCGTACCTCTGGTTATTGGAAGAACGCATTCCATTAAAGCAACGGAAAAAGCGTACGGAAAAAATAAAATTATCTTTTGTGTTGCCCAAAAATCACCTGATACTCAAAAACCCCAGCAGGAAGATATGTACGAGATGGGGGTTGTGTGCCAGATATTGCAGATTTTAAAAATGCCCGATGCAACAATTCGAATTCTTGTTGAGGGATTACAACGCGCAGAGATCGAGGAGTTATACTTTTCTGATGATTATATGAGTGCCAAACTGGACCTCATTCCGAAAGAAACACTCAAGGAAACCTCGGAAAATATTGCGCTTCTTCAAACGCTGGAACATGATTTTAAAGAATATGGAAAACTGAGCAGGAACTTCTCCGATGATGTGCTTATCACCTATGAAAATCTCAAGTCAATGGATGATAAAGTAGATTTTATGGCTTCGAACATCGATCTTGATCTGGAAGTAAAGCAGAAACTCCTTGAAGCCAATCTTATGGAAAGAATTTTTGATTTGATCGAATATATTTCTAAAGAGCTTGAGATTCTGAAAATTCGTAAAAAAATTGCCGGTGAGGTGAGAAGTAAGCTAACCAAAACCCAAAAGGAATATTTTCTTAATCAGGAGCTTAAGGCGATCCAAAAAGAACTTGGTTTTTCCGAAGATCAGAACGTTGAAGTGAAGGAGCTTGAAAAAAAGGTAAGTAAACTCAATCTTACAGAGGAAGCAAAAGAAAAAGCTGAATATGAGCTGAACAAGCTGCGTAGAACAAATCCGATTTCACCAGAATACTCAGTTTCTTTGAACTATCTTAACTGGCTCACCGACCTGCCGTGGAATAATCCCAAAAAGGGACGATTTGATCTTACCCAAACAGAAAAAATTCTTGATGATGACCATTATGGCTTGAAGAAGATCAAAGAACGCATTGTCGAATATCTCGCTGTGCTGAAAATGGTGAAAAAAGTGAAAGGGCAGATATTGTGTTTTGTCGGTCCTCCAGGTGTAGGAAAAACATCGCTCGGACAGTCAATTGCACGGGCGCTGCATCGAAAGTTCGTGCGTCTTTCACTTGGCGGAGTACGTGATGAAGCAGAAATTCGGGGGCACAGAAAGACTTACATTGGTGCAATGCCGGGAATAATCATTCAGGCGATGAAGCGCGTCCGTACCAAGAATCCTGTTATCATGCTCGATGAAGTGGACAAGATGAGCATGGATTTCCGTGGAGATCCATCATCAGCATTGTTGGAAGTGCTCGACCCGGAGCAGAACTATGAATTTCATGATCATTATATTGAAGTAGGATATGACCTTTCCCAGGTGCTTTTTATCACTACTGCAAACAATCTTTTTTCGATCCCTCCTGCTCTTCAGGATAGGATGGAAGTGATAACGCTGCCTGGCTATACTGAGTATGAAAAGTTTAGGATAGCCGAGGGATTTCTCCTTCCAAAACAGCTTGAGAAACATGGGTTCAACCATAAGATCAAGGTCGATTTCTCCGAAAATGCCTTTCTCAATATCATAAGAAATTACACCCGTGAAGCTGGAGTACGTAATCTCGAAAGAAATATCTCATCAGTTCTGCGTAAAATTGTGCGTGAGTATCTTAAAAATAAGAGTAAGAATTCCTATAAAGTGACTGGCTCAAGCATCAGAAAATACCTTGGAGTGGAAAGATATCTTTATTCTGATGTAAAAAAGGAAGATAGCGTTGGAGTGGCAAACGGCTTAGCATGGACCTCTGTCGGTGGCGTTCTCTTGCAGGTTGAAGTTGCCGTTCTGGAAGGAAAGGGTCATCTTTCTCTTACAGGCAAGCTTGGCGATGTCATGAAGGAATCCGCAAACGCAGCACTGAGTTATGCAAGAGCCAATTCCTCAGATTTCGATCTTGAAAAGAATTTTTACAAAAATAAGGACATCCACATTCATGTTCCTGAAGGTGCGATTCCTAAAGATGGACCATCAGCTGGAATAACGATCGCAACTGCGATCATATCTGCTCTTTCCAAAAGAAAGGTACGGGCAGATTATGCAATGACCGGCGAGATAACTCTCATGGGAGATGTGTTGCCTATTGGTGGATTGGAAGAAAAACTCGTTGCTGCACAGCGTGCTAAGATAAAAAATATCATTATTCCAAAAAAGAATTTCAGAGAATTGACTGAAATTCCGAAACAGATCAAAAAGGGACTAAATATTATACCTGTTGAAACAATGGATGAAGTACTTGCTCACGCCTTGCATAAAGATGCAGAGGAAGATGTATAGATGGATTTTGAAATAGTCTCAAGAACAAAGATTGAAGGTAATTCTGAGGAGCTAATCCTGAAAACCGAGAAAAATAATCTACAACTCCTCGGTTATATCCTGGAGACGGTCGATGGGATGTGCAATTACACCACTGTGGATAAAGAAGAAACCTTGCTCAAAGTGGTCTATACCCTCGATTTCAAAAATGATGTTGATCAAATTCTACAATCATTAAAGGAAAACGAAGGTTAGTTTTCCATTCTAAGTATAGATGGATATCAAAAAAAAAATTGAAAGAAAATAATAAGCTGAATAGCAGGCGCCGAGCTCGTATCAAGAATGAAATTATAAACTATCTTCAGAAATCGATAATATCTCATGTCAAAAATAATATTGACTCTGACAAGGAAATTGAGCAACTTATTAATGATGTATTTGACAATAAATCTGACGCCATGACAATATTACTTTCCCTTTATTAATAGATTAAAAAAATAATTCTGGGAGAATGTTTTAAAAAGGTCAGCATTACTAAGAAATGTATTTTAAAGGTTTAGAAAATAATGAATGGTTTAATAGAAGTTAAATTCAAACAAGACGAAAAAAGGTATTATGAAAATACTCATGATATTGAATTAAGAAAAGGTCTATATGTAATTGTTGAAGCCGAAAAAGGCGCTGACATGGGATGTGTAGGTAATTTTCCAATTGAAAGAGAGAAGCTCAACCTAACTGATAGCTATACAATAAGAAAACTTATCCGTATTGCAAGCGATGATGACATCGAAAAGATGAATCGAATTCATGAAAAAGAAGATGATGCACGGGAGAAATTCATGAATGCGCTCAAGGATCAGCCCTTTGAAATGGATCTGGTTGATGTAGAATATCAGTTTGACGGCAACAAACTCACTTTTTATTTCATGGCGGAAACAAGAGTGGATTTTCGAGATTTCGTGAAAGTTCTCGCCCGAATCTTTCGAACACGTATAGAGCTTCGTCAAATCAACGAACGTCAGGAAATTAAAAGACTCGGAGGAATTGGACCCTGCGGAAGAGAACTTTGTTGTAAAAATCTTAAACTCAATTTTGACCGCGTAACCATACAAATGGCTAAGGATCAGAATGTGAGCGTAACCTCTTCCAAAATGTGTGGGCTGTGCGGTAAACTACTGTGCTGCCTTGCTTATGAGGAAGAATTCTACCAGGAGGAAGCTGAAAAGTATCCGAAGATCGGGGAAGAGATATTATATAATAAAAAGAAAATGTATGTTGCAAAAAATAACTATTTAACCTACAGGATCGAACTCAGAGATGATAATGGTGTGCTGACAATCATTAGCTTTGATGATTATCTGGATCAAAAAATTAAAAAGAAAAGAGCCAAATTTCAGGAAAAAATCCCTATAAAAAAAATCAAGAAAAGGAAAGATGAACAATATTAGATCAATCGCATTAGAGCTTTGGCCTTTGGATGAAGATTTATCCTGCAGATGCAACGGAGCTCATCAAATTTGTCTTCGATGCGCAGTATGTGGATACAAAAATAATAACTACTCCATCGTTGACGATATACCCACACAGCAAGAACTTGCACAGTATATCGATCATACAAATCTAAAGCCCGATGCAATAAATGTAGAAATTATCAGACTCTGCCAGGAGGCAAGAACCTATGATTTTGCATCGGTATGCGTTAATCCTTATAACGTAAAACTTGCTAAAAGAGAAATGGACAGGCGTACTGTTTGTTCCGTTATAGGATTTCCACTCGGTGCAAATCTTACACATACAAAAATAGAAGAAGTTAGACTCGCTCTTAAGGGCGGAGCAACTGAATGTGATATGGTTTTGAACATCGCTGAGTTGAAAGAACAGGGCTACAATTATGTGCTCACAGAAATCGAGAAGATAGCAGAAATCTGCCACGAGAATGGTGCGATAATGAAAATCATTCTTGAAAACTGTCTGCTTAATGAAAGGGATAAGATCATTGCTTGCCTGATCGCAAAAAAAGCTGGGGCGGACTTTGTAAAAACTTCGACCGGATTTTCAAAATCAGGAGCAACTGTAGAAGATATTATGTTAATGCGAACTGTCGTTGGTGATTATATGGGTGTGAAGGCATCAGGTGGAATTCGTGATACTGAGACGGCACTTGCTATGATCTCAGCCGGAGCAAATCGAATCGGTGCAAGCAGCAGTTTGTCAATTATCGGAGCGTAATTGAGAGTCATACTTGCAGGTTACAATGTTGATATTTCCCAGCTTCCTTCCAAAGAAGTTCAATACACTCCGGAGACCATCTCTGCTGCCTATGCGCGCATAAGCCGTTCAAAAAAATCGGTTGATGAGCTTCGGAAAGATGCAGTACTCGATGTAGAAAAAGCCAGAAGATCGAATCAAACCATCGTTTTTGAAATGGGGCACAGCTCTGTTGCCGAACATGCTGTTTTCAATTTTGATATAATTGGCATATCACGTTATCTTACTGAATTTGTACAACGTACCAGATTGGCATCTTTTACAGAAAAATCTCAACGATACGTCACGCTCGATGGTGACTATATCATTCCCGAAGAAATTCAAAATGATGCCGAGGTGTTTAAACAATTTCGGGATACTGTCCAGTTGCAAAATGAAACCTACATTTCTCTTTTTGAAAAATTGAAGGACTTTTTTCATCGTACTACTTTGCTTTCCAAAAAGGATATTGAAGGTTGGGCAAAAGAGGATGCTCGTTATGTGCTTTCTATGGCAACTCAAACCCAGATGGGAATGACCATTAATGCGCGAAGCATGGAACATCTTCTCAAACGTCTTTATGCACTCCCTTTTAATGAAGCGAAAAATCTCGCAGACATTTTGCATGAACAGGTCAGGAATATTGCTCCTTCGCTCATCCGTTATATCGAGCCATCCAAATATGATGCTCAAAAATATAAGACAGATGTCTATGCAGAATCCAATAAACAAGTTGAAAAATGCACGCTTTTATCCTATCCTGCACATGCAGATGAGAGAATTATTGCAGGACTTATATTCCGCTCGACAGGTACGGATTATCAAACTGTATTTGAAGATGTGAAACGAATGAACAAGCAGGATAAAGAGAAGATACTACAAAAATATTTGACTGACATCACTTGCCATGATTCCCTGCCACGCGAGTTTGAATTAGTTGATCTGATTTTTCAGGTGAATATTAGTTCTTCATGCTTTGCACAGCTCAAAAGGCATAGAATTGCAACAATAATCTCAACTGATTATAATCCGAAATTTGGATATACGATTCCGAGCAGTATTGATAAAATCGCACATAAAGATTTTTTCCGAGATGTAATGGAAAAGTCGGAAAAAATGTATGAGATACTCTCTGAAAAATATCCTGAAGTGAAGAACTATATTCTGACAAACGCCCATCACAAAGTTGTTTTATTCAAATGCAACATGCGGGAGCTTTGTCATTTTGCACGACTGCGACATGATGCACATGCACAATGGGATATTCGGGAGCTTGCTCATAACATAATAGAAAAAGTAAAAGAAGTTGCGCCAATCACTTCAGTTTTGATCTGTGGAAAAGATATGTTTCCTGACGTGAATAATGCATTGTTCAAATAATTTCTTTTACGGAAAAATTTGAAATAGAAAAATTATTAAAGTAGAAAAGGCATAAGGAACTCAGATGAAAAAAGGACAGAGAAAAAAAATATCTAATCCACATATTTTCATGTGCAATAATAAAATCACTTTACAATACCCTCTCTATATTTATTCACGAATAGAGAGGTTTTCTTTATGATTATTGAATTGGAATAACGAATAAGAATATGAATGGGAAGTTGATGCTGAGGGAATTTGTCTTAAGAATTCATGAGCTTACTCTAAAAAGATTATTATTAGAAATATGTTGGAAATTTTTCAAACATTGGGAAACCGATGAATCGGTTACAATTAGCTATCTTTCTATTAACCACCAACTTAAGTTGGTGGTTAATGAAACAAAAAAGCATTAACCGTTTCAACGGTTTCTCGATTTCTTAAATTGAACTTTTTAGAGTGGACTCATTCATTGTATAATAAAAAGGAAAAAATAATGAATAGATATTTGTTAATAATTGTAAAATTTATGTTTTTTATTATATCAATATTCACATTTAGTGGTTGTGATGAAAATGTACATATAGACTTTTACGAACCATGTATCTATATGATGGATGCAGATGGAAGTGATCTTACAAGGGTAATTGATATTGGCGCGACATATGCTCTATTTATACCGAACAGAACCAAAATTCTTTATAGATCAGGCACAAGTTTATATACTGTTAACTTTAATGGCACAGATATCAAGATGATAACAGACACCCTAGTGGTGAAATCAGAATATCCGTCCATATCTACAGATGGGACAAAAGTTATTTTTGTTTCTAATGATGATCTTTATATTGTTAATATTGATGGAAGCGAGATGGTAAGACTTACTAATACGAAAGATATTATTGAAAGGCAACCGTTCATCTCAATAGATAATATAGAAATGATTTATACAACAAGGATTACAACTTTAAAAGAAAAGGCGAGTTATAATATATGTAGAAAGAAGTTAAATAATGAAATCATTGATACATTTGTCACGAGTGGAGCATATTTAGGTTGGCCTTCATATTCTCCTGATGGAGTAACAATTTATTATACAAGAGGAGGTTCAAATGAAGGATTATATTCTATGAATAAAGATGGATCGAATACGATCAAATTGGTTTCTGAAATTTCAGCAGGTTATCCAACCTCAATTTCACTTAATAAATTGATATACATTTATTATCCAAACATCTACATAATGAATAATGATGGTTCAGAAATTCAAGAGCTTGGTAAAGGATATGAACCTCATATTGCTCCCTTCAATGATTCAAAAATAGTATATTCTAATAATGGTTTTTACGATGGAGATATTTATATCATGAATAATGATGGAACTGAAAAACGAAAGATTGCTAATTACGGCTATAACGCTCGTTTCTCAAATGATGGAAATAAAATTGTGTTTCCTGGTCAATACCAGATAAATAAGAGTAACAAAAATTACATTACAAATTAAATGGAGAGAGCAAATTCTTTCTCTCCATTAACAAGCTGGTAATAGTGAAAGTGTATTATAATCTATTAATCCAGAAATCTAAGTTAGAAAAATTGACAACAAATTCCCAATCAAAATTTGGTATTACAAATAATGACACTAAAAATTTATTTCCCGATAATCGTTTCTTCTCCTTCCGGAGCAGGCAAAAGCAGCGTGTGCGACGCTGTTCTCAGGAAGTGCAAGGATGTGGAATATTCCGTATCTTTTACTACAAGACCAATACGAGGTTCGGAAGTGGATGGTGTGGATTATCATTTTGTGAGTGAAGATGAATTCAAGAATATGATCGAGCAGGACGAGTTTCTTGAATGGGCAGAATACCTTGGTTATTATTATGGCACAAGCAGAAAAACCATTCAGGAAAAACTCTCAAGAAATAAATTTGTAATTCTTGACATCGAAACAAAGGGTGCACTCAAATTTATGAAAAAGATGCCGGAAGTACTCTCGATTTTCCTGTTTCCACCCAGCATGAAAGAGCTTGAAAGAAGACTCCGTTCTCGTAAGACCGATGCCCATGAAGTCATTGAAACCCGCCTGAGCAATGCAAGACATGAGATTGCTGATTCATGGCATTATGATAGATTTTTTATTAATGATGATATCGAAAAAGTCTCGGATAAAATAATCGAGATAATATATAAAAAAAGCGAAGGAAAAGATATATATGGATAGAAAATTAGTACAAAAGTTCATAGAAGAAAATAACTGCACCTTTCTTTATTTAATTCTTGCAAATGAAGAATTGAAGCGAATCACCAAGATCCCCTTTGAAATTAAAAAGAATTTAGGCAATAAGCTTACAACCGTTGCTTTGGATCATGTCGCAGCAGATGATATTCCGGATTACTTTATTCCGGAAGAAGAAAAAAACGAAGGCAAGATGCAGGATATTATAGACGAATAGGATCTATGCATTGAACACAATTTCGGAAGCTCAGCTAAGGAAGATAGAATTACTTAAACTTTCAGGAATAAATGAAATTTTCGTGCAGGAAACAGAACCAATATCAAAGAAGAAGTACCTGCAGCAATTTGAAGCTGAGTATAAGGATTGTGCGAACTGCCAATTAGCCAAAACACGTAATAAGTTAGTCTGGGGTGATGGGAATGTTGATGCCGATATTGTTTTTGTAGGAGAAGGACCTGGCGAACAGGAGGATCTTCAAGGCATCCCTTTTGTAGGTAAAGCAGGGCAGCTTCTTACCAAAATGCTTACCGCTATTGATCTCTCCAGAGAAGACGTGTACATCACAAATATCGTAAAATGCAGACCTCCCGGAAACAGAAATCCTCAAGAAGATGAAATTCAAGCATGCATGCCGTATCTGGAATTCCAATTGTCGATCATTCAACCAAAAATAATATGCGCACTCGGCAAAGTAGCAGGCAATACGCTCCTTCAGAACGATGACACCTTAACAAAAATGAGACAGAAATTCTTTCCTTTTTCTTCTTCAAAATTGATGGTGACCTACCATCCTTCAGCGCTTTTGCATAATCCGGATTGGAAACGTCCCGCATGGGAAGATTTGAAAATGCTTAAACGAGAATACGCTGAATTGAGATAAATTATGGCAGAAAAAACAAATAACAGAACAACAATAAATCAGGATTCGGTTCGAGTTCCACCACACGATCTGAATGCAGAAGGTGCAGTTCTCAGTGCCATGCTTCTGGAAGAATGGGCTACTGCACGAGGGCTGGAACTCCTTCGAGAAGACTATTTTTACAAAAGTGCACACAAGTATATTTTTAGAGCCATACAGGAACTTTTCAACAAAAATATTGATATCGATCTTATTACTATCATAGATGAACTAAAGAAGAAAGACCTGTTTGAAAAAATCGGTGGTGCAGCGTATCTAACAGAAATTCAGGATATTGTCTCATCCAGTGCAAATATGGAAACCCATGCGCAACTGGTTATTGAAAAAGTAACCTTGCGAAGGTTGATACATACTGCCTCATCGATCATAGAAGAATGCCACGGTACAGGACAGGATAGTAAGGAAATTGTCGAACACGCTGAGAAACAGATCTTCAATGTCACTCAGAGTTTAATGAAAGAAGGATTCGAGAGAGCTTTTGATATCGTCTCTCCAACCATTAAGAAGATCGACGAGATCGCAAAACGCAAAACGAAGGTCGTAGGTGTAGCAACTGGTTTTAACGAGTTGGATAGAATAACTGGTGGCTTTCAATCTGGGCAATTCATTGTTATTGCCGGGCGTCCAAGTATGGGAAAAACTGCACTCGCCCTCAACATAGCTCATCATGCTGCTGTTTTTCAGGATAAAACAGTTGGGATTTTCAGTCTGGAAATGGATAAAGAAACGCTGATCATGCGAATGCTAAGTTCCGGTTCTGATGTTTCTTTGCATTCTATGCTTCATGGCTATGGAATGGACAAGGATAAGATCATGAATTTGACTCGACACGCTGATAAGATCGCAGAAGCACCTATCTTTATTGATGACCGCGGAAGCAATACCATGAATGATATCCGCTCAAAAGCACGCCGGCTGAAATTCGAAGAGGGACTCGATCTTCTCATTATTGACTATATGCAGCTTTTGTTGCCGGTTGCATCTCGGCAGTCACGTCAGCAGGAGATCTCAGAGATCTCACGAGCTATAAAAATTCTCGCAAAAGAAATGGAAGTTCCTATAATTGCAGTTTCCCAGCTCAGCCGTGGACCAGAAACACGACAGGATAAAATACCTGTGCTAGCTGACTTACGAGAATCCGGCGCCATCGAACAGGATGCAGACCTTGTCCTGCTCATTTACAGGGAAGAGTATTATAAGAAAGAAGAAGCAGAAAATCCCGGTATCGCAGTTATCGATGTGGCAAAGAATAGAAATGGTCCTCAAGGTCGGCTGAATCTTAAGTTTATTGGACATTATACCCGTTTTGAAAATATAGATAATCAATCTTTTGCATGATACGTATCATCACATATCCAATATCCTCAATTGGAAGTATCATCATCAGGACAATTCAGGATTTTGGTAGATATTTCATCTTTTTAGGAATGACTATTAAAAGTCTCGGCAAAGTAGGGAAGAGGATTCATCTAACATTTATGCAGATGCAGAAGATTGGAGTAGAATCCATTCCATTGGTCGCTATAACATCTGCATTTACTGGCATGGTTACTGCTGTACAGGCAACATATCAAACAGGTGGGCTTCTTCCATACCGTTATCTTGGTGCGATGATCACCAAATCTACAATGATCGAGCTTGCACCTGTGCTCACTGCACTTGTCATGGCAGGGAAGATCGGCGCCTCACTAGCTGCTGAACTTGGCACAATGCGCGTAACCGATCAGATCGATGCATTGGAAGTCCTCGCAATAAATCCCTATGACTATCTTGTGGTTCCACGTATCATTGCAGGAATAATCATGCTCCCTGTGCTCACAATTTTTGCAAATTTATTCGGCATTCTTTCAGGTTATCTTGTTTCTGTTTCATTATATCGTGTGACAACTGCGGAATTTCTCTTTGGCATAAGATCATTTATTACTCCAGTTGATTTTTGGAGTGGCATTGTAAAAGCAGTTGTATTTGGCATGATAATCACATCCGTGGGTTGTTTTCAGGGTTTTTTTGCTCGCGGCGGTGCGGAAGGAGTGGGGAAAGTAACAACTCGTGCAGTTGTGATCTCATCAATTTTAATTTTGGTAACTGATTTTATCGTTGCTGCTGTTATCTTTGGATAATGCCCTTTCATATCGTTCTTTACGAACCAGAAATACCTTCAAATACAGGTAATATCGGGCGATTATGCGTGGGAACTCACTCAGTACTGCATCTTATCAAGCCAATGAAATTCCTACTAAATGATAAATATCTAAAACGCGCTGGGCTCGATTATTGGGATAAGCTCGATCTTGAAGTTCATGACTCATGGGCAGCTTTTCTTAAGAAATATGAGGAAGCGAACAAGTATTATTTTTCTACCAAGGCACAGAAACAATACACTGAAATATCATTTTGTGATGGAGATTTCCTCATTTTTGGACCGGAAACACGAGGTTTACCGGAAATTATTTTGCATGAACATTGGGAGAACTCATATACAATACCAATGACCAAGGAGATTCGCTCAATAAATTTGAGCAACAGTGTCGCGATTGTTTTGTATGAGGGGATTAGGCAGGTAGGATTGGTTTGATTAATCCAATTAAATCACAGCATATTTGACATGAATTGATCGGGTTTTAAAAACTTTACTCTCGTCGGGGCGTAGCGCAGCCCGGTTAGCGCGCCTGGTTTGGGACCAGGAGGTCGGAAGTTCGAATCTTCTCGCCCCGACCAATTATAAAATTTATGGAGAATTGTGTATTACATGTATATTTTACGGAATGAAAAGGATTCATTCTATATTGGGACAACTAATAATCTCGAAAGAAGATTTAAGCAACATAAGAGCAACCAATCGAAGTACACAAAAAATCGAGGTCCATGGGAATTAGTATATAGAGAAGAATTTTCATCACGTACTGCAGCTCTGAAGCGAGAATATTTTTTAAAATCTCAGAAAAGTAAATCTTTTATACAAGAACTCATATATTCGAAGTAGAAATTTGTATCAGTCCTGTTAGTGCGTCCCGATTGATCGGGAAGGTCGGAAGTTCGAATCTTCTCGCCCCGACCAATTTTTGGTGAAGACTCACAAAATTTAAAAAATTGACAATAAAGGAATCGGATTGAAAAAATGATTTAAGAAAAAAAATCATATTGTTTCAGCATGGATGCGAATAAGGAATTAATGAAAATAAAGAAGGTTGTTTTAATATTTTCAGGAGTTGAACTAAATAAGACTGACATTCCGAAATTTCGTGGATTTCTCTCTCGTAAATATCCAAATTACGACATAATTCATAATCACCTAAAGGATGGTTCATTAAGATATTCATATCCTTTAATACAATTTAAAACAATTGACCATAAACCCGCAATTGTTGGCATAAATGAGGGGATTGATCTGCTCAAGAAAGTGTTTTTGGAAATTGGTGAAATTAAAATAGGGGAAAAGAAGCGTGATATTAATGAAAAATCAATTGCATTGCTAGAGGACGAATTCGGAGTTTCATCTGATTTCATCGATTATAAATTTTGTTCACCCTGGATGGCACTGAATCAGGAGAATTATAACAAATACAATCGTATGAATAGATATGATCAAATGGAATTTTTAAAACATATTTTGCGAGAAAACCTTAAAACAATATCAAAAGGTTTTGGATATACAATTCCTGATATTGACGATGTGAAAGTAGAAGGAAGTTTTAACAGGACAACAGTAAATTTTAAAAACATAAAAATGCTATGTTTTAATGGAAATTTTATTATAAATTTTCATATACCTGAATTCCTTGGAATCGGAAAACAAGTTGCAAGAGGTTTTGGTATGGTGGGGAAGAACAGAAAGGTGGTAATATGATAAATGCGATTCAAAAAATTGGAGAATACGTAGCAGGCAAAGAAGTTGATAAAGAAACATTTCTTAATAATATATGAGTTCACTATAAAAACCCCAGTTTTGAGTGAGTGATAAATTTCATATACTTCATATTTCAACAAAGCATAAATATCTAGATTTTGGATTTTGGAGTGTAATATATAGAATTTTATTGGTAATTATTCGAAATAT
>JAUWMT010000040.1 GCA_030613025.1 Candidatus Cloacimonadota bacterium
TATTTCGAATAATTACCAATAAAATTCTATATATTACACTCCAAAATCCAAAATCTAGATATTTATGCTTTGTTGAAATATGAAGTATATGAAATTTATCACTCACTCAAAACTGGGGTTTTTATAGTGAACTCATATATAATATTATGAAAAAATTAGTTTTTACTGATCCGATCGACCTTTCTCTTGTCTCGCAAGCTGCGCGCATCATAAAAGATAATGGAATACTCATCCATCCTACTGAAAATCTCTATGGCTTCGGCGCAAATATTTATGATAAGGCAAGCATCCAAAAAATAACAACGCTCAAGCATAGGAAAAAGAATACAAAAGGTTTTGTGGTGCTGGTTTCTGATTATATTCAACTCGATAAACTCATTACAAGAGCAAACAGAATTGAAAAATATCTTATGCAGAAATATTGGCCCGGTTCACTTACTCTGATACTTCGGGCGAAAAAAGAATATTGGAAAAACCCGATCTGTTATAGGAAAAAGATCGCAGTCAGGATGGTTGGTAATGATATTACAAGAACCATTTTGAAGGAAGCTGATCTTCCAATAATAAGTACAAGTATCAATATAAGCGGTGAAAAAAGCATAAATGATCCAAAATTGATCGAAGAAAAATTCCGCAATGATGTAGCTGGAATGGTCATAGACAAGGTCAATCATTTTAGTGATAAACCCTCAACTATTGCGAAGGTCATCGGTAAAAAAGTGATAGTATTACGCAGGGGAGCGATTTACAAACCCAATCCGAACCTCAAATAAATTTTCTATGTCTGCGTGAGAAAAGAGGATTAACCACAAAAAGCACGAAAAATACTAAAAAAGAATAGGAAATATTAAACTGATCAACACGGATTCAGAAAATATAATAATGAACAATCTAGTGATAAGTCAATAGTTAAATGACGTAAATTGAATTTTAACAAAGTTTGAAACCTCATCCTAACCTTCTCCTAGTTGAGGAGAAGGCAATATAAGGAATGTAAAAATTCAATTACCACTACCAATCGAAGCTTGACATGACACTAGTACTTCAAATTGATTTATCCAAATTGGAGATCCTTCGCTTCGCTCGAGGATGACAACTATCTTTTGTTTTTAATTATTTTTTCGCGTTAATTCGTGTTAATTCGCCTGCCTCGGCGTAATGAAATGAAGACGGAAGAGGAGTACGGCTTTAGCCGGGAGGTGTGTTTCATTGGAAATTCCTTGTTCAATATTGGATATTCATCCCGAAAGCGTTCAGGTTTTGCTCCCGAAGACATTTGCGATAATGCTCATAAGAGTTAAGTCATCATTGAGTAGCGTATTCCATAGATAGGGTTTGTTGCATTCCCAAGCTGGGGCTTGGGAATGAGAATAAAATTATTTTCGTGACTTTCGCCTGCCACGGTGTAACATAGTGAAGACGTGTGGTTAAAAAAAGGGATGCATTGCTGCACCCCTTGTATAGGTTAATCGAAATTACAATTTAGAATTTCTGAGTGATTTTCAGAATTCCTCTCATCTGATTATAATCCTTCGCTTCATCGTCCAGATCGTGGTAGATCAAATAGGCAAATTCGAAGGAAAGGAACGTGTCGGATGGAAGGAGCTTGAACTGATTATGAATACCGCAGGAAATATAGTGCTTCATGTATCTGGAGTCACCGGTAGAGCGCGTCAGATTATAACCAATTGTTGTCCTTAATGAACCGGTTTTGTAAACATTCGGTCTGAATTCCTCTGTTAAGCTGAATGTAAAGTATTTGCTTTTAGACTCCGTGCTGTCCAGAGGTGCATCCTTGCGTGCCATATACCCAACATTAAAGCGTGTGGACATGGGTAGTTCCGTATAATCAATATTAACTCCGAAGCGTATATTGTTTGCATTGTAATTATAACTCTCGTATTCCTTATCAGCAGTATTGGTGTAGGAATAGCTCAATATAAAACGAGTATTCGTCGGAGAAAAGATAGGAATCGGACGCTTGTAGGAAGTGGTCACAGTCACAATATTATTCAGGCGATCAATTGGTGAATAAAGCGAAGTATCCGAAATTTCATTAGTGATCTTGGTTTGCTGGAAATTCATAGACATATTCGGCAGATCCTGATAGGGATAATATCCAGCATTCAAAAGAATTCCTTTAGTATAAGTCGTAGAACCTTTTGTATTCCGAATGTTGTCATTATAAGCATGATACCCGAGCCCAAATGTGAGCTGGTTCTTAAGGAGTGTGACATTATCCATAATATTAAAACCGGCTTTATCATTTTGCAGATAAGGATTTGCAAGCGAATTGAAGCTTCCACCCACATAGGAATATTTGATATTCAACAGGTTATGATAGAAAAATGCTCGAAGATATCCTTCCGCAGCAATATTGGAGAGTGATAATTTATAGGGCTCAACGTATTGATTAATGACGAAAATGTTTTCAAAGCTTTCCGGGTCAAAAGGCAGATTGATATCTAGAGAATCCAGTTTATCCTTAGTCAACACTCCCGGAGCGATGTTATTGTTCAGCAAACTCGCAGATACTTCCCATCCAAATTGCAGTCTGCTCTTGAAAAGAGATAATTTGCTGTCCAACCCGACCACAATATTATCCTTAGGATTTTGAGCATGATCTTCGGATTTCATATCATCTTTGGTTTTCAAAGCATTCAATCCAACATAGAAACTTCTTTCGTTTCCAAACTGCATACGAACTCCAAGCGAATTTCGATTGTAATACCCGCCTGTATAGGTCGTATCATATGGAGTGATAGTCGAGTCAACATCCATAGTTCCTTTTATGTGACGCTGGATCTGTCCGTAGAAGGAGCTAAGTTTGAAGAATCCGAATTTTAGTTCTCCACCCACTCCGCGAACATTCTTTCCTGCGATCGTAGTATTTGAGAACACCTGACTGTGGTCTCCGAGAAATAGATTAAAATGCGGAACAAAAAAATCCAGAGAATATCGGTTATAGGGCTGGCGTGTGCTTCGTTCTTCAGAAGAAATATATACTCTGCCTTTGTAGCGGAACCAGTCTTTACCACCCCATAAACGCAGGCGTCCAATGCTCTTGAATTCATTATCTGCATCATAATAATATGAGCCGCTGTCAGCATCATTGATAGTGAGCCGGGAATCAATAAGAAGATCACCATTCACAGACACAGGTAACCTCTGAACTGCGGGGACTTTCTGCACCTGCACGACCCAATTTTTCTGCTTGAATACCGATCCATCTTCATTATAAATTATTATCTCGATCTTATGTGCAGTCGGTTTGACAGAAGCAGGTTTGTAAACAAGAAGGTTAGATGTTATCGTTGACTGAGAAGATACATCTTTTCCATCAAAAAAGAGCTTGATCGTTTTGCCTTCCAGTTGATCCTCAATAGCAAAGTAGGAAATCGCAACCATGAAGTCGTCATCCTGATAATTATATTCCTGATCGGGACTGAGTATCTGGAATACAGATTCCACTTTTTCTTCTTTTGCAGGAAGACGTTTCATCGGCACGTAATAGGGATTGTTTATCGGGTCAATGCCGGGAATCGTCTGCTCCAGCATATCCTTTTTTATGATGCGGAAATAGAAAGAGATCGGCTGATCGATAAAACTGCCTGGAATTGTTGCATCATAATATGGATTCATTCCGATCCCCGGATCCATGAGCACCTGCACGTAATCCAGATTTGCCTTTTTATAAAAGAGATACACTTCTTCAATATTATCACCGCCGCTGATAATATCCAGCCGCAGATAAAGGGGTTTCATATACTGCACAAATTCCGGCGGAATGAAGTCGGTCTCAACAGTATCTGCAATGAGAAATGTTGTACCTAATAATAGAATTAAGACCGCTGCTATTACGGATTTCTTCATCCTGTCCTCCTTCATTTATAGAATATTTTCATTGTTTTGATCTGTCCTGAAGCATTTTTAAATTCGATCTCCATCACATTTGTATCGACTTCGGATTCGAGCTCTTCCTTCACTTCCTCTCTTACTTCACCCTTTTTGGTTTCTCTGCTTGAAGGAGCTGAATCTTTTGTAGCAATACCGGTTTTACCTTCATCCACTTCTACAGTACCCAGATCGGATTTCAGCTCGACAACACCTTCAAAGGTAAAAAGCCATGTATCTCCGTTTTCTTTTACTTCAGTTAGAAAATCTGTTCCCTTCACTGCTGCCACAGCGGTTGGCGTTTCGATCTCATAAATGCCCTTTTCTTTGGAAACCTTTGACCAGAGTTCACCTACTTCAAGATAAAGATTTTTATCGAGTCTATTCTCTGTCTTTTCAGTATTGATAGTAAGAATGGAATTGGCAAACAGCTTTATGATAGCGCCGTCATCCACGAAACGGATAGCTGCAAGTGATGCTTCTTTGGAAATGATCTCATCTCCGCTGTACAAAATCTCACCATCAGAAATATTTTTGACATCGTCCTGCCTGTGAAGTTCGATCACGCCACTGCTTTTCAGGACAACTGCAGAAGGTGTCATGTCGGCACAGAGAAAACTAATTAATAAAACTTGGATCATTACGAGTATGATTATTTTTTTCATAGTGTCCTCCTGCCTACTCGATCACAATGGATTCGATGACATAATCACCATTGAACAGACCGGTTAGAAATTCGCTGATATTCTCTACAGTAATAAGCACACCGTTGACATATACCTGTCCGGTCGGAGTGTAATTTCCAAGTTGTCCCGGGTCCAGCAAACCCAAAGCAGCAAGGTTGATTATAAGATTTTCCACATTGGGATCTCCGCCGCCATTACCGGATGCCTGAAATTTAAAACCGTAATATTCGCTGCTCACATCTTCCATACCAAGTGTTGAAGTGAAATCTCCGATCACATTCCATATATAGATGTACTGATCCTGCAGCTCAGGCAAAGAGGAATCATATTGATAATATTGCTGAGGAAGGTCTTTAAGAACGACCAATGGGTCAGGAAGGTCATCGATGATAACGGATTGATAGATCGAAGGATCAAGCTCCCAAAGCTTTAATTCGTACCACGTTGCAGAGGACTGCCATGCAAAGGTAGGAGTGTTATCGCTCAGGGGAAGCAAGAGGTCAACAGACTGTCCTGAAAAAACCTCAGTACCCGGAGCAAGAAGATTCACCTGCATATCATTGTAAATTAGCATGGTTGCTGAACTGTGAAGGATCTCGACCATTTGCAGATCATAGAGATAAAAGGTAAAAGTGTATGTGCCACTCGGGAAAAATCCATTCACCATAACGAAATCCTCAAAATCGGGAATGTTGTCCAGCACATCATTCCATGAGCCCTCGATCTTCACACTGTTATTAATAATGTCACGATTGGTCAACGCATAGCCCTGCATAGGTGCAAAGGCAAGGTACTGACTCTCTGTATTTCCAGGAATGCCGTCATAGGTCCGTATCAAGCCATCCGCTTCCGAGAGCAGCTCTCCATATTCCGGTGTATATAATGACATTGCCAGCTTGCATTGCAGGTCTTCACCCGAAAACATATCAAGCGTGAAGATAATTGGCTGTCCTGCCGGATCATCCTTATCAAAGGCGGATGGATAGACAATATCAAAACTGTTCACATTGAACAGCATTGTCACTTGCCCGTATAGCACACCCGACAAACACATGATCGTAAAAAATAACAATAGTTTTTTCATGAGATACCTCCTGAAGGTTTATGTGAAATATTTATAACATTTTTCTTCCCCGAAAATATTCGGGATTTTCCTCCTGATACATCGGGAGGATTAAACAAGGTTTTTAACATTTCATTCAACATTTTTGTTCACCGCTTACATTGAATTTTTTATAATTTTCAACTTATTATTTTGTCAAGTATAACAAAATATAAAAAAAAATTGACAAAGAAATTTATCATTTCTTTAAGTTAACAATGTATGAATAAGATAAATAATAATGGGCAATTCAAAAATATGTTAACCAAAAAATTAAATGAAAAAAAGGAGAAAAAATGAAAAAATTAGTACTATTTGTTTCTTTCATGTTCATTGCTTCACTTTGTTTTGGGCAGAATTTAGCGTTAAATCCTGGATTTGAAAATTGGACAGTTAATGGTGCGGGTGGACCTCCTGATGATTGGAGTCTTAGTAGTGGCAGCATGACCGCAACACAAGAAGCCACAACTTTTCATGGAGGAACATATTCAGCAAATGTCACTTGGACAACAACATCAACAGTATATTTACAACAATTTATTGATGTTACAGCTGGTACGAACTATCAATTCACATTTTGGGTTTATGATAATGATCCATTTGGTAGAGCCAGAATTGCTATCCGTTGGTATGATTCAGGAGGAAGTTTCATAAGTGGTTTTTATGGAGGTTATTCAACAGATTCTGCTGTTTGGCAACAATTAGATAGTGGTATACAGGAAGCACCTGTTAATACTACTTCTGCCCATATTGAAATTAGAGTATACGACGTAAGCTGGACAGGTACTGCGACTGTTTATGCTGATGATGTAAGCTTTACAGAAGTTATAGGTAATTCTATTGATTATGCTTATGCAATTAGCGGTGATGCATTAGAGGTTTTTTACGTAAATGACGTAACTTCTGTCAATGCAGCAGACTTCGAACTAACAGGTTCAGCAACAACTACTTTTAGCACTGCAACAATTGATGTAACTAATGCAAAACTTGTTCACCTTTCCGGTGCTTCAACTACTATGGCAGATGATAATACATTGGATTCAATTTCTGATGAAGCTAAATCGACTTATGACTTCTATGCAGGCATCACATCTGTTGCATATACAAATACCTTAAATCCAGGTGGAATTATCGACAATACACATACTGCAACGTTCCATTGTATCGTATCAGCAAATGATGCGTATAATAATGTATGGGTAAGTGATGCGGCTGGTGCATATAATGGAGTTTTAATCTTTGATTATACCTTTGATACCTTAGTCGATGTCGGTGATGAAATTCTGTTTACTGCTGACCGCACCACATATAGTAACCTGACTGAGCTTGAGCATCCAGAACTTATAAGCACAATCTCAACCGGCAATGCTCCCTATGGACCAACAGTTATTGATGGTTCTGATATTGATGAAACAATTACAGTAGATACCAATCCTGCAGAATCCTGGGAAGGTCAATTCGTAAAGATCGAGAATTTCTATGTAGATTCATATAGCGGAGCAGATTACGAATACAGATGTAAATGGTCCGATGCCAAAACTGACTATTATTTCATTGTTGGTGATAATGTAGATTTTCAATTCGGAACCTTCTCTCTCATCGTTGGATCAACATATCAGGATATTCAAGGTGTAGTTGATTGGGATAATTCTGGTTCCTTTTACAGAATCAATCCTCGTGATGCAGGCGATGCAACCCTCCCTGTCGAGCTTTCTTCCTTCACTGCACTCTTTGCAAATGAATTCGTGACAATTCAGTGGGCAACTGCCTCAGAAACCGACGTTATTGGTTTCAATATTTATCGTGCTCATGAAGATAATTACGAGGATGCAGACAAAGTGAATTTTGAATTAATTCCAGGACATGGAACCACAACACAACCTCAAGATTATTCCTTCACAGATGAAACTGCCGATGCTTATTTCACTACTTATTATTACTGGCTTGAAGCTGTAAACTATGGTGGAACCACAGATATTTACGGTTCAATTCAGTACGATCCTGTTGATGTTGATGGCGATGGACAGCTTAACACTATTGTACATTCCTTCATGGATGATGTATTCCCGAATCCTGTTCAGGTGGGCGAGAACATTACATTCAATTTCATGATCGGTGGACTGGAAGGAACAATGCGTCCAGTTTCCCTTAATATCTATGACATCAAAGGTAAGCTAGTTCAGGAAGTCATCAATGAAGACATGATGGTCAACGACTACACAGAAACCTGGCGTGTGAACGATATTGCGAACGGCGTGTATTTCTATCAGCTCAAAACTAAAAATTATCAGGAAACAAAGAAACTGCTTATTCAATAATATAATTCGAATTAGCTCATTTAATACCCTCTCCCCCGACAAGTCGGGGGAGAGGGTTTTTTTTACAAAGAATAGGACGCGGATTTACACAGATCATCACGGATCCAGAAAACATAATTAATTACTTTTTCTTAATATTTTCTCTGTGTTCTCTGTGGTAAATATCTTCTCTGCGTTCTCTGCGTGAGTCCGCCTGCCGGAGTATATTTCGATTTATCGTAAGAAAGAATGGCACACGGATTTACACAGATCATCACGGATCCAGAATATATAATAAAGAACTATTTGCTTGTTTTCCTTGTTCCTAAATTGAATTTGGGAACATGAGCAATGAAATTAACCACGTTCCAAAGTCCAACTTTGGAACGAGTTAAATTATCAAAACCCGGGATATGTCGTAGAGCATTTCTCTTGTTTATATATAGCATTCCAATTACTTATCACAAGCTCTTCGATCCGGCTTCATTTCATTACGCCGTGACGGGCTTGTGACAAGATAATTCTGAAAATTTAAAATTAAATTTCTCTATTGTAAATTTTTTCTCTGCGTTCTCTGCGTGAGTCTGGGATTCTCTGTGTGGGTCTGGGATGCTCTGCGTGAGTCTTTGTTCTATTATGTTAGCGTTTCCACCATTACAGCTTCAATTGTCCACAAACGATTTTCTGCCTGATCAAAAACCCTTGAAAATTTGCCCTCAAAAACTTCGTCTTCAACTTCGCAGATATCAGGATATTTCTGTGCCATACCGGTTTTCAAATTATGAAATGATGGAAGACAATGGAGAAATATCACATTCTCTTTCCCTGTTTTCTTGAGCATGTTCATGGTAATCTTATAAGGTTTCAGTAATTTAATACGTTCAGGTATTTTATCCTCTTCCCCCATAGAAGCCCAAATGTCCGTATATATCACATCGCAATCCTGAACACCTTCTTCAATGGAATCTGTTACAGTAATACGAGCTCCGCTCTCCTTTGCATACAATTCGCATTCTTCTAAAAGTTCTTGATCTGGAAAAAGAGACAAAGGTGATACCACACGAAAATCAATTCCGATCTTTGCAGCGCCTATCATAAGAGAATTCGCAACATTATTGCGTCCATCTCCTACATAAGCGAATTTCACATTCTCAAGTGTGCCGAGTTCTTCCTTCACAGTCATAAAATCTGCTAATATCTGTGTAGGATGATAAAGATCTGTCAATCCGTTCCACACTGGAACACCGGAATATTCAGCCAGCAGCTCGACAGTTTCCTGCTTGAAGCCGCGGAACTCGATCGCATCGAACATTCTTCCGAGTACACGAGCGGTATCCTCGACAGTCTCCTTGCCACCAAGTTGGATATCATTTTTCCCAAGATACTCGGTATGAGCTCCCTCGTTTACTGCAGCAGTAACAAAAGCACAACGGGTTCGTGTCGAACTTTTCTCAAAGAGCATCGCTATATTCTTGCCCTCGAGTTTCATTTGCAATGTCTCATGAGCTTTATGCTCTTTGAGTTCAAGGGCTTCATTAATAAGATAAAGGATTTCCCTTTTGGAAAAATCCTTCAATGTTAATAAACTTCTTCCTTTCAAATTTACAGTCATGTATCCTCCGCTTTTCTAATTCTCCGGTACTATCCCTGCTCGAATAAGGTCATGCATGTGCAGCATGGCGATCGGTCTGTGGTCTTCATCCACAACAGGTATCATTGTGATTGAATATGTTTCCATTACTTCGAGTGCTTCGATACCTGGGGTATCCGGTTTGATCGCCTTTGGATCTTTTGTCATCAGCAGGTGCACCTTTTCATGAAAAGGATTCTCAAAGTTTTGAAATATTCTTCGCAAGTCGCCGTCAGTTATAATTCCGGTCAACAGTCCCTTTTTATTAATAATGCTCACACATCCCAATCCTTTTGAGGTCATCTCCAGGATCGCTTCTTTTAATGTAGCATTTTCCGGAATAATTGGATTTTCTTCTCCTTGATGCATAACATCGCTAACTGCAATAAGCAGGCACTTGCCAATTGTTCCTCCAGGATGAAGGAGCGCAAAATCATCCTGGCAGAATTTCTTTTCCTGCAACACAATGGTTGCAAGTGCATTTCCCATTGCAAGGGCAGTGGTTGTGCTAGCCATCGGAACGAGTCCGAGTGGCTCTAAATCCTTTGGAACACCAATATCTATGACCGCATCACCCATTTTGCCAAGAGTGGAATTAGGATTGCCGGTCAAACATATAACGGGAATGTTCTTTCCTTTAAAATATGGAACAATTTCTATCAGTTCAGAAGTCTGACCACTATTCGAGATCATCATTACCAGATCGCTGTTATCCACCATGCCAAGGTCGCCGTGAATGGCTTCAGCAGGATGAAGGAATATCGAAGGTGTGCCAGTGCTGGCAAAGGTTGCAGATATCTTTCTGCCGATAATACCGGTCTTTCCCATACCTGTAACAACGACTTTACCCTTGCAGTTCAGGATAAGTTCGAGTGCTCTATCGATATTTTCATCGAGCTTTTCGGCAATTGCTTTAACTGCCAATGCTTCCTTTTTGAGAAGTTCTTTTATTTTATCTATATTTTTCACTTTTACCCCTTAATACTTCTTATAAAATTATCTTACAGCAGAGAACACTCTAAAAGATATTTAACCACGAAAAACACGAAAAAAGAAAGAATGGTACACAGATTAACGCTGATGAAGCAGATAAGAACTGATACAGAAAATAAATAACGATTTATTTCTTCACATTGATTTTCTTTTTATGAAAATTCGTGATAATTCGCCTGCCACGGCGTAATGAAATGGAGACGGGTGCTCTCTGTGGTTTTAAATGATTTTTTTATACTCATATTTTCAATACCTATTTATTCTCATTTATCTGTATAATGAGTGGTATATGTTCACTGGTATAGAGGTCGTTATGTTACGTCAAATTTTGCACATACTTTTCTCTTGACATACTCTAAATTGGTATTCCTTAATATCAAACATAAATTTTGATCGGAGCTCGACACAATGAAAAAAAAGATCCTAATCTCAATGGCACTACTCTTGCTTATTGCATCAAACTGCTTAGCAATCGGGCTAAATCAGTATGGTCATATTACAAATGCTATCCAAACAAAAGACATCAAATATAGCTTTGAGGATGGGATATTCACCGTTAGATACGATGATCATGTATTTGAAGGAAACTCGTTTTTCCGTACTGAATCAGGATATCTCACGCTTATCACGTTGGAGGATAATGTGCCTTCAATACTTCGTTTGTATAACAATGATGGAGTTCTTATTCTTGAGAATACCTTTAAAAAGATTATAAATATTTCATTCTCGGAGAACAGGAAATTTGCAGTATTTTTTGACGGAAAAGGCATTGTTGTGCTTAAAGATGATGCTTCAGAAATTAAACATTATGCAGGTTCAATAATCTTTGCAGTTGATGATCTTGGACATCCGGCATATTACAATGCTGAACAAAAAATGATAAACTACAAATCATTTTCGATACCTTTAAATGAATATCCTAATCACATTCTTTTCTGGAATAATCAGCCAATAATCTGTACAATAAATTCAATATATCTGCTAGTTGATAGAAAGCTTAAACCTCTTTATACTTCTAAAAATACAATATTTGAAGTAAAAGTTATTAATTCAGAACTATATTTTGTTGAAAGAAAAATGAGTAATAATTCTTTTACTTTTGAGCTTTATCATTACACAGATAAAGAATCAATATCAAAGATAGATGAGAAAATACTTGTTCTTTCTACGATAAAAAGCCACGATACTATTGTTGCTCCGCTGGATTACGGCACTATCGGAAATCCTTTTCCTATCGGTAACAGCTACGCAGAAATTCAGCAATATGGCTACACTCCCTATTTACATCCTGGTGTAGATTTTCTTGGTGATGATTATCAGAATGTCTATGCAGTGAAACCAGGTTACATAAAAGCCGTGCTGACAACAGGTGGTTCTGCTTACTGGCGAATTGGCATTTCCAACGAAAACACTTCAGCAGAATCTGAAGGTTATCTATATGCCCATCTCAATCAGACCTCAATCCCCTATACTGTCGGGGATTATGTACAGGCAGGTGATTTGCTGGGAACTCTTTATCCCTGGGGCTACTACGATTTCACGCATATTCATTTTGGACGCATCACCTGCTCCGGTTCAACATGGAACGGCAATTGGTGGACAACTGACAATCCTCTTGTTGATGTGATCAATATTACAGATACTACAGCTCCAATTTTTGAAAATGCTTATGGCTCTAATCTCTTTGCCTTCCGTACTGAAGGCGGGATATATCTCAATCCGACCAGTCTAATGGGTGAGATCGACATCATTGCAAAATGTCATGATATTGCAAATTCCACATGGAAGATCGATGTCTGGGATCTCAGGTTCAAACTCCATCCTGTAAGCAATCCCGATTCAACTATTTACGAGCGTTTCTCCTTTGCCTATGACATGCCTTTGGACACCTATATTTCCGGCACATTCGATGAGATGGTGCTTTATACATTGTACTCTCGCGATGGAACATGCTATTCGATCGGCGATTACAACACCCGCGATTATTATCATATAATAACAAACTCCGATGGGGATTCCGTAATCACTATTTATGATGAATATGAAAATCTGGATACGAGCCAATTCCCTGATGGGCAATATATTCTCGAAGTTATAGCACGCGACTGCTCTATGAACGAAACCTCTGCCTCAATGACCGTAACATTTAATAATGTCTCTGCTGATGAACCTGAAATCCATGAAAATCTCATTCAAACTGTGTATCCGAATCCATTCAATCCCGATATTCACGGAACTGCATGCATCTCGTTATTATACACAGATATTACCACCGACACACAAATTCACATTTATAACGCAAGGGGACAGCACGTCAAAACCCTTTTGGTTGAAAAACCTATTGACAGCTATGCTGAAATTTACTGGAATGGTTTCGATGATCAGAATATTCCACTTCCCAATGGAATCTACTTTTCGGCAGTTGTTCAGAAACAAGAAATCTCTAATTTAAGAAAGATCATTATTCTACGATAATGCAGTTTGTTTTATTCTTAAATAGGATGTTTTGATTGTAAGGAAACAATCAAAAAAAATTTACTACTCTCCGAATTATCAGGAGGTAACATGAAAAAAGATAGCTTTTTACATGACCTGAACTTTCAGCTTCTCTATCTTGCCTTGCTCACATCACATAAAGTGAAACCGCTCAGTCGCTGGGAAAAACCTATCGGCTATAAAGAGAAGCATTTACTAAAAAAGCTTGATCTTGCTGCAGAACCTGTTACCAGGTATTGTGAAAATGGAAAAAAGATCGAAGAGTTCATTTTCAGTAAAAGTTCGAGATATCTCGCAACTTATGCTCGTTATTTCGATCAGAAATCCCTAATAATTACACCCGCTCAACGAAAAGTTGAAGGATTCCTTTTTGGGTATCCTTCATGCTGTGTTGAAAATTTTATTCAAAATGGATACACGCGCAATAAGTATACAGACAAAGAACAAAAGTTGCTCTTCCACTGGATCTGTCCGGATTGCAGAATTTCTCCCTCCTTTTTTCCTTTATATGAATCACTATTTAATGAATGCCGGGAACTTTATAGATTGGAATATCCTTCAGATGTACAATCCCCATTTGCAAAAGTTTTCAAGAAAGCACTTCCTTATGCTGCGGCTCTTACATTTTCACTTGGCACTCTTACTCAACTTCATGCTGATCTACATTGGGTTCCTGTACCGGGCGATGACGATAATGACTATCTCACTAACAGCGAAGAATTGATAACCGGTGTATTCCCGAGTGGAGAAACACACACTATTGCTCAAAATTATAAAGCTATTGTCGACAGCTTACCAAGAGGAGTTTCACCAAATTCATGCTATGTGATCGAGCATCCAGCTTACGGATTTTATAATTGCCCAATCTGTGGAGAAGCACATAATATGGGTTATGTAACAGTGCATAATCCGATGCATGTGCTGGAGATCGATATCCCTTATATGGCACTGCATTTTATGGAACACGGTTCGTTTTCATATATTATTGGAGATGATACTACCCGTGTTGATATTCCACTTCTCAATAAAACAATCGCACCACTCGATACCTTACATCATGCACTTGCCACGCCTAATGATACTGACAATGATGGATTGAATAACACTGCCGAGCAATACTTTGACATGGAAATTGATAACCCATACACGCATAATATCGGCATCGATGATGGACATGAGATCGCTCAAGCACTTATAGAAAATATCTCAATACTGCCCGTTATTCCTTCGGGCACTACTCCACCTACTGATTCAATTTATATTGAACCTCAGCTTGCCTATGGAGTTGAAGATTGTGCTATTTGTGGAAGAACTCAAAATATGGGTACTGCAACGATTCACAATCCGCTTCAAGGTACTTCGATGACCTTTCCATTTATGGGCTTGCACTATATATCTCACGGAAGGTTTGTGTATGATGGCACAGTAAATCAGGGTGAGATCGATCCTATAGAGCTTTGTGTGCTCCTTGAAATGGATCTTGCTGCAATCGAAGAGCTTCCTGAAATTGCCCAAAAGCATGGCTACCATGTTATGAACTATCCCAATCCTTTCTCAAACTTCACCACCATTTCGTTTATTAAAACCACTAATTATCACGAATTGCCGCGAATTAGTATATACAATATAAAGGGACATCTTGTGCGAGAATTCCTCCCTGTCTCCCCCTCACCCGATCACCAAGTCTCAGTTTTCTGGGACGGCACAGATCTTCATGGAAAAGCAGTTCCTTCAGGAATCTATCTGTTAAAAGCAGAGATCGGAAATTCAGAAAAGGTATGCAAAAAAATTGTTCTTATCCGCTAAAAATCATAATTGAGGTTCTCTATTCATACGACAGAACAAAAAACTGATAAAGCAATACTGGTAGGATTGCAAACTGAGGAGAGATCATCCTACGATGTTGAAGAATCCCTTCAGGAGCTCGCTCATCTTGCACGTACTGCGAATGTTGTTGTCTCGGCTTTGGAAACACAGATACGTCCAAAACCTCATCCTGCCTATTTTATTGGTTCCGGAAAAGCAAAGGAGTTCGGTAAGCTTGCACAGCGTGAAGATGCAAACATCATTATTTTTGATGACAATCTTACACCCTCACAGGACAGAAATCTTTCTAAAATAACAAAGAAACGGATCATTGATCGATCACAACTGATACTCGATATCTTTGCTCAACACGCACAGACGAGACAAAGCAAACTGCAGGTGGAGCTTGCACAATTACAATATAATCTTTCTCGCTTAAAAGGGCAATGGACACATCTTTCCCGAATTGAAGGAGGTATTGGTTTTCGTGGTCCGGGTGAAAAGCAGCTCGAAATAGACCGACGGCGTATTAATGACAGGATCGCTCACTTGAAATCAAAACTTGTAGGGATTGAACAGACAAACAAGACGAAAAGAAAAGGCAGGAAAGAACTCTTTTCAACAAGTCTGGTGGGTTATACAAATGCTGGAAAAAGCACAGTGCTAAACAGACTAACCTCATCTCATTTATACACAGCAGACCAGCTTTTTGCGACTCTGGAAACCACAACAAGAGCAAAAACTCTCGAAACCAAAGAACGTATTGTTATTTCTGATACGATCGGTTTTATAAGAAAAATCCCACCATATCTGATTGCTTCGTTCCATGCAACTTTGCAGGAAGTTGTTTATGCAGATCTGCTTCTACATGTGGTTGATATTTCACATCCGAAATTATTCGAATATATGGATACAGTTATTCAAACCCTAAAAGAAATTCACGCAAATCATAAAGAAATGATATTGATCTTCAATAAAATCGACCTTCTGCCACGAAATCAGTATCTATTTATGAAGAAGAAACTCAGAATTGACTACCAGGATTCACTTTTTGTTTCTGCACGAACAGGTGAAAATTTTAATGAGATCGAGCAAGCAATCTCGAAAGTGTTAGCTCGTAGTAAGAAGGAAATCACACTTAAAATTCCGAATCAAGAGCAGAAATTCATATCCTACATTTTTGATAATGCAGAAATTCTTGAAAAACGTTATAATAATGATTCTGTACGATTACGCATCAAAATCCCACTCGATAAATTCAAGAAAAATTTCAAATTATTCAGAAAGTTTGAGATCAGCACAAAGCGCATGGCAAAAAGGAAAATCGAGCTACAATAAAAAAAGCATCTGCAATAATACAGATGCTTTAAAACTTAATATTACTATTTTAATTATTCGTTAGCTATACGTAGAGGCATGAGCAAGAATAGATTTTTTTGATCTTCGGGATATTCAATATTGTAGAAAATACATGGATCAAGAGAATTTTCTAATTTTATCTGAACTATATTAGTATTCATCAGTTGAAGTATTTCAATTAAATATTTATAGTTAAAACCAATCTGGATTTTCTCGAAATCATTTTCAATTTCCAGAATTTCTTCAGCCGAACCCTTGTCAATATCTTCTGAGTGAATTTGCAATTGATTCTTTGAAAAATTGAAAACAACTTTAAAATTATCTTCCGATGCAAGCAAGGAAACTCGCTGAATGGCTTTGATCAGGGGTTCTACTTCAATCTCAATTATTTTGGAATTATCATAAGGTATGACCGCTTCGTAATCAGGATAATTCGCTTCTATCAATCGGGAATAGATCTTGTAGGAATCATATTCAAAGCTTATAGCACTTTCTTCGGGAAGTATTTTAATTTTTGGTTGGTCCGCATGAATAATTCTTCGCACCAGATTCACGCCTTTGATTGGCATTATAATATCGATCTTGTCAGTATCCAGATTAAGTGTAGTCTCAAATTTACCCAAACGTTTTCCATCAGTAGCAACCATTTTTTGTTTTTTGGAATCCAGCTCCCATAGAATACCTGAGAAAGCGGGTCTTCCGATATGTTCGGATACTGCAAAGGAAGTTTTCTCTACTAATTTTGAAAAGAGGTCGGCATCCATAGTAAAACTGTTTTCCCATTCGCGGTCTGGAATTTCCGGGAAATCTTCCGTGTCAGCAAATATCAAACTGAATTCGCTATGCTGGCATTTAATATTGAGCATCTTATTATCCAGCTCACAATGAATCTCATCATCAGGAAGAGCACGTATAATATCAGTAAAATTTTTGGCGGGAATTGCAATTTTCCCGGATTCAAGCACATTGCATTCTACCTCTGTAACCGCTGAGACTTCAAGGTCCGTAGCAGCAAGGCGAATGCTCCCTTTCTCACTATTTGCTTCAAGAAGAATATTGGTGAGGATCTGCAAAGGATTTCTTACGGGAACAATACTGTTTATGAATTGGACCTTTTGTAATATTTGATTTCTATGTACATTAAACTTCATGTGTAACCCCGAATTGTTTTAATAAAACGAGCAAGAGGCAAGCCCCTTGCTCGTATAAAATGGTGATTATTTTACTGCTTCTTTAAGTTTTTTACCCGCTTTAAATTTGGGAACTTTAGTAGCAGGGATTTGAATCTTTTCACCGGTTGCGGGATTTAAACCCATGCGTGCAGCTCTTTTTGCAACGCTAAAGGTTCCAAATCCTACCATGGTGACCTTGTCACCTTTTTCAAGTCCTAATTTGATGCTTTCAAATACAGAATTAACAGCGTCACCAGCTTTCTTCTTTGAAAGTTCTGCATCCATAGCAACTTTTTCAATTAACTCTTGTTTTGTCATATGTGCCTCCGCATCATTTTTTGCTATATGCTAGCCATAAGTTACTGTCAATACTAAGTCTGTCAATTTTTTTTATCAAAAAAAATAAAAAAATTTTCACTTCGCAATTCCACGTTCGGAATTTTCTATAAATTTAATAAAGTGTTTTACCTCATCGATCATTTCAATTTCAGACTTTATCTTTTCCAATGCTTGTGGTGTATTGAGATTTGAATTGTAGAAAATCTTGTAGAGTTTCTTCAATGTTGCTCTTGTTTCAGCAGAAAAATTATTACGCTGTAAACCGACGGAATTGAGTCCTACTGTTTTATATGGAACACTGGCTCCACGGGTGTAGGGAGCGATATCCTGACTTACACGTGAAAACCCGCCAATAAAGGCGAAACAGCCGATATGAACGAATTGATGTACAGGAGTTAAACCGCCAATAATAACATTATTTTCTATTATCACATGCCCAGCCAGATTTACACTATTTGCCAGTATAACCCTATCACCAAGCTGACAGTCGTGTGCTACATGTGTGTAAATCATAAGAAGACAATTGTTCCCAACTCTTGTCGGTTGTTTAATATTTGAGGAACGATTTATGGTTGCGAATTCTCTTATAGTCGTATGCTCGCCGATCTCAACTGCGGAATCTTCACCGGCATATTTAAGATCCTGTGGCTCGGTACCGATCACGGCAGAATGAAAAATCCTGCAACCTTTTCCAATGGTTGTGCGACCATCGATCACAACATTTGAGGATACTTTTACTCCTTCATGGAGTATTACTTTCGGTCCAATAATTGAATAAGGTCCGATCTCTACATCATTACCGATCTGCGCCTTGGGATCAACTATTGCTGTTGGATGAATTATTTGACTCATTTTTCTTCACCAATTTAGCTTTTAATTCGCCTTCACAAACCAATTTATCATCAACATACGTTTTGCCTTCTATTACATGAACACCGCTTCGTGATCGCACGAGTCGCATATGAAATTCCAATCTATCACCTGGCACGATCAGCTTTCTGAATTTCACTTTATCAATTGAAAGAAAATACGCAACAAAATCATGCGGGTCAGGGCATTCATTCAGCACGAGAATACCGCCTGTTTGAACCATTGCTTCGACAATAAGCACTCCGGGCATAATAGGATGTCCGGGAAAATGCCCCTGGAAAAAAGGTTCGTTCACAGTAACATTCTTGATACCTACAATTGATTCTCCTGGGGTGAACTCAATAATCTTATCAACAAGTAAAAAAGGATATCGGTGGGGAAGTATTCGTTGGATCGCTTCATTATCAAAGACAACACCCTTCGCTTCATTTTTTTGATATTTAGCTTGTAAAATTTCATTCTCATACTGCTTCTTGATCTTTTTTATCAGCTCGATATTCGTTCTATGCCCTGAGCGCGCTGCAAGGATATGCCCTTTTACAGAAATACCGAGAAGTGCAAGATCGCCAATAAGATCAACCACTTTATGCCGTACAAATTCATTATAATATCTCAAAGGTCCTGTGTTCAGTAATTTTTGTTCATTGAGCTTTAGCTCTCCTTTTATGTTAAAGAGTTCGCGAAGCTCTTGAATGTCTTCTTCAGATAGACTCTCATCACCGATAACCAGTGCATTGTCCAAGCTACCGCCTTTTATCAAACCTGCTGCACGAAGTTGTTTGATGTCATTTACAAAGCAGAACGTCCTTGCAGAAGCAAAACCCTTTTCATATTCATCTTTCATAGAGATCATCGAGGTGTATTGAGGTTTAAGATTTGGATGATCAAAATCAATAAAAAAGGTAATTTTCAGCGATTCCGAAGGAACAACCACCACATCGACATTATGTTCGGGAACAGAAAAGGAAAGCGGTTTCTTGATCTCAAGATATTTACGTTCTGCATCCTGCTCGATTATACCGCATTTTTTTAATGCTTTTACAAACTCGATGGCACTGCCGTCTGCAACAGGGATTTCCTCCCCGTCAATTTCTACGACAATATTATCGATTTCCAGACCCTTGATCGCAGAAAGCACATGCTCGATAGTTGCGACTGTTGCATCTTTGATGCCAATGTTCGTTCCCCTATCCAGGTTTTTCACATGTTTTATATCTGCTGGAATTTCCGGTTTACCTGGCAAATCAGTACGACGAAAAATTATTCCTGCATTTTCCGGTGCAGATTTGAATATTATAGTGCTGATCGTTCCGGTGTGTAAACCGATTCCGGTGTAACTTATCGAATCCTTAATGGTTTGTTGATTTTCATGAATGTACATCATTTTCTTCCTTCTTTTTCAGTTGATGGAAGTATTTTCTCATATCGGGCAATTCTTTTAGTGAAGCGATAATCCTTCTTTGTAATCCGATATCCATTGCAGGATAGCCAAACACGATCTTATCATCAGGAATATCATTCGGAACTCCGGATTGTGCTCCAACTTTGACATTATTCCCAATTTTTACATGATCTGCTATACCGACCTGTCCTGCAAAGATACAGTTGCTTCCAACTTTTGAACTTCCTGCGATCCCTACTTGCGAGCAAAGGATCGTGTGCTCTCCTACTTCAACATTGTGAGCGATTTGAACCAAATTATCAATTTTCGATCCTTTTCGAATGATCGTGTCACCAAGCGCGCCTCTATCGACAGTAACATTGGCACCGATTTCCACATCATCTTCAATAATAACTCTGCCGACCTGCGGAATTTTTTGATGCTTCTTCCCATCCCAGATATAACCAAAACCATCCGAACCAATAACACATCCTGCGTGAATTCTCACATCGCATCCGATCTGAACTTCACTGTAAATAGTCACCCCAGGATACAAACAGCATCTTTCACCAATGACCACATCATCTTTTATGACAACGTTTTCATGAATCGCAGTATTTTCTCCGAGAACAACATTTTTCCCGATCACAACATTCGCTGCAATATTTATATTATCAGGAATTATTACAGACTCATCAATAACTGCTGTGGGATGAATATCTCTGCCTTTTATTGGTTTTTGTGTTGATTGCAAGAAATAAGCAACGATCCTCAAAAAGGAAATGTAGGGTTTTGAACAGAGAATATAGTTTCGTTTGGGTATTGTGTTCAAATCCAGTTTTTCAGGGATAAGAAAAACACCTGCCTTAGATTCCGCAAATGCTTTTTCAAATTTTGGGTCCTGAAAAAAGACTACAGTATTCTCATCTGCTTCTTCGAGAGAAGCTACAGCATTACATGTACAGTCCCGGATTTTGACCAACTTCCCTTCTGCAATTGCAGCAAGCTGCTCTAGGGGGAGGGCTAAAGCGAATTGCTTCATTCTTCAGTTTCTTCTTCCGGAGCAGGAGTGGCGTTTATATTTAGCTTTTCTATGACAGCTTCAGTGATATCAATATCTTCATTTTTGATGTAAAGCACGACTTCGCCCTGCATGGTATTGAGCACAATATCAAGATTGTTTTCTTCAGCGACTTCATTAATAGCATCAACTATCTTCTCGCTGATAGGTGCAAGAAGTTCCATCTGGCGTTCGATGGCTTTGTTGCGATAATCATTCGCTAAATTATAGAAATCGGTTTTTTTCTGTTCGATATCTTTCAATTTCTGATCGCGACGTTCTTTGGATACGATTGGGGGAAGGTTTTGATATTCATCTTTCAAACGATTTATCTCAGCTTCTTTTTCGCCAAGATCCTTTTCCCATTGTGCTGATTCCTGATAGAACTGCTGTTCTGCGATATTCTTCTCTTCAAAATCATTATACACTTTATCGACATCTATCACGCCGATCTTCTGTGCAGCAGCAGATACCATCGCAGGTATCAGAACCAATAACATCGCAATTAGAATACCTTTGAATTTCATTGTAACTTCTCCTTATTATATGAAATTAATTTTTTTTAAAACGTTGAGCCAAACTGGAAGTGGAACTGCCATTTGTTTTTCTCTTCTCTGTCCAAGCCATAGGCATAATCAAATCCAAGAAGACCCATAGGTGACATGATACGCACACCCATTCCAATGCCTTTCTTGAGTTTTTGCACATTGATCTCTGAAAGATAATTATACGAATTACCCGCATCAAGGAACATAACACCTATGATCTGGTCGCCCGAGATGGGGAACGTTATTTCACTTGACGTGATAAATTCTGCATTACCGCCATCCTTATCCTCAGGCACAACACTGTTATCGGGATATCCTCGAATACCATCAGCGCCTGTACCTCCGGGGTAGAAAAGTTCGTCCGGCGGTACTTCATCAGTATCACCAAATGCTTTCACATAACCAACTCTCCAGCGTACACCGAGCGAGAATTTCCAGAAAAGTTTCAGATACCAGTTTGTTTGAATTATTTCTTTTATATAGTTTTCACTTCCGCCAAAAGGACCACCTGCAAATTCTGTGTATGATCTCACAAGCGAGCCCTCACTTGGACGGAAAACATTATCTCTATCATCTCGCTCCAGAGTAAGGAATGCAGTACTTGTAAGTATTTTTCCTTTATCGATCAAATTCTGCAAAGAAGAAGAAACATCATCATTCTCATCAAGAACACTGTACTCCTTTTGAGTAATGGAATAACCTGTAGTGACTTTTGAATAATTTACCCATGGAATCTTGGTTCCAATACGGAAACCACCACCGGATTTAACAACACGATAGTTATAATCATTCCAGTTATTTCTCTGATGATAAACATCTGCACCGACAAGGATATTCGTATCATAAAAATAGGGATTGGTAAAACTGATATCGTATTCCTGTTTTGATCCGCTGAACTCCCAGGATAATCTTAGTCCCCATGCTTGTCCGAAGAGATTATTATGAGATAAAGCGAGAAATCCTGTCAGCTTATCTTTCTCATCATAATTTACACCCATATTTGCAGTGCCGGATTCTTTATCCTCCAGTTCAAATATGAGATCAATATCCCCTTCATCATTAATTGGTTGGTAATCAAGTCCAATATTCGGTTCGAAAAATCCAAGATTATAAATATTTCGCTGGCTTTGTATTAGCAAAGACTGTCTGAAATAATCACCCGGAACAATTGCAAGCTGTCTGCGGATTATCTTCTCTTTTGTTTTCTTGTTGCCGTTTATATAGATCTGTCTGACCTTTGCGCGGTTGTTTTCCTGCACAAAGATATTGATGCTGACCATTTCACCCTTTGGCTTGATCTGAGGTGAGACCGTCGAATATATATAACCCTCTTCATAATACATGGAGCGGATGCCATTCAGTTTTTCATCAAACTCTTCTCTGTTAAAGATCTCATTCTTTTCAAACTTAAGCTGGTGAAAAAGGATATCTTTGCTGAATAAAGTATTTCCTTCAATAGATATATCGCCAATGCGGTATTGATTACCTTCGTATAAATCGATTGATAGAAACAGCTGCCCATTTTCATCATATTTGGGTTCCCAGCCAATGACAGCAGCGTCGATGTATCCTTTTGAATTATAGTAACCAACGATGCGGATCAGGTCTTCATCAAATTTTTCCTGATCAAACTCACCTGATCGCAGGAAGCCGCTTTTCTTTGTCTTTATAACTCTACGGAGTTTCTTGTCTGTAACCAACTCATTACCACTGAAGTTGATCTCCTTGATCACAATCTTATGACCCTCATTTATAACAATGGTAAGCTCGATCCGGTTACTCAATGCGGGTTCTTCTTTGAAATTGACAGCAGCAAGCCGGTATCCCTTGGAATAATATAGTTCAAGGATTTTATTCTTTATTTCAAGCTCTCTTTCACCAGACCAATAATCGCCACGAACAAGTCTGAAGTACTTCTTAATATCATCAAGACGTATCTTTTTGTTACCGGTAATTTCCCAATCCTGTATTATGGGATATTCAGAAACCAGTATGATGACCTTCACACCCTTATCGTTCTGAAACTTATCAACTTGAATATCACTGAATAATCCAAGCTTATAAATGTTCTGTATGGCTTTGGTCACCTTGTCCGGAGAAAATATCTGTCCAAGAGCCAATCCGGAAGCAGATTTGATAAGCTGGGTGGTCACATTGATATTTCCGGTAATTTCGATATCGGAAATATAGTTGTACTCGATTTGGGCAAAAACAGATGTTGTGCAAAAAGTAAATAGGGCTACTAAAATAAAGAATATAATTTTTTTCATAATTTTATAAAATCTTAAGGCAATTTATAGCATATTTCCAATCCATAAAATAATTAGTAAAGTTTTTTAGTAAGTTATAAAGAATATAATGTATGTTAGTAATATTACTTCTTTAGCAAACTTATCAATGGCATAAACTTCGTAAAAAAATATCCCCCTCAAATTTATGAAGGGATTTTATTTTGTTGTTTATCTGTTTTCTATCTCAGAATTAACATCTTCTGTATTTCCGGATGGACTGGATTAATGGTTGGCGTGTGCGGTGCTCTTCTTGCTTTTCTTCTTGCTTATTGTGTGTACGTTTGTTCGGCAATTTAATCAACAATTATTTCATCATTAAGTATCTCATTTATCTTAGATTCAAGTAGTCTTAATTCTAATTTGAGTTTGTTTATTATTCCTTTTTTTTCATCCACAATGGATTTATGTTCAATAAAATTTTCCGGTCTCGTATAATGATATGGTTTTATTTTACTAGCATTATGATACCAATTTGAAAACGTTCCAGATAGTAGAGTTGTTAGAATAATCAAACCTATAATTAGAGGAATAAATATAAATCCCAAAAAAATATTCCAAAAACTTTCAATTATTCCTTTTATATATTCATATATGAGTTCACTATAAAAACCCCAGTTTTGAGTGAGTGATAAATTTCATATACTTCATATTTCAACAAAGCATAAATATCTAGATTTTGGATTTTGGAGTGTAATATATAGAATTTTATTGGTAATTATTCGAAATAT
>JAUWMT010000094.1 GCA_030613025.1 Candidatus Cloacimonadota bacterium
TTCTATTGATTCAATATCGCTTGGCTTTAGATTATTTATACTTGAACCAGATAGTAAAACATCAATATAAGACCTGTATTGATATGTTTGAAAGGTAAACGAAATAAATCTGCTAACTGCTTGGTTTGGATTTGTGCGAAAGCACCCCATAAATGCCCCAAATGTGTAATCATAATCATTTAAAACATTAAAAATTGCCGACTTACCAACAAGTTGTTTGCTTCCATTCGCCATACAAATCACAATATCATTTTCCTGTAACGCTTGAATCGGTTTTACTCTTGAAACATTTACAAACTGTAACTCGCTTAAATCTATTGTTCCGTCTTGTACATTGTTTGATCTAAGCAATCTAAAAGTAGTGTTGGTGTCATACGAAGATAAGTCTCTATCGCCATTGTAACTCACTCCTCTGATGCAATTTCCAACCTCCCCTAGCTTTTTCACTTCCCACTCCCTACTAAACCCCGGTAATCTTTTTTTGCCGGTGAGGAGCTGTTGCATCGCACCTTGTTTTATGGCTTTCTTTTTGACGATCAGTTTTTCCAGGCTTTCAATCAAAGCATCAGTATCAGAGAGAACGGTGGCAATGGCAGTTTGCTCTGGAATAGTAGGTCTGGGAATTTGAATTAATTTAAGATTTGTTTTAGAAATACCGTAAACCTTAAGACCAGTGGCCAATCTATCCATACTAGATTTTACTAACTTATTATTGTGAATATATCCTCGAAATCCGAGTACAAAAAAATTGTTTTTGTCTCTCAATAAAAAAGTATGTAATCCCGAAATAGCAAGAATATTATTTTTATTAATTACTTCAACACTCTTACCTATACCTTCATAATCCTCTGATGCGTCTGCCATTACAACATCACCATTTTCTATGAAGTTAAAGTTGCATACTTTGCTATTATCTATAGTAGAAATATCTTGATCTAAATCTACGAAATTATGCCACTTTGTGTGTATGTCACCATAGTGTATATATCTTACTTTCCCATCAGTTCCAAGTTGTGAACGAGAATAGGCAGCTGTGCGCAAAAAAGTGAAAGCTTTATCATAACTCACTAACTCCCAATCCTCCGGAATCACGCCGATTTCGGTCTGTTTGTATCCATCTGGTATTTTTTTTGAATTTAAGTCATTCATATTATTTGCTCGGGAACCTCTCTTTTAGATAGTTAAATAATTTTTTCCCTTCCAATTTGTCAGCAGAGGGATTTGTTCTCACATAAAATTCTGTCTCATCTAAATAAAACGGGGTGCTGGCAGACTGGCAGTCAACTCTCAATATTTTTTTATTTTTAACTGTAATTATTTCCCAATTTAGGAATAGATAACTATCCTCACCAATCCTGTCTTTGATTTGATTTTTGAAATTCAAAAGATATTTGTCATCGTTCTTATAGTAATCATCTTCTATACCAGTGATAGCCCCATTATCTTTAACCCCGATTAGTAATGTGCCCCCATCAGAATTTAGAAATGCAACAATATTTTTCAACGATGCTCTCCTGATTTCTTTCTCTCTTTGTTTTATGTTCATATTTACATCTTTTGTAAAAGTTTGCTTAAATTCCAGCATTTTTGACTCGCCTGATCTGACCATAGCGAGTATTTCGTCTTCTTTACTTAATTTGCCCAGCGATCCCAAAACATTGTTTAACTCACCCTGAATGGCAGTGGCGCTGTTAGGGTTCACAGACAACTCAGATTCAAAAGTAGCAATTGAAGTTTTTAACATTTCTATTTTTTTGCTGGTGGTGACAATCAGCTCTTGAATGGTTAATTCTGGAATCGGAAGTTTCATTACTTCCAAGTCAGTTTTTTTTCGATGACCAATAACTTCCCCTCTAACCAATGATTCCAGGGCTAACAGTCCTATTTTTGACTCAAAGAAGATCTCTAAGTAACGACTCATTACCTTTTTATCAAGCACCACTTGGAAATAATTCTGATGTTTAATCTTTACGTCTTGTATTCTTGATACGGGTTCAGATTTGCCGATTTTAGGTATATAAATTGTGTTTTCTTTTTCTTCAAAAACATCTCTGGTAAGGTTGATTTCAAGTGCAATATCTTTTAACTCATATTGTTTGTAGCTCTTGTACTCAGTTTGCAAATTATATATTTGTTGAGCAACCTTATAGTTTGTTATTGAGGTAAATGTATCTACTTCTGCGTATGTGCCTTCAAATAACGAACCCGAGTCTTGTTTAGTGCTATAATTGGAAATAATTTTTTCGAAATCACTACCTAAATTTATCTCGGCAATGAAAAGTTTGTTATTATTATCGGCCTTAGTTATGGCAATAAATATAGGGGAAAATGATGTTTGAGAATACAAACCTAAGGGAAGCTCAAGATATGCTGTAATTACATAACCCTTTTTGTTCAAAATATCTTGGAATTTTTTACCATTAGAGGAATACATAATGCTTTGCGTAGTATCAGCAAAAAGTACTCCATTGTCGCTCAGAGAAGCCAAGCTGTCCCATATTTCCAGGTACTCAGTGGGTACTGCCAAGCTATCCTTTTTTTTTAATTCATAGCGTGGCCTTCTTAGTCCCCATGGCGAAAATCTTATAATCATATCGTGGTTGTTAATCTTGCTTGATACTTGTTCCAATAGAATCTGCATAACATCCTGAGTGAGACTACCATTCTCAATAAATTGAATACGAGCAGAAAGCCCATCGATTTTTTCGTTTTTCGGAATAACAATTTTGTAATTAGTTGAATCGACAATGGCACCTTTTTTGGGACTTAATATTTTAATCATCGAATCAAGAAAAACCTTAAAGAAGTACTGATGTACTTCCATTTTACCTCGCAACTTATCAAATATTTGCCAGTTTGGGCTTGTTTTAGTTTGGTCCATAGTTATTTTTTCTTCTCCAGTTTGAAGTGAATTTTGTATGTAAAGAAATCAATATTCGGTGCCACCGACAGAGCGCGGTGTATTTTAATATCATCCTCAAAAGCGATGATTACGCCTCTGACTTTTTGATTGTTTTCGGCTAATTCATCTTGCACATACCCCATATAGCGTTGAACTTGCCCGACCACAACGTCACTCACGCGACCTTTTTTGAGTTCTACCACCAATAGTTCTTTTTTATCTTTACTGATTGCCAAAATATCTATTAGACCGGTATCACTTGGGTACTGCTGTCCTACTTTTTCTCCGTCTTCTTCATAAATATCGTAGTGTTTACCCAGCTCAGTATGATGCCAATTTTGCACCAGAAAATCTTCCAAGTGTCTTTCCAAGGCGAAAATACTGGGGTCCTCGATGGTCTCATCTGTTGCCACAATAGAGGGAGGCCGGCTTCCGGAAATAAAACTTTCAATTTCATCCTCATATTTTGAAATATTGCTGACTGTTCCAATTGAACCGGTTGAATTTCTTAGTAATTCACTCATCGCATCTCGGGCAACGATGTGGGGAAACCAATGAACAGCTCGGCGATGCGGTTGGGCTGCATCTTTTTGATATTCATAATCTCCAGCAACCTCGCCGATAAAATAACTGCCTTTACCATTGGGACAAAGAACGATATCTCCGTTTAGAATTCCTTTTGTAATCGTGTGAAGCATACCACAAGCAAGTCCGGCTGATACTTTTGTTTTATCCGGATTTTGTTTTAAATAGACCGGAATATATTTTTTGTTAAATTCACGCCAGTTATCCGGTAATTTATTTGTTAGATCAATATCCGGTAACCAACCTGCTCCAATAAAGTTTCCATTGTGTGCCTCCTCGGCATACTTACTCTTTTGTCCAAGCATAATGCGGTAATAATTTTTCATAGTTTTATACCTCAAAACCCATTTTATTTAAATGCTCTTTCACTTTTTGGGTTAATTCTTCCGTTTCTTTTTCTATATCCGGAAGTGTTCCTTCATAGCGCGCTGCCAATTCTTTAACCCTACCGGCCAAAGTCTGCGCTAATCGGTCAACTTCACCCATAATTCGATTCTCCAGCTCCGTCATCCATTTAAGATCGACGACCAACTTTTTTATTTCTTCAATCGTAAACGTTGGATATTTCTTGATGATCTTTTGCTCTAGATCTTTTTCCGCTTCTTTTATCTTTGCCTTAATATCTGATTCTTTTTCCAGGAGCTGCTTATAATTTTCCAGCAATTCAAGTTCCTGCTTTCCTTCATTGGTCATTGCCTTAATTTCTTTAATGCGTTTACCAAGATCTCCTTTGGTGATATTTCCTTTTTCGTTGGTGACCTCACATATCAATCCTTCTTCTCCACTATGTTCCTGCTTGATCTCTTCCATACAGCTTATAATCTGTTCAAGTTCTGACTGAAGCTGGTCAAATTTTTCTTTTTCTTGGTATAAATAGGTTTTAATAGTCAGTGATACAGGGATCAGCCGTCCCTCCAAACTCGCAAGTCCAGCTATCTCTTTTTTGGTGCCTTTGCTGTTTTTCTTTTGCAGCCGAATTAATTCATTGCCCGCTGACCACTCATCGGCTGTAACTATATAGGTGTCATCTTGCATGATTTCTTCCCAATAGGTCATCAGATGCTGG
>JAUWMT010000085.1 GCA_030613025.1 Candidatus Cloacimonadota bacterium
TCAGGGAAAGCAGAAAGCAGAAAACATGACTGAAAAATTAGAACTTGATAATCATATAAAGGAAAAGTTAAGAAGTATCCGTCTCCGTTACACTTCGCCGTGACAAGAAGATCAAAATCAAAAAGCAGAAATTAGAAAGCAAAAAGTTTACCCCGTGAAATCTGTTACTATTTCACTGGAGCAGAAATTATAAAACACATTCGCTTTGCTCAGTATAAACTCCGCGAAGTTTACAATCCCGATGTATCGGGGAATCTCACAAAAACTGATTGTCATTCTTGAGGAGCGCAGCGACGAAGAATCTCCCGAAAACATTAATCTATCTTACTGGGAGATCCTTCACTCACTTCGTTCGTTCGAGGATGACAATGTGGTGTAAAAGAAAAAATAAGAATCTCCCCCAAAATGAGTTGTCATTCTGATGATTCCTGATTTATCAGGATGAAGAAGAATCTCCCAAGAGCATTAGTCTATCCTACCGGGAGATCCTTCCAGTCTTCTCCGCCAGCTGTCGGATACGCCCAGACAGGAAGGCGTGACAAAAAAGAAGAAAGAGAAAAGTGAAAAGAGAAAAGTGAATTAGTTTACGTATAATTTATTACAATGAAAAATAACGGTAACGTTTTAAATAACTCAAAAATAGAGAAAATCAGAGAGAATCTGATACAAAATGAAAATATTCTTTTTGCTCTTCTATTTGGTTCTTCAGTATCAGGGAATATGCATGATTTAAGTGATATTGATATCGGCATATATTTCAAACAGGATATTTCTGCTCTTGAAATCGGGAAAATTATTGCTGAATTAGAAAAACTTACCCGTAACAACATTGACATTGTTGAATTAAATGAACTCTACAAAAAAAATCCCCTTTTAGCATTTGAAATAACATCACATAACAAGAAACTTTTTGTAAGAAATGAAGATATTTATATTCAATTTAAAAAGCAAGTGATTCTTCATTATCTTGATACAGATGAGTTGAGGAAGATGGTTAGAGATAGTTTATCAAGACGAATTGACACACATACATTTGGGAAATTTAACCATGCTTGAAAGACTTCATAAGATTGAAATAAATGTGAATGAACTAGAAAGATTTCGAAGTAATACTACAATTGATGAAATCAAAAAGATCTAAAGAAGCAGTGGATTCTAAGATATGGCTTGTTTGAATGTATACAGGTTGCAATCGATATGTCGTGTCATCTGGTTGCTCAGTATAATTTAGGGAATCCTAAAACCTATATTGAATGTGTTGAACTTCTGAATGAATTTGATTATATTGATAAACGAGTTACTGGTAACATCATTTCAATGATAGGATTACGAAATTTACTTATTCATGAATATTCAAATATTGGGATAAACTGTATCATCTTTTAGACAATCTTGATGATTTTTCCGATTTTGCTCATCAAGTAAAGGGATATTTGAAATAAACAGATGTTAATGAATAACTACAAATACAAAAAAAGGTGAAGAAAATTAGAGAATCCGCCTTCTTTTCAATTCCGCTTCTATTGCAATACTGCGTGACATGAAAGACGAAATATGAATTTAGATGATATAATTAACTTCATAAAAAATAATAAAAAATTTCTAAAAGAACAATATGGGGTTGAAAAAATTGGGATTTTCGGCAGTTATGTCAAAAATAATATTAAAGATGACAGTGATATAGATATTGCGATAGAAATGGCTAAAGAGAGTAAAACCCTTCATAATTTTTTGGAACTCAAAAGGTATTTAGAAAAGAATCTACAAAGGGAAGTTGACTTAGGTATTGAATCCAATTTAAAACAAGCTGTTAAAAAAGAAATAAAAAGTGAAATAATATATGCATAATAAAGATCGACTATACCTCGAAGATATCATCGCATCAATAGAAGCGATAAAAATATATACTAAAGATATAGACTATAAAGAATTTGTAAAAGACCGCAAAACCTATTCTGCAACAATAAGAGAATTAGAAATTGTTGGTGAAGCAGTAAGCAAGCTGTCTGAAAATATAAAAAATAAAGCCCCTGAGGTTCATTGGAGAGATATCAAAGATTTACGCAATCTCCTAATTCATGAATATTTTGGTGTAGACCTTGAAATCATTTGGAATATTGTGACAATAGATATCCCTATTCTCAAAAGTGTGATTGATGTACTCTTGGATAAAAAACAAAAATCTAATGAAGAATAAAGAAGAAATGTTATCATCCAGCGAAATATCAATTCTAATTGACATTATTGATAAATTACAGAAATTGAATATTGAATATATGCTGACCGGTTCTGTGGCAATGAATTATTATGCAGAACCACGTATGACCAGAGATTTTGATATTATTGTTGAAGTTGGAGCATTACAAAAAAAAGATTTTTTTGAAACATTCCAAGCGGACTATTACCTTACTGATATAGCTTATGATGAAGCCATTAAGTATAATTCTATGTTCAATATTATTCATAGAGATACAGTTACAAAAGCTGATTTGATCATAAAAAAAAGAGATGAGTATAGTGTTCAAAATTTTGAGCGAAAACAGGTCAAAAAGATCAACGATCATAATATAAACGTGATATCAAAAGAAGATTTAATACTATCAAAAATAAGATGGGCTAAGGATTCAAAGTCAGCTTTACAAAAGATGGATATCATTAATTTGCTTGAGACGGGCTACGATAAAGGATACGTCACAAATTGGCTGAATAAGGAAAGATTATTAGATTTTGCAAAGGAGTTTATTGATGAACGATACTTCTCCTGAAATGCAGAAATTATATCATGATCTCCTCATGCAGAAGACTGGTGAAGAACGCTTTTTGATGGGAATGAGTATGTGCGATACAGCAAAGCGAATGGTTCTATCCTCTTTTCCGGATGACATCTCGGATACTGAGAAACGGATCAGACTTCTCAATCGTTATTATTCCCACGACTTCTCAAAGGAAGAATTGAGAAAGATCGAGAAATGGCTATCAGAGTCGTAAATCTTCCAGTGTAAATAAAAAAAATTCTTAAAATTGACTATCCCCGTGGCAGAGCCAAGGAGTATTTTGCCAACTTTATTTCAGCAAGCTGAAAATCGAATTTTCAATATTTACCCCAGAATTTGGATACCCGACGCAGAGCATCGAGGAATTCTTTTGATTAAAAACAAAGCATGATTCCATTCCTAGAAATCCTCTAATTGCAAGGGCATTCTTCTGGGTAAAATATGTTGAGGAAGTTGGAACAGGAACGAATAAAATATTAAGATGGTGCAAAGAATGGGAACTTCCTGAACCAGAATTTGAAGAAACAGGTACAAGTTTTGTTTTAACCTTTAAAAAATCTCATATAAATAAGAATGTAATAGAAAGCCTAAATGAACGGCAGAAAAAAGTAATAGAGTACCTTAAGAAAAATAAGATGATTACAAATAGAAAATATCAAAATCTATGTCCTGATGTAAATAGAGAGACTTTAAGAAAAGATTTAATTGATCTAATTAACAAAGAAATTGTGGTTAGAAAAGGGGAAAGAAGAGGTTCATATTACGAATTAATATGATATGCCAACTTTATGCCAACTTTATGCCAACTTTGAAATAGAGCTATAGAGAGCGAAAGAAGGGTTCATTAAATTTCAGAGGTAATACTAAACAAAGTTTCAAATAAAACAGCGAGTTTAGAACTTAAAAATTTGGAGAAAGAATTAAGAGTTTAATTAAAGAAAAACATGAATACATGATGTCAAAACAGTATTAAAAGTAAAAGATCAAAGACAGAAAAACAATGCATAATGAAAAATGAATCCCAGTGGAATGAGAAGAAGATTCCACCCCGATTAAATAAAAGAAAGAATTTAATGGGGTAAACAGGACAGGTAATGAAAATATATGACGTTTCAACGACTAAATAAAATTAAGGAAATGTTTAATTGTTCACCCCGTTAAATGCTTCCGATAAGCAATCCCGATACATCGGGATTATTTAACAGGGTAAAAAAGGAAAATATAATTTTAGAAAAAACTTTCGATTTCTCTTTAAGTATAATTGAGATCTATAAAGAATTAATTTATAAAAAAAAGGAATAACCATGTATTCAAAACAAGATATTGAAAAATTAATAGGATTAATATTAAAAGTTTTATCGCCTGAGAAAATAATATTATTTGGTTCTTATGCTACAGGAAATAATAAAAATGACAGTGATATTGATCTAATGATTCTAATGAAGGAGAAAATAGATCGAAGAGAAAAATTAAAAAAAATGTATGAGCTGAGAAATTTATTTTTTGAACACGATTTTGAAGTAGATTTGATTTTGAATAGCGTAAGACATTTTAATGATTACAAAAACTATGTTGGAAGTATAAATTATTCTGTTGATAAAGAAGGAAAAGTATTGTGGACAAGAAATTAAAGGAATTAGTCAAATTATGGTTTATGAAAGCAGACCATGATTTAATGGCAATTGAAAATGAACTTAATTCTAATAATCCAGTTACAGACGTTATTTGTTTTCATGCCCAACAAGCATCTGAAAAATACTTGAAAGCTTTTCTAATTTTTCATCAAATAAATTTTCCATATACTCATGATATTGGTAAATTAATTAATATCTGTATGGAAAAATGCACAGATTTTTTATCGCTTAAACCTGCAATCATGCTAACGGATTATGCGGTTGAAGTGCGATATCCTGATGATTTTTATATCCCGAATTTAGATGAAGCAAAAGATGCTTATGAAGTTGCTAAAAAAGTTAAAACATTTGTTATAGAAAAACTAAAAAGCAAAAGACAGAAATACAAAAGATAAAAGTGAAAAGGATATTTAAAGCAGAAATTAGAAATCAGAAAGTTTACCCCGTGAAATCTGTTACTATTTAACTGGGGCAGAAAGGTATAATATGATTGAAAAATTAGAACTTGATGATCATATTAAAAACAATTATGGATAATAAGAATAAAGACGAAAGACAAAAGACCAAAGAAGATAAATTGCATAATAGTAAGAAGATAAAAGCTAAAAGTGAAAAGGAGGGTAAGCTCAGATCTCATGAAGATTTAAAAGTTTGGCAGAATTCAATAAAATTAGTAACAGAGATTTATAAAATAACACGAAATTTCCCCCAAAGTGAACTTTATGGATTAACGAATCAAATAAGAAGATCAGCTATTTCAATCCCATCTAATATTGCGGAAGGCTCAGGCAGGAAATCGAAAAAAGAATATCTACAATTTCTTCATATATCATTGGGGTCAATTACTGAATTAGATAGTCAACTCTTGATTGCTTCGAATCTTGGGTTTTTAAAAGATGAAAATATTCGCTTAGATTTATTGACGATTAAGAAGATGCTTATTGGATTAATCCATAGCATTGAAAGAAAGGAGTTTAAGTGAAAATGAAAAAAATACTTTTATCTATTAGCTTTTCACTTCTATCCCTTCTGCTTTTCTTCTGTACCTCAACTAGTCCACAGACTGGAAGTCTTTCGGGTACTATACATTTAGAAAATCAACAAGACCACTCCGGCATTGTTATCGGAGTTTACGAACTCGCAGAATTAGACCCCGATATCGTAGCAATTAACCAAGAGTATCCCTTTATTGGCGTAATAATTAATCAGCACACTGAATTCGACCACCGCTTCAGCACATTAATTAAAACAGGAGAGACAGATGCATCTGGCTTTTTTGAAATAAATAACATTCCAACTGGAGTATATAACGTTGTTGCAATTAAAGATGGATATGGATTCCGATACATATATAACGTCAATATCAATAATGGTACTACCAATCTTGAAGATTTTATAAATATTGGCCTGTCACGGCGTAGTGTAACGGAGACGGATGATAATCCTCTTTCTAAAGCTATGTTAGATTTCGAATTGAATTATCCGCTAAGAGATAAAAGTAAAAAGCTAAAAGGAACACAAGAAAATGACTCTTCACTTCTATCTTCTAGCTTTTCACTTGAAAAGGCTGACATAACTTTATACCCCGAAACTATAATTAACACCGATATCTCTACCCCCACTACCTTCTACTCCTTTCATCATTACATTATTGAACAAGATATTACAGTTGACGACGAACTCACAATAGAACCTGGCGCAGTTGTACGATTGAATGATGGAGTAAAACTCACAATTTATGGAGATCTCTCAGCTATTGGGCAAGAAGACAATTTCATCTGGTTCACATCAAACGACAGCCTTTTTTCTCTTTTCACATCTCCCATTTCACCAATCCTTTATCAGTACAATAGAGTAGAACTAACGGGCTCACCCAACAAGTCAGTCTCCTTTTGCAAATTTGACCATGCCGGAACAGGATTGCTCTCTAAGGTTAATGGATTTCGGATTTCAGATTGTATTTTTAGAAATAGTCAATGTGGGTTTAAAGCTGAGAGTGTGGATTCAACGTTTTGTAGGAATTTGTTGTGTAAAGTGATAATTAATGAAGAGCAGGGTGGGATTTATTTCAATCAAGTTGAAGATGGTTGTATTGAAAGGAATATTGTGAATGATTGTGAGAATGGAATGATAATAAAAACTAATAGTAGTCCTGAAATAAAAAATAATTATATTGATAATTGTAATACAGGGATTGATATTTCTTATTCTTCATCTTCTGATATTCATAATAATGAAATTTATGAATGTGAAACAGGAGTTTATACTCATGCTGGGTCATATCCAGATATTTGTAGAAATGAAATTAATACTAATTACGGTATTATAACATATGGGTGCAGTGCTCCAAATATAATTCAGGTTCATTACAATAACTTAAATTGTATATATTTTGCAATACAGATAAAGAGACGTGGCTATGCTTGTGCATCTGATATAAGTGCGGGAAATAATTACTTTTATACAATAAATGAAGGTGAAATTCAAGAATTAATATATGATAAGAATGATGTAGAAGGACCCGATCAACAATATTATGGAATTGTTGATTATCAACCTTTTTTAACTCAAGAATATCATTATGCAGGAATACAAGGAGAATAAATGGAATCAATGTTAGTAACAGGTGGAGCCGGTTTTATCGGTGGGAATTTTATCCTTAAACAATTACAAGAAACTAGTATTCAGTTTCCAAAATAACTTTACAGAATATTTTATAAATATTTTTTTGGCTCCAAAAATATTTAGGAGTTCAATATGTCATTTGTAAGCCAAAAACCAGCACTTATAATGAGTAAAAAAGATTCAGGTGATTTG
>JAUWMT010000032.1 GCA_030613025.1 Candidatus Cloacimonadota bacterium
AGCACTCGGTTGGATGATTGACACCTCTACTCCGGGCATCTTAAGTATTGCCTATACCTTAGCAGGCACAGATACTCTTGAGGCACCTGAAGGAGAGGGGTTAATCGCAGACATAGTATTCCAGGTTTTAAGCACCATAGGGGATTCCCTTACTTTTGGAGATGTTTACTTCTACGATTCTTTTGGGGTGATGGACATCATAACAGATAAAGGTATTGCTATAATCTTAGGTGCAGTTTCAATAGATGATAATGGATTTGATACTACATTTGAAGAAACTAAACTTGAGAATTATCCTAATCCAGTTAAATCTTATACCACGATAACATATGCAATCAGAGGAATAAAGAAGGCAGATGAGGTTGAGATCAAAATATATAATATAGTTGGTCAGTTAGTTGAAACCATTGAAGGTAGAAATGGAATAGCAGTTTGTGAATTAGGTGATTTTCCAAATGGCATATATTTCTATAAACTAGAGACGATGGATAAGACATTAATCAAGAAAATGTTACTCCTTCGCTGAAGCTTCGGAGTATAAATTCTGCTACACTAGGTTTTATTGCATATCTAACGGAGTAGCATGATAAATGGATCAAGATTAATACATTTTACCAAATAAAAAATAAAAGTTTCTGAAATATATAAAATAGGTAAGATGAAGGATAAGGGTGAGCATAGTCATAACATTAATTTAAAAAAATGGAGTTTTCAAATCATCTTTAATAATGGTGTGATTATAGATGTGGAAGAGCCCTATTATTATTCGGATTGGGGAGATGCCAGAATGAAGTTAGAAACAATAAGGAATGATCTTATTCAGGCATTTGGGAATTTTAAAAAGATATGAGTTAATATTTGGTAAAATCTCATAAAAAAGTTATTAAAATTTAGAAAAGCGTTACTGCAATAAGACACGAATTTTATTTTTCATAAATATGCTCCGATCTTTTAATCTGGAATCTTATATCGAGGAAGATGAAAGGAGGGATTTTTTTGGCAAGAAAAAAATGAAGATGGAGGTATAATATTTATTTTAGGAAATGACTTATTTCTTTTACTATATGGATTTGTGATTTTTCATGTTATTTTTGGTTTATGGATGAATCCCATGAATATTTCTGAGTATCTTGATTTTAAAAGGATATTGCAATCAAAAAAAACATAATAAATTTCAAATCAGATAATCTATTTCTTTTCCTCATTCTTTTTTTGCTCAATTTTTAGAATTTTTATTAAAGGATTAATAAATTCATCAATAATTGTTTTTGTCTCTGGAACTATCTCTTTTAAATTGTCAAAAGCAGAATTTTTACTAAAGATATTTATTTTTAATATTATCTTATCTTGCTTTTTTATTATATAGAAATATTCAGGTTGACCTACTTGAAATTTTAATGGATTCTCAATTAACTCAGTTTCATATTTCATTTATATCTCCGATTAATTTATATTTATTTCCAATTTCCTAAAATTAATGTTAATGTTAGTAAAACTAAAAGAGATGAAATCCAAAACGCTATAAAAGCATTTCTTTCTTTATCAATATCTTTAAATTCTTCTGAAAGAGAGATTTTTGGGCAGAATATTTCATCAATCTCTTTTTCGGTTAATAAATATTTATAACTCCTAATGTTCTCTTGAAACTGGTTATCAAATCTAATTTTTTTTCTTTTATATTCGATTAATGAATAGACTAAAATAATAATGGATAAGATTATAATTGCTAAAGAAATATAAGTAATATCTTTGGTAAAAATATTGTTTAATTTACCTCCAGTAATTACAGTCATTATTAATACAGTTATATAAAAAGTTGTTAAACCAAAAAGATTTTTCTTAAAATTATCAGTAAAGGATACTATAAGATCGCTTGATTTTCTATGAAATGATTGTAAATTATCTGCTATCCTATTTCGCAAATCAATAAAATTTTTCGTGTTTTCTTTCAGATATAATCTAAAGTTCGCTTTGATAGATGTAAAAATATTATCATCAATTTTTGTAATATCATTACTGCTTATATGCAATGAAATTAAATTTCTGGCAATTCCAATTTTATCACTTAAATTTCCAGAATCGTAAACCCATTTGTATATTTCATAATATTGTAATAAATCTTTACTAAAACGAAAATCCTTAATTTTATGTTTTATTGTTTTATAGCCGACTAAATGTATACTAATTATGTCTTCATAGAATCTTGAGTAATCTGACAAATAAATTATAGAAAATAAAATTGTGAAATCATTAAATACTTCACACATTTTTTTATTTGTTGGTTCAACAATCCACTTAAAATCTTCAGGAACAAAATCGTATTTTTCAGAGTTCACATAATTAGCGATAAGATTTCTTTTTTTTATTATATCTTCCCGATTAATAATAGCTAATTCAAATTTAGATTCTGGAGTATAAAATTTAAATGTTTTTGATCCAAATTTCATTTCTCTAATTTCATTAAAAATCAAAAAATTAACAACATCATTTTCCTTTTTTATATTTTGGAATTCAATTAGCTTTTTTTCTATTGTCATTTCAGAAATTAATTTTATGAATAAATCAAAATTATAAATTGAAATCTCGCTATTATCTGAAAAGTTTTTACTTATTGTTAATTTTATTTGAATATTTCCTTCTTTATTCTCATAAAATTCTGTTAAACTAGTAATAAAATCATCTGAAGTGTCCTTTACAGAATTATTTAAAGTTCCATAAGAAATGTCATTTTTATATAAAGTTATTAGTAGTTTATCGTATTTTGGAAATTTTGAGAATTTTTGTTCTAAATCAGTAGAATCAATTAAAAGAATCTTTTTCCCAGATGCTTTTACAACACATTCATTAAATGTTTCTTTAATAAACTCTATTTTTGAATCTTCAAAGAAAATAGCGAAAAGATCTCGAATCATTTTTTATTACTTTCTTATCTTGAATCTTTCATATAATTCTTCATTTTCAAGTTTTATTTTTAAATATTTTTGATTTGATTCTTTAAAAGAATGTATTATGTTTGGTTGTCCATCAACTGCATCCTTTATGAACAAATCCATATGTTCATTAATATCATATTTCTTTTTTAACCTTGCTTTTAATTCTTCTTTTGATATATCAAATTTTTGATCAAATTCTTTTTTATCAAAAACTTTATCAAATTTTGTTTCAATTTTATCTATATTGATGTTCCCCTTAACTATATGATCTGAAAAAATCTTCTGTTTAAAATCTTGATAATCAAAACTTTCATTTGTTCTATAATATGTAATTAAATTATTTCTTAATGCCCAATAATCCTCTTTAGATTGTTTGTATAAGTTTTGTTTTAAAATTAGATCGAATTTTGCGAAAGATTTATTTGTATTAAAACTTTCTGTTCTTACTGGTTCTAATTCAAGAAAATCCACTTTCCAATATTTAACAATTCCAGTATGTGTATCATAAAGTTTGATATCTTCAATTTCATATTCTTTATTCAAAATAAATAATGCTGTTCTTAATGTTCTTTTTTCTTTTGGTAGTCCAATATGATCTTCTTGATCGTTCTCATCAACAAATCCATTGTGTTCTACTTTTGCTATTAAATAGTAAAAATTATTTGAATCATATAATTTTGTTTGAATTAATGATCCTTGTAAAATATTTTTTCCTAGATGTGCAATTTTTTTCTGAGCTTCTTTTTCTTTTTTTGTTAATCTTTCTACAATTCTATTAGTTTTTTCTTCAATAACTTTATCAGATTTACATAATTCTAAGACAAGAGCAACAATTTCCGTTGTTAATGACGCTATTTTAAACTGACCAAAATTTTCAATTGTTAATACTTCTTTAATGATCTCATTAATATAAATATTTAAACCTTCTCCATAGATATTTTGTACCTCAATATTTTTGCTTTTATTTTCTAGATCAATTTGGTGATAAACAACATATTTGATTGTAGGTTTCATTTTTACTCCACTTTTTTTTAATACATTATCTTCATACAGATTAAAAATTTTTAATGAATTCATGAAACAACTTTAAACAAAGTTGTATATATTAAGTGTCAATTTATTTATTCACCTATTTCATATTTTAAGGTCATAAGAAAAATTCACTTTTTAACACAGCATTATAATTGTATATTATTGATTGAGAAATAGAATCAACTTCACCACTACCTCATCAATTCTTTCCATCAACCCAATCGTCTCCTCAATCACATTACACACCTTGATAAAGTGATTAATTTCAGAATAATTTAAACCTCTTCCTTTTCTTGATTTCAACAATTTATCAAGTACTTGATAACCACCAAAGCCCTATCCCAACAAAAAATTGATTTCTAAATATGATCATGGACTGATAATAGGTTTTTTTCGGTTTTCATAGTCAAGAAAAATATATGATACAAAAGCCATCATGTAATAAACTTCAAATAATTGTCTTTATTAATCACCCGTATTGGTGAATCTGGATAGGCACTTTTCCATTTTGGGGGTACAGCACCCTGTTTTTTACTCCATTTTATTTCAAAACCCTCGATCTCCCCGTCATGTTCTTCAACGAGGTCTATTTCAGCCCCGTCATAGGTTCGCCAAAAATATGATGAAACAAAATCACGATTATATTCATGAATTTTGTAGCGCTCTGATATGATATAATTTTCCCACAACTGTCCGACATCATCTCTAAGCGAAAGTGGTTTGAAATTATTGATGAGAGCATTTCGGATACCGATATCATAGAAATAATAACGGCAGTTTTTTGAAATTACCTTTCGCATATTTCGTGAGAGACCTGTTCTTTTGAAAATGACAAATACTTTTTCCAGCAAATCCAAATATTTTTCTATAGTATTTTTACTCATTCCAAGTTGTGCCCCAAGTTCATTATAGGAGACCTCCTTGCTAATCTGAAAAGCTATTAATCTGAGAATTTTAACTAACTTCTCTGAACTGCGAATATTTTCTAATTCAAGTATATCTTTGAATAGATAAGAATTGATCAGCTCTTTCAAATACTCCTGCCTGATTTGGTTATCATTCATAAGGACCACTTCCGGATAGCTTCCATAAATCAGACGGACATCAAGATGTGCCTTGATTTCGTGTGGTTTTTCAATTTGAGATATTTCTTTTTCTGCAATGGGAAATTGCTTTATGTGATATTTTCTTCCAGTGAGCGGTTCTCCAATCTGTTTTGAAAGATCAAAGGATGATGAGCCGGATGCAATGATCTGAATATCGGGGAGATGATCCACTATCAACTTGAGATTTAATCCAATTTGTTTTATATATTGAGCTTCATCAATAATAAGGATTTTATTCTTGCCGATAAATTCTTTAAGCTTTTCTATTGATCGGCTTGATAGATATTCCTGAACATGAATGTCATCTCCAGTTACAAAAAGATACTCCTCATTACCCTTGAGGTGTTTTGCAATGTAATGTTTAAGCAAAGTTGTTTTTCCTACTCTTCTTGCCCCATAAAGAACAATGACCTTTCCTGGCTGAACAAGCCGCTGAAGTGCATCTAAATTTATTTGCGGAATATACATTTTGAACCTCTTATAAATTTGTGTCGATCAAGACAATAAATCGATAAAATGTCAACATATTGACAAAATTACGCCAAATTATGTCAACGTACTGACAAAATTACGGGTGATGATCAGGTTTTTTTGAAATATTTTCCAATAATATATCGCGACTATGGCGATTTGTATCGTTTTTTTCACATACAGGATGCTCACGCATCCGGTTTTAAACATTCAACACCTACGGTGTAGATGGCTATCATCACTTCCGAAAATGTATTCCAAGACAAAATAACGAGATAAGGATTGAACTAAAAGTTCCGATAGGAACGATATGTCTGTAAAAGAGAGCGTAAGCTCTCGGAGCCAAAAAACAATAATGACCTTAGCACCGTAGGCGCGAAATGTAAATTTAACTTTTTTTTACCTGACAACGCAACCGTTCACCGAGCTTGACATTCAATTCCCATAATAATAATGTATTCCACTTTTATTTTAAGGATTTTGAAATTTTATGAAAAAAAATATAATTATTAAGGGTGCATCCGAACACAATCTGAAAAATATCGATGTCATACTTCCGCGAAATAAACTGATCGTATTCACCGGCGTGAGTGGATCAGGGAAATCATCGCTCGCCTTTGACACGCTGTATGCAGAAGGCCAGCGCCGGTATATCGAATCGCTTTCATCCTATGCGCGGCAATTTCTCGGGCAGATGGAAAAACCAAAAGTTGATTATATCGAAGGTCTTTCTCCTGCTGTTTCCATTGAACAAAAAGCAGCCAGCCATAACCCGCGCTCGACTGTCGGCACAGTTACGGAAATATATGATTATCTTCGAGTGCTCTATGCCCGTATCGGAACTCAGTATTGTTACCAGTGCGGTGATCCGGTGTCTTCACAAACGCTTGATCAAATGGTCAATACGCTGCTAGAGCTCGAGCCCGGAACGAGAATACAGATATTAGCTCCTCTCGTGCGAGAACGAAAAGGCGAACATAAAGATGTGCTCAGCCGTATTAAGCGGGAGGGCTTTGTGCGCATGCGCGTGAATGGTGTGATCCACGATGTATCTGATGCCATAAAATTGGATAAAAAAAGCAAGCACAATATCGAAGTTATTGTCGATAGATTGGTTATTAAGAAAGGCATTGAAAGCAGACTTACGGATTCTATGGAACTTGCCCTCGATCTTGCCGATGGCGTGGTCATGATCGATTTCCCCGTGAAGAAGGAAACCCAGCTTTTCAGTATTCAAAATGCGTGCCCGAAATGCAATATCAGTTATCCAAAACTTAATCCTCAGATGTTCTCGTTTAACAGCCCTCTTGGAATGTGCGAGACCTGCAACGGGCTGGGCACTCGCATGGAGCTTGATGAAGATAAAATTGTTCCTGATAAGAATAAATCTCTGTTGGAAGGTGCAGTTCAATTCTGGGGACCCCTTCAGGAAAAGCGTCGCTCCTGGCGGTATAAAATTTTGCTGCAACTGGCAGACGAGTTCGAATTCTCTCTGAAAACCCCATGGAAAAATCTTAGCGAACAGGCACGGGATGTCATTCTCTATGGATCGAGAGGTAAAAAGTTCAGGATCGACTGGGATATGGAAACAAGCTCCGGACACTATATGACGCAATTCGAGGGGCTTATCCCAACAATCCAACGCAGGTTCCGAGAAACGAAATCCGAAGCGATGCGCAGGATGTATCTAACTTATTATAGCGAGAAACCTTGCATAAGCTGTGATGGAACAAAGCTTCGTATCGAGAGCAGGCATGTGAAAATAAATGGGAAATCAATAGTAGAACTCTCCCAAATGTCTATAAGAGATGCTTACGACTTTGTTAAAAATCTGAAATTGAGAGGTAACGAGCAGATCATAGCAGCGGAGTTAGTCAAAGAGATCAAGGCACGCCTGCAGTTTATGCTGAATGTCGGTCTGCATTACCTTACACTCGACAGAAGCGCCCCAACACTCTCCGGCGGAGAATCCGAACGAATCCGTCTTGCAAGCCAGATCGGAAGTGGACTTGTCGGGGTTATGTACATCCTTGATGAACCCACTATCGGTTTGCATCAGCGCGATAACAGACGGCTCATAAATATGCTTGCAGATTTGAGGACGATTGGTAACACTGTGATCGTTGTAGAGCATGATGCGGAAATGATCAAAAGGGCTGACCACATTCTTGATTTCGGTCCTCTCGGCGGAGTGTATGGCGGCGAGATCATTGCACAGGGCTCGCTTGAGGATATTATAAAAAATGAAGATTCCCTTACAGGTAAGTATCTTTCAGGTGCGATGAGCATTCCCGAACCGAAATTCTACCGAGCAAAAAAACATGGCTTCATCACACTCAAAGGAGTGCATCAGAATAATCTCAAGAATATTGATGTGAAGATACCGCTTGGAGTTTTTACCTGTATAACAGGCGTGTCCGGTTCCGGAAAAAGTTCTCTCATCAACCAGACTCTCTATCCCGTGATCGCAAACCGGCTGTATCACGGCGCTCATACAGAAGGTAAATACAAAGACATAGCAAACCTCGAGAGCATCGATAAAATTATCAATATAACACAAGACCCGATTGGAAGAACTCCAAGGTCAAACCCCGCAACCTACACTAAAGTATTTGATGAGATCCGAAATATCTTTGCACGAACTCCCGCTGCAAAAATTCGTGGATATAAACCGAGCAGATTCAGTTTCAATGTGTCGGGCGGACGCTGCGAGGCATGCATGGGAAATGGCGTAAAGCAGATCGAAATGCATTTTCTCGCAGATGTCTTCGTAACTTGTGAGGTGTGCAAAGGTAAGCGTTTCAATAAAGAAACTCTCCAGATCAAATATAAGGACAAGAATATTTATGATGTGCTGAGTATGGATGTTCAGGAAGCGCTGAAGTTTTTTGAAAACATACCTAAAATAAAAAGAAAATTGCAAACCCTTTGTGATGTTGGTTTGGATTATATCAAGCTTGGCCAACCTTCGCCTACACTTTCCGGGGGGGAAGCACAGAGGGTCAAGCTCTCAAAAGAACTAAGTAAAACGAGCACCGGAAATACACTCTACATCCTTGATGAGCCGACCACGGGTCTTCATTTTCATGATATCAGAAAGCTCATTTCAGTTCTTAACAAGCTGATCGACAAGGGAAATACAGTTGTTGTTATCGAGCATAATCTTGATGTGATAAAGTGTGCGGATTATATCATAGATCTGGGTCCTGAAGGCGGCGATGAGGGCGGAGCGATCGTTACGACAGGCACACCATATCAGGTAGCAAAAGAAAAAAAATCCTATACAGGTCAGTTTCTTCACACCCTTTTTTCCGAATCAAATGAGAAAAAGAATTGACAGGCGTTGAGCAGTATTGATGGTTATCATATATTTTAATGGAGAATAAAAATATGCAAAGGTCTTTCATCCTATTGGTCATAACATGCATTTTTCTTATCGGACTGATCGCATGTACTTCGCAGGAGAGACATTTTCAGCCCGCCAAATTTACTGTCAAACTACAACAAAATCCCCTTGACTCAACCCTCACAGATGTCTTTGTAAAAAATGTGAAAAAAGACCAGTCTCAACTCTTCATCACACTTCCCGACGTGGAGGTGCAGCATTACCATCAGGCGGAATTTCATAAAGGTTCGGTGTATGTTATTCGTCGCAAGTACCCCTTTTCTGGATTTCCGGATCAATGGAGGGACGAGCTGTGGAAATACACGAGTATGAAAAAAGGTGACTGCATTTATTCCTCCAAAGGTATGGATTTCCGTGTATCCCCGCAGGAGCACAAAATTGCACTGGTATCAGATACCACGCTCTATTTTATTGATGCTGTTGACGGATCATTAATAACGCATTTCAACCCTGCGGAATTATCGAATGTGCAGAGAAAAGATCTTCAAATTCAACCACTCGCATGGACAACGGGAGGGACATTCTTCTGGGGTTCTCTCTACAGAACAGTGAACATTCTTACCTTTTTCCGTATTGTCGCAGAAACATGGGAAGTTGACTTTTATAATGTCGACTCACTAAACATAAACTCATCAGACTATGCACTCAATACCGAAAACGGTATGCTCGTGTACAGTGATTTTCCTGCTATTTTTGATGCGGATACCTATCAGCAGGTGAAAAGGAGTAAGATACGGGTTAATCTTTACCTTTATGATCTGAAAAGCGGCGAAAGCAAATTATTGGCAACAACTCATTCCAAAGAATTCAAGCCACAATGGTTATCTTCCAGAACAATAGAGATAAATAATCCAGAAGGCGACGGTCGTATAATTCTCTCATTATAATCTCCAAACGCGGATAGACAGAAACCAAAATGACAAAACCACAGAGATCACAGAGAACACTGAGAAAATCTCCTCTTGTTCGTCTCGCCATAATGAAATGAAGGCGGAAGAGGAGTCCCCGATTTATCGGGGGAGGTGTGTTTAATTTGATATTCATCCCGAAAGCGTTCGGGATTTGTAAAAAAGTGAAAGGAATTTAGAATTAAGTGACTAAGGAGTTTGGATATTCATAAACTCTATAAAAATGAACCTTCTATGTTTGAGCAAGAACTGATATAATTAATACAAATAAAGTAAATGTGAAAGGACATATCATGAAAAAAATTAGTATATTATTTGTGATTTTGATAGCAAGCATAAGTGTGGTCAATGCCTTTGATTATACCTATTTTCCCACTGCAACGACGGATGATTTCCTTGCAACAAAAGTGAATCCCGCTGCTCTGGGATTCGGTAACGCATCCGGGGTGGGATATCTTCACTCCTTCCAAGATAAGCAGATGCAGAAAAACTGGGCGCTGTTCCTGAATTTCAAGGATTTCGGGTACTGTTATGAAAAGATGGATTCAACAGAACTCCACACACTTTCAGACGGATTCAAGCTCATGAAGAATGTGTATTTAGGTACGGATTATGTGTGGAAACCAGCAGGATTCTGGAAGGGTGATTGGGGCTTATATATGCTTTCCCGCCCCTGGGATTTCCTTTCTATTGCGGGTTCGTGGAGAAATATCTCCAACGACAACGAGAGCTATACGATCGGTATGGGACTCCGTCCAATAAGAGTGAAGGGCAGATTCTGTTATAAGATCACTTTGACATGTGATGTGATCTATGCTAATGATGAGTGGAGAAAGCCGATTGCGGGTATTCAAACCCAATTCCTCGATGGGATTCATTTAAATGGCCATTACGATTTTGAGAACGAAGGCATATCATTGGGCGTTGGATTTGATATTTCGCACTTCAAAACAGGTGCACAGTACAGCGATAAAAGCAAAAGCGGTATGGTATATGGTAACATATCGAAAAAGCGTTACCACTCATTTTTAACTCATGAAAAGCAGAATAAATTCTATAATTATAAGCTTTCGGGTGAAGTGTATGACATTCGGCCAAGTCAAAAATTCGGACCCTTTGAAATTGTGTCATCTTCAGGAAATACAATGGAAGAGATCATCGAAAAGGTGGAAACGCTGAAAAATGATGACAGAATACAGGGAATTGTCTTTCAATCCGGAAACCTGTCTGCAGGATTGGCAAAATTTCAGGAACTGCAGGATGCATTCATAGATTTTAATTCCACTGGCAAAAAAATAGTTTATTATTATGATTATATCACGAATTCCAATTATGTGTTTGCCTCGTCCATTGCTGATAAGATCTATCTCAACCCGGGCGGCGTCCTTGATCTGCGGGGAATTTCAGCATCCATTCCTTATATAAAGGGCTTGCTTGATACCCTCGGCATCGATGTGATAAGATTTCAGAGCCATACATATAAAAATGCTGCCAACATGTTCACGGAAACTCACATGACCGATGCAGAGCGTGAAATGTACGAAGATCTTCTTTCAGAGCTCTACGCTCAGATGGTGCTTATGATCTCCGAAGGCAGAGAGATGACGGATGAGCAGGTGAGAACAGCTATTGATAACGGACCATATCTTCTTGCAGAACGGGCGCTTGAAGCAGGTTTGGTTGATGGTTTGCTGTATAGGGATCAAATTGAGGATACATTGAAAGCTCTTTACGGTGATGTAGAGGTCACCAGGCAGTATAAGATACCTGAATACAGGGTAGATTGGTGTGATGATCCCACTGCGAAAATTGCGGTTATTTATGCAATTGGGAACATTCATTCCGGTGAAAGCACTCCGGGTAAATCCATCGGTGACAAAACCTATATGGAGGCAATAGAACAGGCACGAAAGGACCCATCCATAAAAGGCATTATCCTGCGGATCAACAGCGGAGGTGGTTCATCACTTGCATCGGAAAATATATATCGGGAAGTGTTGCTTTGCAAACAAGGTGAGAACGCAAAACCTGTAGTTTCCTCTTTTTCCAATGTAGCTGCTTCAGGTGGATATTACATTGCCTGCCCTTCCGATAAGATCTTTGCAGAGCCGACTTCTATAACCGGCTCCATCGGTGTGATCGCTGCGGTTCCGAATTTAACAAGATTGTTTGAGAAGATACATATAAATTGGGATACTGTCAAAGAGGGCAGAAATGCCGACTTTGCATCGATCAGCAGACCTATGAATGACGAAGAAAAGAAGATGATCAGGGAATCCATAAGTGCTGAGTACAAAGATTTTGTAGGTAAAGTTGCAAAGAGCAGAGATATGACCTACGAAGAAATCGATGCGATTGGCAAAGGGCGCGTGTGGACAGGTACAAGAGGGCTGGAGTTCGGGCTTATAGATGCCTATGGCGGCATGAAAGAAGCAATCGATGAGATAAAAAAATTAGCGAATATTGAGAAAGATGTCGAGCTTGTTACCTTCCCAAAGAAAAAATCAGTATTCTCAATTGAAGTCGGAATGGAGACTTCAGGTATTAAATTGAATGATCTTCCAAAGGAAATAAGAATTCTTGTGGAGAAAATTCAGGAATCGACCTTTTACCGTGAAGAGAGAATTCTGTATCTTATGCCTTATATCATGCCTGATATTTTAGAATAATCATAAACAGAAATAACGTTATGGGAGAATCGCTTTTGTGGTTCTCCTCTTTTTTGGATGTACATCCTCGCTTCATACTTCGCCACGAAGCAAGTCTGTGCATGATACTTGAGACATGTCGGAGAGCATGTCTTAAGTTGAAGGTTTGAGAATTACTTATCACAAGCTCTTCGATCCGGCTTCATTTCATTTCAGTCTTCACTTCGTTATGCCCAGACAGGACACCGTGACGGGCTTATGACAAGAAAATTCTTTTTGGAGTGCATCGAGCGTCTCGATGCTGCTGATGTATTATTAAAAGCCGATAGAGTCGGCTGCCCCAAATAGAAAAAAGTGTCATTCCCGAGCCACATCGGGAATCCAGTATTTTATTCATAGGGAAAATGATAAAAATACAGAATGTTTTTAAAATATGTAAAATATCTGGATTCACACTTTCGTGGGAATGACAACTCGGTGGTTGGGACGAACTATTCTTAATCATTCGAAATTTTCTTATGGTTGCTTTAACTTTGCGAAAGGAAGGCAACTTTCGCAAAGCCACCTGTTTTTTAGGGGAAATTATCTTACAGAATTTAAACATGAGAATGCTTGCCTGGGTGGCTTGTCAGGGCGTAACGAAGTGAAGGCTGAAGCGGAGCGTAGACTGCCCGCAGGGACTAACTAAATTTAAATTTTACTGTTAAAAGAGCTCTTTTGAGTTTTAAGTGGGTTGATATACTTAAAATTTAAATACGCCAATGCATATAAATATCCAATATCCAACACGGAATATCCAATGTCCATTTATCTCGGCGTCTTGTCGTGGCGTAAAGTAGCGAAGACTGAAGTGAAACGAAGACGGAAGTAATTTTATTGCTATCGCTCATTTTTCTTTTTCGCCGTATCAATGCTCTTAAAAAGTATTGAAATTAACTCATCTGTCTCCTGCAATAAAGGGGACAATTTTATTATAGGTTGAATTAATTTTGCCCCAACTATTATTTTCAGCCACACTTCGATTGCCTTGCGGATGGTTGAAAACCTCCGCAATGGTAATCCGTTCACAACCATTGCGAAGATCAAGACCATTCGCAAGGTTTCAGATTGTTTCAGCACTTTGTTCCTCTCTGCAATCGGGAGCAGGTGAAGTTCCGCTTCTAAAATTTGAGAAGAAATATGTTTACCGGTTTTGGTTTCTGGTAGTTTTTCAAAAACTTTAATAATTCCAAACTCATAATCAATAAGACGTTCCCGCAAATCGAACTTCTTTTGATTACTTTCTCTATTCTTTTCTTTCTCACTCATCTATCTTTTTTCTTCATACTTGGATATTCCGTGTTGGATATTGGATATTATTTTTTATTTACCCACTCAATTCTGAAAAGAACCGTTAAAAGAGACTATCCTTCCAATATCTTCACAAAGACTTTTCTGTTTCGTGGACCGTCAAACTCGAAGAAGAATATCGCCTGCCACGTGCCGAGTACAAGAGAGCCGTTTTCGATCATAACCATTTCGGAAGCACCCACCAGCGTAGATTTTATATGTGCTGCAGAATTTCCTTCCATGTGCTGGTAATTATCCCGAAGAGGAACGATCTTATCGAGTTCCTTCATTATGTCTTTCATGACAGAAGGATCAGCTCCTTCGTTAATGGTAACTGCTGCGGTTGTATGTGGTACAAAGATGTGCACTATTCCTTTAAGTATGCCGGAATCATCTACAAGGTTTTGAATCTGTGCAGTTATATTGATCGTATCGAACTGCGAACCGGTTTTTATAGAAATCGATTTCATAACATGTCCTTTCTTAATTAAAAAATTGAGCACAAGAAATATTCTGTCAATCAAATTATTTGACAATCTTGTAAGCATTAATACTGAATGACTAAGCTTATATGAAGCAAAAATAATATGTGAAGAATAAAACCGAATAATTTAGGAGGTAGCATGAAGAAAATACTCTTCGGTTTACTTATTGCAGCATTTGTCGTAGGCGCTATTGGCTGCGGCGGCGGCGAAAAAACAGTGAAAGAATCCACCATTCCGGATTGGTTCTTAAATCCACCAAAGGATACTGATTACCTTTTTGGTGTAAATTCGGCAACGTCAACCATGATGCAGCTTGCACTCGACAAAGCAAAAGCTGGCGCACGTGCAGATATTGCACAGCAGCTTGAAACAAAGGTCTCTGTACTTGTAAAGAGTTTCCAGGAAGAAGTCGGAAGCGGCGAAGATGCAGAATTGAATGCATTCTACAGCCAGACCATGAAGAACATCGCCAACCAGACGCTTAAGGGCAGCAAAGTTCGCGAGCAGAAAATCGTTCCCGAAAGCGGCGGTATGTTCAGAGCATACATGCTCATGGAACTTCCCCTCGTGGAATTCAATCAGGAAGTCGTAAAGAAAGTAAAAAACTTGCAGCTTTATGACAGATTCCGCGCTTCTCAAGCTTTTGAAGACCTTGAAACTGATATTGAAAAATATCAGCAAGATGAGCAGAACCAATAATTTTCTTATGTCTTAGAAAACCCCGGGATCATTTCTCGGGGTTTTCTCTTTTCAGTTCATGAAAAAGATCATTTTTGGTTTACTCGCAGTGCTGCTGGTACTCTCGTGCGCATCATCACAAAAAAGTATAAAAACTCCCAAACAAACAAAATATCCCAAATGGTTCATCAATCCGCAGAATGCAGTAACCGGATATGGACCTGTGTATTTTTCTGAAGGATCAAGCACAAAAGAAGCGACCGGGCACGCAATCGATAATTTCGTGAAATTATCCCACTGCTATGTACTGGGAACTCAAACATATATTCAATCCATCAAAGGGCTTGACCTGGTGTACGATTCTCTCTTTATACACGTAGGGGAATCTCCTTCAGACGAAAAGACTCTACAAAAGCACTTTGCCCACGCAGACACTTTTGCCACCAAAAATATTATGATCGTAATACACTCTTATTCACCTCTCGATGCGCTGAAAGAACTCCAGACATTTTCCCAAGAATGCAAGTGGATCAGTACTCCTCCTCAGGATAAGGAATATATTTATGCTATCGGTTCATGCAATCGGATATTTAATGAACACAAAGCATGGGACAGAGCAGAAAACAATGCAATACTCAATCTCGCTAGAAAGATATCCCTGAATAATGCAGCGGAAATATTGATAAATGAAGACAAACTGATGAGCAAGTTCAATGAAAATGTGAATGTTGAATTGCACAATATCGAAGTTATTGAACGCTGGAAAGACCAGAAAACAAATTCCTATTACGTGCTTATCCGCATGTGATGGGATCAAATAATTTAATAATACAACAGAATTACAATTAGGGGGATCCATGAAGAAATTATTCTTCATTTTTTTTATAGCATCGTGTGCTATTTTAACTTTTCATCCCAATACAATACATGCTTATGAGAGTATATTTAGCGAAGATTTCACTGATAATTACCAGAATTGGTTTGAGGGAAGCGATGATGAAATGTCTGCGGAAATAAGGGATGGCTATTGCCTTTTCGAGCATAAAAGAGAAGACAGAAGCTATTTTCTGTGGAACTATGTTGATATTATTCCCGAAGATGATTTCGAGATATCCACCACTATCACTCATGCAGACGGGGTTCACGATTACGGCTATGGAGTAGTTTGGGGCATGAAAGATATCGAAAATCTATACTGTTTCAACATTTCCGATAACGGTTACTACCGCTATGGAAAATATGATGATGACGAATGGACGAGTCTTATTGACTGGACAGAGTCGGATGTCCTGCATTCATATAACGCAACGAACACGCTGACCATCAGGAAATCCAACGGCCAGTATAATTTTTTCATTAACGAAGAGTGGGTTGATTCCTATAGATTTGAATCCTTTTTTGGGGACTGTATTGGATATGTGATCTTCAAAAAGCAATATATCAAGATTGATAACCTGATCGTGAAGCAAGAATCAGGTGTTAAAAATACTATCCTTGATCAAGCCGAGCAATTGCTATCGGATATCACAGTTAAGTATCCTGATTATGATGAGTCCTATCAAACTCTTGCAGACGACTATTGGTTTGATGCTGAGCAGGTAGAAGACAGTGACGACAAGAATGTTCCGGCGCTTCTTTATCTTAAATCCGCAAAGGCAGAGATACTAACCGACGATCCCAGTCTCGATGAACTTGGCGATGCACTTTCACATGCAGGTTACTCTTTGAATTCTGCGGACGGCACCTCTGATGAAAAGATGTCGAATTATATTATGGCATTTGATTGCTTCTCTTTAGCTCTTCAAATTGATGAAATGCTCGGAAATGAGGGTCAATATGTTAGTTTATATATCAATATTGGTGCAACTTATCACAATCGTACTTACTACAGTGAAGCAATAGAATATTATGCAAAAGCGCTCAACCTGGCAAAAGTTATTGACGATTTTGATGGGATTCTCAGTGCCTATAATCATCTTGGCAGGGCTAGTGAGGATAATGAGAAATATTACATTGCAATCGACTATTATACATTGGGTATTGAATATGCAAAAAAGATAGATGATAAAGATGAGGAAGAATTTTTCAATCTTATCATCGCTGAAGTATATGATTTTGATCTTGAAGACTGGGAGGAAGCTATTGTTTACTATGAAAGAGCACTTACAATTGCCCGTCAGCAGGGTGATATGGCAGATGTAAAGGATTATCTCTATTACATTGGCGACTGCTATTATTTCATGTATGATGAAGAGATGGCAGACTTTTGCTATGACGAAGCCGACGCAATAATTATTGAAGAATAAGTAGAATTCATAAGCTCATAAAACAACCGAACTCTTAGAAATGATTGTATTTTTTCGATGAATGGATTATTCTGCACGACCATCTTCTTAAATCATCATTCGTCTGCCCCGTAGCGAAGCGTATCGGGGTTAATCGACATTCGAGATTTTCACATTAAATTTAAACTAAGAATAACGAACACCGAACAACGATTTAAGACTTGTGAACTATTCTTCTCTTCTCACGCAGATCCGATTTCTTCCTTCTTCTTTTGCTTTGTAAAGCATTGCGTCCACCTGTGCAATGAGTTCTTTTGGTGAGATAGCAGAAGCAGTTGTTGATGTTATTCCAGCGCTGAAGGTAACGTGAATGGTTTGGTCATTATAGGTAAACGAATGCTTTTGGCAGAGCTGAAGAAGACGTTCTGTCATTTCAAGTGCTTTCTTCTCATCTGTATTTGGTAAGATTATCATAAACTCTTCTCCTCCAAATCTGCATGGCACATCGAGATTGATGCGAATGGTATTCCTTATAAGCTGTGCGAGTTCTATCAAAACTTTGTCCCCGAAAAGATGTCCGTAAGTATCATTTACTTTCTTGAAATGATCAATATCGATCATGCAAAGTGCAAGTGAACCGCCATACCGTTTTATTCTGTGCAACTCTTCCTGAAGCCGTATGTCCATCTGCCTGCGAATATACAATCCGGTGAGGGAGTCAAACATTGCCAGTCTTGCAGATTGTGCATATTCCAGCGAGACCGAGATCAGCGTGGTCAGAATAATGAGAGAGTTCAGCTCAATATCTTCCAGCTTTTTTTGATTATTTACATGCAAAGCCAGAATGCCGATTGCGTTATTCCCGGAGCCGATCAGGGGAAGATATATCTTTGTTTGCGAATCAACTGATAGAATCTTAGGGTTTTTATGTGCGATGATTTCCTCTAATTTCGAATCTTTGATATTGATTTCTTTATTCAAACGAGAAATGAGCCCATTTTCCAGCAATCCTGCTAAAATGGCTTCTTGGTTATTGTCCGTTTCAAGGATTATGAATTCTACCTTCTTACTGTGCCCGAAGTCAGAGAGAATATCAAGGGCGTTATCAATAAGCTGATCGAGATCTTTTTCAGATGCAAGCAAGCGTGTGGCATAACTGAGCGTTTGAAACATGATATCAGTATCTGTAAAAAGTGATTTTTCCATATTATTCATCCATTAGAGTTTGATGGAAAAGAACATGCTGTTAGAAGAGGTCAATTTTTTATGGATTCTTTTATTTTTAAGTTAGTCAATATGCTGAATATAAAAAATATGAATATCCAATATCCATTTATCTCGACATAGCACAGCGAAGACGGACCTGTCACGGCGTCCTGTCTGGGCATAACGAAGTGAAGACTGAAATGAAGCCGGAAGTTTTTTTATCGCTATCGCTCATTTTACTTTTTCGCCGTATCCGCCCAGGTGGTGGAAAAGTATTGAGATCAGCTTATCTGTCTCCTGCAATAAAGGGGACAATTTTGTTGAAGGTTGAATTAATTTTGAACGAACTATTATCTTCAGCCACACTTCGATTGCCTTGCGGATGGTTAAAAACCTCCGCAATGGTAATCCGTTCACAACCATTGCGAAGGTCAAGACCATTCGCAAGGTTTCAGATTGTTTCAGCACTTTGTGCCTCTCCGTAATTTGGAGCAGAATCTAACCGTATAATCAATAAGACGTTCCTGTAAATCGAACTTCTTTTAATAATTTTCTTTATTCTTTTCCTTCATGCTTGGATATTCCGTGTTGGATATTGGACATTATTTTCAACTTGTCCACTTAATCCTTCAAAGAGCCTTTTTTTTGTATATGAATCGTGTAAGATTTATCGCAATGAGGTAAACCAGACCGCATAAGATGATGATAGTCGCGCCGGTTGGAATGTTCGCAGAAAAGGAAATTGCTATTCCGCTCAAAGTTAAAACCATGCCCAGCCCAATAGCAGAAAAGATCATGGCGTGCAGGGTTCGTGTGTATAAACCGGCAATCGCAGCAGGCAGACTCAGAAGCGCAATCACGAGAATAATACCAACAATTTGTATAAGGACTACAATGGTAAGTGCGATAATACAAAGGAGAAGGATATACAAAAAATTTACAGGAAGACCGCGCAACCGTGCCTGCTCCTCATCATAGGTGATCGCGACGAACTGTCTGTAAAGTATTAGCACAATAAGGATGATGAACACATTAAGTCCTGCAAGGATATAAAGATTTGTGGAGGAAACCATGAGTATGTTTCCAAAAAGATAGGAAAGCAGGTCTGCGCTGTAACCGGGAGTAAGATACATGAAAATCACTCCAACAGCCATGCCCATTGCCCAAAGCGCACTGATGACAGTGTTTTCATGCTGGTTTGCTTTCAGCTTCACAAGTCCGATGATTATTGCAGACAAAATTGCAAAGACAAAGGCACCGATGATGGGTGGCATTTCAAGATAGTATGCAATACCCACTCCTCCGAGAACTGCGTGGGCGATCCCGCCGCTGATAAAGGTTATCTTTTTAACGACTACAAACGTGCCGGTTATTCCACATACAATGCTCGCCAGAATTCCTGCGATGATCGCATTTTGCAAAAATGTATATGTTGCGATGCTCGTGATCAATTCATTCATGGTTATAAATTGCAATGATGCTGGAGGAATTTGCTACTCTCGCTGTATATGTCAAACAGGGATTTTCCTGTCAGTTCTTCTACAGAATGCATGGAGGCAAAGCGATTCAAGCAGCAAATTTTGTTCACATAGGCAGAGACAAATCCGACATCATGGGTGATCAGGAGGATTGTCGTGCTTTCGTTGAGCATTTTGAGCGTGTCGTAAATGTCCTTTTCCATGGTGGCATCCACGCTTGCAGTCGGCTCATCCAGCAAGAGGATTTCCGGTTCGTTTATGAGCGCCCTTGCAATCAGCGCACGCTGTTTCTGACCACCGGAGAGTTCATGAAAATTTCTGTATGCCAGATTCTGGATCTCTAATTTTTGCAAAAGAGAAAATGCTTTTACCGTTACTTCTTTTTTATATGATGGGAACAGCGAGTTTGCGGTGAGTGTGTTCATTTTTACGATATCGATCACATGAATGGGATAATCTTTGTCAAAGATGCTGTATTGCGGAACATATCCGATGGCTTTCCGTGCTTTTGCCGGTCTTTGTCCCAAAATTGAAATCGTGCCCTTGCCTGGTTTGAGAAATCCCAGCAGGAGTTTGATCAGCGTAGTTTTACCGGCGCCATTAGGTCCGAGAATTGCAACGAAATCATTCCTGTCTATCTCGATTGAGATATTTTCGAGGACCAGCTCGCCGTTGTAGGAAAAATCCACACCACGAAAAGCAATTATTGGTTCTGCTGCGTTATTTTTCATCGAGCACTTCCATAAAAATATCAGCGATTGATCTCATATTTGTGATATAATTTTCTGCAAGCGGATCGATTGAAATGACTTTTCCTTGAATTGCATGAGCTATAGTTTGAGCTGAAGATGTGCTGAACTGTTTTTGCACAAAGATAACGCGAATATTTTCTTCTTTCGCATAGGCAATGATTTCAGCAAGCTGCCTTGGTGCTGGAGATTTACCCTCAATTTGAATGGGGATCTGGACCATGCCGAATTCGTCTGCCAAATATCCCCATGAAGGATGAAAAACGAGAAATTCTTTATGTTCGAGCTGTGACAGGTGCTCATTGAAATAGTGCTGAAGAGCAGTGAGCTCATCCAGGAAATTTTGCAGATTTTCAGAATAATATTCACTATTTCCCGGATCGATAAATTGCAGATTTTTACATATAGTTCGTGCCTGAATTTTTACAAGATCAGGGCTCAGCCAGATGTGCGGGTCTTTTTGATTATAGTAATCGTGATCTTCTTTTTGGTCGTCAACGCGTTGGTGAGCCATTTGTTGCTGAAGTGTAATGAATGAATCCATCGGGCGTAAAGCAATACCTTCTCTTGTATCAACAATTTCCAATTCAGGATTAAGTAGAGCGAGCTTCTTCATCCAGATCTCTTCAAAGGGAACTCCAATGCGGAAATATATCTCTGCCCGAGAAATTTCCTTCATTTGAGAAGGGGTGGGCTCATAGGTTGCAGGGCTGTGTCCGGGAAGCACCATAACGTGAACATTCGCCTTATCACCAGAAATGCGTTCGACAAAATATTTCTGCGGAAGCACACTGACAAAGATGTCGAGCTTATCTGATTTTTCAATAGGTTTAGCGCAGGTTGTGATGAGAAAGAAGAGCATCAGCACGGGCACATATTTTTTCATGAATCCCGGCACTCTTTGCATAATCCTTCGATTTGAAGGAAGTGTGTTTCTGCTTTCGATTGAAGCTGATTTTCAACAAGCTGCTTTATGGTATCAAAATCACAGTATTCCACGCAAGATACCTTGTGGCATTTCCTGCATATAAAGTGGTGATGATCCTGCTGTGTCGAGCACAGAAAATAATAAAGCTGGTTGTCCTCCTTCTGTATTGAAGCGACAATGCCGATCTCTTGAAATTGCTGAAGTATCCTATACACTGTGGGCAATCCAATCCTTGTAAATTGCTGTTTAAGAATATCCCAGAGCTCCAAGGGTGAAATATATGTTGATTGGCTTTCGAGCAATTGCAGAATCGCTATCCGTTTTGGGGTTTTCTTAAGATTATGTTCTCTTAAAATTTCTATAAACTTATCGATCATTTCAAATTCTCCATTATGATAAACAAAAATCATTTTCATTTAGAATGTTTGTCAATAATTTCGTGGTGCTTGCTTGCATATCCCCAAAATTTTTCTAAACTCGACTTGGGGAAAACCGAAAAGGGTAATAAATATTAACCGGGTAGCGGTTTCTATTTCAAGAAGAGTCAGACTGGACTTCACGCGACAAAGGAGAGTGGAGCTCAGAATGCATTTTTCATATCAGGAAGTTCGGACTTATGCATTCCCAAAGAGGGCTTTGGGAATGAGAGAACTGGTGAGAGCTTTGGGAACGAGAGAACTGGTGAGAGCTTTGGTAATGAGAGGAGGTGGGTCGCTCTTCTGTGTCTTTATATCACGATTCATCGGGGAATTCGAGTCTCGAAAGACTGAAGTGTAACGGAGACTGGCGGTTTAAAAGATTCAATAATGGTATCTTCGAAAATCTGTCAAGTCTGTGTGGTTCTGCGTGCCAATAAAAATTAAATTGGTAAAGATGGTAAGAGGTCTTATTCTCATTGACAAAAATGGCAATTATTCTCCGGCTCATATTACGAAAAAGATGGCTTATGCGTATGTTGATAATTCGGAAATTTTTATCGTTGGAATAAATCTAAATATTTAAGAAGCAGGTAAATCAGGATACTAAAAGAGCCGAAAGCAATTATGTTTCGGGTACATTTCTCTTTTCCATCTAATATGGAAATATCAAAAAGAAATAATATTGGCTTAAAGAATATATTTCGTCAGATCTTCGTCGGTAATGATCTTTCCAAGTTTTTGGGTAACCAGATCTTTTGTGATCTTGATCTTTTCAGTCTTGTTGTCCGGTAATTCGTAGAGGTAATCTTCCAGAAGTATGGAAAGGACAGTATGCAATCTTCTGGCGCCGATGTCCTCCATCTTTGTGTTTGCGAGTGCAGCAAAATTTGATATCTCCTTGATCGAACCTGGTGTGAACCGGACTTCCACTCCTTCGGTTTTAAGCATTTCGGTATATTGTTTGATGAGTGCATTTTTGGGAAGCGTCAATATCTTTGCGAAATCCTCTTCAGTAAGACTTTTCAGCTCCACTCGAATTGGGAATCGTCCCTGTAATTCGGGAATAAGGTCTGAGGGTTTGGAAACGTGGAATGCTCCCGAAGCAATAAAGAGGATGTGGGTCGTATCGACCATGCCGTATTTTGTGGGAACATTTGTGCCTTCGATTATAGGAAGGAGGTCACGCTGAACACCCTCGCGTGATACATCAGGTCCGTGCTGAGATTTCGCGCCGGCGATCTTGTCGATCTCATCGAGGAAGACAATGCCGTTTTCTTCAACGCGTGTTATAGCGATCTCTTTTACATCGCTCATATCAACAAGTTTTTTTGACTCATTATAAAAGATATAATCGAGTGCTTCACCAACCTTCATCTTTTTCCGTTTCCCTCCCGATGAGTGCACTGGCAGAAAACCTGCGAGAATCTCACCCATATTTATATCAAAACTGTCCATGCCCATGCCTGAGAAAACTTCGATACGCGGCTCAGGCATTTCATCAAGTTTCATCTCTACTTCTCTGTTATCAAGCGAGCCGCTCCGGAGCATCTTTCGGAGTTTTGCTCTTGTTCTCCCGTGTTTCTCTTTTTCCTCTTTAAATTTTTTACGCTCCAGCTTTTGATCTTCAAGGGAGAGATTTGTTTTTCTCAGGCGTTTGAGGGGAGGGAGCAGGAGGTCGAGAACCTTTTCTTCTGCCCGTTCTCGTGCTTCTTCTTCAACCTCAAAAGTAAGCTCGTCGCGAACCTGGTTGATGGAAAGACTGACAAGCTCACGAATTATAGATTCGACATCCCGACCTACATAGCCCACTTCAGTGAATTTTGAAGCTTCTATCTTGATGAAGGGAGCATTGACGAGATTGGCGAGTCTTCTGGATATCTCCGTTTTGCCCACGCCGGTAGGTCCTATCAAAATGATATTATTTGGAAGTATTTCATCGCGAAGTTCTTCGGACACATTCTGTCTTCTCCAGCGGTTTCGGAGTGCGATAGCTACAGCGCGTTTTGCATTATCCTGGCTGATAATATATTTATCAAGTTCTTTTACTATCTGTTTGGGGGTGAGTTCGTGCATGTCCATTTAGATTTCCTCTATAACGGTATTATTATTAGTATAGATACAGATTTCAGCAGCGATCTTTAGCGCTTCTGAGACGATCTCTTTTGGGTTCTTTTTCTTATCTTTGACGAGAACCATAGCAGCTGCTTTTGCATAGGGACCGCCAGAACCGATAGCTGCAATATTGTGGTCTGGCTCGATTAAGTCGCCGGTACCTGATATCACAAGCAGATGGTTGGCATTACCCGCAATGATCATTGCTTCAAGGCGTCGAAGGAATTTATCTGTTCGCCATTCCTTTGCGAGTTCGACGGCAGCTCTCATAAGATTGCCCTTGTATTTTTTAAGTTTCTCTTCAAATTTTTCAAATAAAGTAAACGCATCGGCGGTTGCGCCGGCAAAACCTGCAATGACCTGTCCTTCATATAGTCTGCGTACTTTATGAGCAGTTGCTTTGAAAATAGTATCGCCGAGTGTTACCTGTCCGTCTCCACCAATTGCTACTTTTTTCCCGATCTTAACGCCGAGTATTGTTGTTCCCTTAAACTTTATCGCTTCCATTATCTTTTATATCCTATGATTTCTTACTCTTATTTTTCTGTTTTTTTTCTTCTTTTTGAAGATTCCCAGTGATATATTTTTGGTAAATCTTATCGATTTCCTGTCCGCTGAGGGTTTCCTTATCCAGTAGTTCGTTGGCAAGTGTATGAAGTAGGGGTTCATTATCAGAGATTATTTTCAAGCATCGCTGGAATTGTTTTTCTATGATAGTTTTAATCTCTGAATCGACGAGTTTTGTAAGGTCTTCGCTATGATTATTCGGTCTGCCGAGTTCTTTGCCGAGAAATATATTTGTATCTTTATCCACGATTGTCATAGGACCGATCTTTTTGCTCATGCCCCATTCGCACACCATTTTTTTTGCCAATTCCGTTGCTTTCTTTATGTCATCTCCCGCTCCGGTCGTAGGTTCACCTCCTGCGATCTCGTCAGCAGCACGTCCACCAAGCAGGTGTGCAATCGTAGATTCGCAGTAGCTTCTTGAGTAGGTGAGTCTATCATCAAGAGGAAGAAAATGGGTTGAACCGAGGGAGCGACCGCGGGGTATGATCGTCGCCTTATGGATAGGATCGCTACCGGGTATGAACTTAGCAGTCATCACATGACCTGTTTCGTGATAAGCAGAATTTCTTTTCTGCTCGTCAGTGAGTACCATACTTCGGCGTTCCCTACCCATGAGCACTTTATCTTTTGCGCTTTCAAAATCATCCATTTGTACAGATTTATGTCCTACACGCGCACCCCAGAGTGCTGCTTCATTCACAAGGTTTTCAAGATCAGCTCCGGAGAAGCCGGGGGTGCTTTTAGCGATCACAGAGAGCTTCACATCCTTTGCAAGAGGGACTTTCTTTACGTGTACCTTCAGAATACCTTCTCTCCCTTTTACATCGGGTCTATCTACTACGACTTGTCGGTCGAAACGTCCGGGACGAAGAAGCGCTGGGTCAAGAATATCAGGTCTGTTCGTGGCGGCAATTATGATAACGCTTTCATTATCCTCAAAACCGTCCATTTCAACAAGGAGCTGATTGAGTGTCTGTTCTCGTTCATCATGACCTCCGCCAAGTCCTGCCCCCCGGTGGCGACCAACTGCATCGAGCTCATCTATGAAGATGATACAGGGTGAATGCTTCTTTCCCTGCTCAAAGAGATCACGAACACGAGAAGCTCCAACACCGACGAACATCTCGACGAAATCGGAGCCACTTATACTAAAGAAAGGCACATTTGCTTCTCCTGCAACAGCTTTTGCAAGTAAAGTTTTTCCTGTTCCTGGAGGTCCAAGCAAAATGACGCCCTTCGGGATCCTGCCACCTAATCTCTGGAATTTCTTTGGATCCTTGAGAAATTGAATGATCTCTTCAAGTTCTTCTTTTGCTTCATCTACACCGGCGACATCTTTAAAAGTCTTGTTAGAGCGGCCGCCGGCGAACATCTTTGCACGGCTTTTGCCAAAACTGAAAGCTTTCCCGGCACCACCCTGCATTCTTCTCATGATAAAGATCCAGAATCCAATGAATATTATGAAGGGCAACCAGTACGAGAGAAGTGTTGTGAATATAGATGGCTTCTTGGAAATTATTTCAATGTCTTTATAGGTTGCTGCAATGTTTTTTACGAGATCCGGATCATCAAAAGGAATATTTGTAGTTTTTTTTGTACTGCCGATAAAGTAAGAAATATCTTTTCCGCTAAAAATTATTTTTGAAACTTTGCCAGTTTCTAAATCATTCCGGAACTGTGTGTAAGAAGCTTCTGATGAACCTGTCCCGGCAGAGAAAAGCTGAAAGAAGGCGACAACTGCCAGAATGACAATAAGCCAGACAAGAAGAGAGCTTCCTTTTGGTGATTTAATGGGCAATTTATTTTTGGGAGGTTGATTATTATTTTTTCCCGGAGGTGTTTGATTTGCCATTTACTGATATATCTCCTTTTTTAAAATTCCAATATAGGGTAAGTTCCTATATTTTTCATCGTAATCCAAGCCATATCCCACGATGAATTCATCTGGCACGTCAAAAGCTTTGTATGACATTTCAATATCCAGCTCATGGGCATCGACTTTGTCCATAAGCACGCATATTTTTAAAGAACTGGGATTCTTGCCCTGTAGGTAACGTGTGATATATTTTAGCGAAAGTCCGGTATCAACGATATCCTCAATGATCAGCACGTGTCTGTCACTAATATCAGTATTGCAGTCTTTTGTGATTTGAACCACACCAGAACTTTTTGTGGAATTGCCATAACTTGCCACACCCATGAACTCGATCTCGATAGGGATGTCAAGTGCTCGCATAATATCTGCAAGGAATACGACACCACCCTTGAGAATGCTTATAAGAATGGGATTCTTATCTTTGTAATCTCGTGATATCTGCTTGCCGAGCTCTTCAACTTTTTGCTGAATGTCCTGCTCGGAATAAAGAATTTTTTCTATATCATAATGCATACGAAACCCTTTTATATATTTGGTTTAAACATTTAGTGTATAATATACTCTAAACGAAAGTTTGTCAAAACTTTATTTCATAGACGCCGCGCTTTGCGGTAGTCCTCTAATTTTTTCATGATTTTGATACGGAGTACGTGGGAAGTGCGCGAGGTGACCTTGACATACTCATGTATGCGCATTCCTGCAACCCAGATAATTCTATTTTGATCTTCAATGATTATCTTTTTCTTCCGCTCAAGCCGTGGCACTTTCTCATCGATGAAGAAGTTTTTTAGTTTCTTTGGATTCTGCATACCAAGCGGAATAAAGCTATCACCGGGTTGACGATATCTTGCTTTCAGCGGAAAAGCAACTTTATCAAAATCGATATAGCAGCTATCATTCTCATCAAAATTGAATCCGTGAATTGGCAATACTTTTATTTCCGACTGCATTATATGAAAATCATCGAATAGGATTTGTCGCGTGTAACGTTTGATCTCGCGGGAATAATCAGAAGCGGTATAAACAGGAGGCGACATCGTAAAAATGAGCGTATTAGCATTTTTTACAGCATAGACATTGTGGGGCAGGTGAATGAATTTGCCCCCGGGTCTTCTAAGAAGCTCATAAATTTCAGAAAGATGGGCGGAATAAAAATCAGATTCGGAACCGGACAATAAGCCAAAAATTCTTCTGAATACATAGAAATAAAGCACTTCACTTTGTTTGAGCTTGTCTAGAAGCACAACGTATTTGTTCTCATTTTTTTGTTGTACGACTTCCTTAAAAATGTCTTTACTGTGGGTTTGCAGGAACATATCTGTCTTCTGGAAAATATGAGAGCTGTCATAGATCTTATTGATAACTGTGGGATTGAATTGCTCCGTGATCATAGGGAGAATGCGATGACGTATCTTGTTCCTGTCATACCCAAGGTCGTCATTGGACGAATCATAGGAAAATTTGATGTTATTTTTCTCTGCAAAAGTAGAGATCTCTTCACGCTTGAAGCTCAGCAGTGGACGAATGATACTACGACCCTTTGGAAGCATACCCTTCAAACCGGTGAACCCACTACCACGGAAAAGATGCAGCAAAAAGGTCTCTGCCTGATCATTCATATTGTGCCCGACTGCGATCTTATTGAAGTTATATTTTCTTAAAAGATCTCTGAAAATGCCGTAGCGTATCTTTCTCGCAGTGTTTTCAATATTTGATTCATCTGTGATCGTGACATTATGAACGATAAGTGGAATGCCCCACTTGTAGCAAAGATTTTTCACGAATCGCTCATTCTCATTAGATTCGTCGCCACGAAGATTATAATTGACATGAGCAGCAAGAGTCGTGAGTTTGAACTCGGCCGTGATTTTCTTCAGCAAATACAATAGTACAGTGGAATCAACGCCGCCGGATACTCCGATTAGCAATTTGTCGCCTTGCTCGATCAGGTTCTCATGATGAATGAACTGCTTAAGCCGGGTTACAAGATTTTTGCGATTATTCATGAGTTATTTATTTATATGCTTTTCTGTAAAGTCTCTTCCTCTATTCAGAGCATCGAGATTTTTTTGCACGATATCTTCACCCTTTCGTCCAAAAACTGCCCGAATGCCATCCTCAAGCATTTCAAAAGGAATTTCAAGGAAAGGCGCTGAGGCACCGAGCATGACCATGTTCATGGAACGTGGGGAACCGATTTCCTTAGCGATGGCATCACTATCGATCGCAATGCTGTTTTTGTGCCCTTTTATTTCTTTGAGAAGATGTTCCATTTCAGGATAATTTGGAATATTCACAAAGGGAGTGATGTTCGTGATAAGCCAACCGTCGTGTTTAAGGTAGGGAAAATAACGAAGCGATTCCATTGGCTCCAATGAGATGATCATATCAGAGCGACCATGTGGAACGAGGTCGGAGTGAATCTCTTTGTCGGAAATACGAAGGTGAGATTCCACTGCACCGCCACGCTGTGACATGCCGTGCGCTTCTGCCTGTTTGAGATATAAGTCTGTTTTCACAACTGCATAACCAATGATAGTTGCGATGGATAGAATGCCCTGTCCGCCCACGCCTGCTAGTATTATATCTTTTTTCATGATGTCCTCCCTCTACTTCTGTTTCCTGAGTTTTGCAGCAATGTGAATACAGGGACGGCGAGGAATAATAACTGAAACACCGTTATAATTTATCTCGTCTTTTATGATCTTTACATTCTCTTCGTGGTGACTTTTCAGTGGATTAATAACGCGAAGGTGCTCTTTATCAACACCAATGCCAAGACAAATATCTTCTACTCTTCCGGTTACTGCAGAATCCTGCATTCCGGTCATTGCAACAATACTATTATCAAGAATGAATGCTACAATATTCGCTTTTGAGTTCACTGCATCGAGAAGCGGTGTCATGCCGGAATGACCAAAGGTAGAGTCGCCGATCACTGCGATGGAAGGGAACAATCCCGAATCTGCAGCGCCGACTGCCATGGAAATTGATGCGCCCATATCCACGCAGCTATTGATTGCATTGAATGGAGGAAGAAATCCAAGTGTGTAGCATCCGATGTCACCAAAAACATGACCGGGTCCATATTCCTTCATTGCTTCATTCAATGCAGTATAGGAATCCCGGTGCGGACAGCCCTTGCAGAGTTCGGGTGGACGTCCTTTCACGATATCGGGAATTTCTTTTATTGGATGGGGTTCGAGACCAAGTGCGGTTCGAAGTTTTGCAGGATCGAGCTCACCCCATCGTGGAAGAGTGCCATCCATGCGTCCCTTGATTTTCAGGCAATTATCAAGGTAGCCGCGCAGCCATTCTTCGACAACAGGCATGCCGTCTTCCACAACAAGAATTTCATCACATTCATCGACGATTTTCTGAATAAGTTTTCTCGGAAGCGGATACTGGCAAATTTTCAGAATGGGATATTCGCACTCGGCTTCAACGTGGTTTTCCTTCACATAATTATAACCAAGTCCACAGGCAATAATGCCGAGAGATTTGTCTTTTCCGTCATGATACTCATTGTATTTTGAATTTTCGGACTCCTTTTCCAGAAGCTTCTGCTTTTCAATAAGATTTATGTAATTCGTCCGTGCAAAAGCCGGAAGAAGTACAAATTGGTTTGGATTTTCCGGAAGCTTGATCTCGTTTTCTTTGAGTTGATCCGTGCGAACAATACCTGCGCGAGAGTGCGAAAGACGGGTAACAAGCCGCATAATGACAGGGGTTTCGTATTTTTCTGAAAGAGCGAAGGCATCAAAGGTCATGTTATATGCCTCCTGCTGATTTGAAGGTTCAAAAACAGGAACAAGTGCGAACCTGCCATAATGACGGGAATCCTGTTCGTTTTGAGATGAGTGCATGGATGGGTCGTCTGCGACAGCTACAACGAGTCCTCCGTTTGCGCCCGTGATGCCGGAGTTCACAAAGGGGTCGGCAGCAACGTTGAGTCCCACATGCTTCATGGTTACCAAAGCGCGTTTGCCTGTATATGACATGCCGAGGGCTTCTTCCATTGCTGTTTTTTCGTTCGCAGACCAGGTACGATGTACATTCCGCTGCGCAGCTTCTTTGCTGTGTTGAACATATTCAAAGATTTCTGTTGAGGGTGTGCCGGGGTAGCCATAAGCACCGGAGAGACCTGCATCAAGCGCACCTTGAGCAAGGGCTTCATCACCGAGGAGCAGTAATTTGTCCATTAATCCTTCTCCAAAAAGATTTTTTTTCAAAAAAGAGAGGACTGATAGTTTGTGTCAATGAAATAGTGGGTAATGTCAATATGGTTGTTAGTACAAATATAAATTTATTATATTACTTGACTAAGAATTATTAATTTGCTTGATAATAATCTATTTTAAAATATGAAATGAGTTCACTATAAAAACCCCAGTTTTGAGTGAGTGATAAATTTCATATACTTCATATTTCAACAAAGCATAAATATCTAGATTTTGGATTTTGGAGTGTAATATATAGAATTTTATTGGTAATTATTCGAAATATTTT
>JAUWMT010000075.1 GCA_030613025.1 Candidatus Cloacimonadota bacterium
TAATTCCTCGAGGCTCTGCCTCGGGGTTTCCGATTTCTCCATCTCCATTTTGGAGAGGGCTGGGGTGAGGTAAAATAATGAAAATTCGGTTTTCAATCATTGGATTGAAATAAAATTGGCGAAATACTCCTTGGCTCTGCCACGGGGATAGTCAATTTTAAGAATTTTCTTTAATTACCAATCTGATATCAGATTTATTTAGTATAAAATAGGCTCATTGAAGCAATAATTGGGTTAGTTGAAAATAATATCCAATATCCAACCACAGTGTAATAAAAGAAAAAGAAGATTACACGGGGCAGGCACGGAATATCCAAGTATGAAGGAAAAAGATAGATGAGTGAGAAAGAAAAGAATAAAGAAAATAATCAAAAGAAGTTTGATTTACAGGAACGTCTTATTGATTATGCTGTTAGAATTATTAATGTGTCTGAACAACTGCCTGAAACAAAGGCAGGTAAACACATTTCATTTCAGATTTTGAGAAGCAGCACATCACCTGCCGCGAATTATGGAGAAGCTCAAGCTGCTGAATCGAGAGCAGATTTTATCCATATATTAAAAGTGTCTCTGAAAAAGTTGAGAGAGACTGAAGTGTGGTTGAAAATAATAGTACGAACAAAATTAATTCAACCTTCAACAAAATTGTCTCCTTTATTGCAGGAGACAGATGAGTTGATCTCAATACTTTTTAAGAGTATTGATACGGCGAAAAAGAAAAATGAGCAATAGCGACAAAAATATTTGGTTATTGGATATTCCGTGTTGGATATTGGATATTCAGATTTTTTATGTTTAGTATATCGACCCACTTAAAAATAAAAGGAACCATAAAATATTGAATAAAATGCCCCAATTGCCCGTCAATCTTGAATCAATTGTTAAATTTTTAAATTTCTTTTTCCGGGTTTTCGGGTTTTTCGTAATTTTCGTGGTTGATTACTTTTCAGAGTGGTCCCTAATATTTTGAAAATTACCCATTTTGATAATGTGTGAAATTTGACACAAATTCTCAGTTTCACAGCGTAAGGAACAATAGAATTATTCAGGAGGATATATGTTCCAAGGTGGAAAAGGTCTTCAGGATTTGCTCAAGCAAGCCCAGAAGATGCAAAAAAAGATGATGGAGAGCCAGGAAGCTCTTGCACAAAAAACAGTTGAGGCATCTGCCGGCGGCGGTATGGTCAAGGTCGTTATGAATGGCAATCAGGAGCTTATCTCGATAAAGATCGAGAAGGAAGTTGTTGATCCTGATGATGTTGAAATGCTGGAAGATCTCATCATTGCTGCGGTTGAAGAAGCCCGACAAAAGATCAAAGAAATTATTGAACATGAAATGTCAGGTTTGACTGGCGGAATAAAAATCCCCGGACTAAACACATAATGTTTGAAGGAAAATTAGAAAAGCTCAAAGACGGTTTCAAGCAGTTACCCGGAATCGGCGAGAAAACTGCGGAGCGTCTTGCTTTTTATCTTATCAGTCAGGATAAGCTGGTGGGACTGAACCTTGCAGAACTTATCCATGATTCCATCACATCGATACGAAAATGCGAACGCTGCAATATGCTGTCAGAGAAAAGTCTCTGCCATTTCTGTGCTGATGATGAGCGTGATGATACTACCCTGTGTGTAGTTGAGAAATCCCAGGATGTATATCTTATTGATGATACAGGCGTATTTGAAGGACGCTATTTTGTGCTGGGGAATCTCATCTCACCACTGGACGGTATTGGACCGAGCCATATTAATTTTCCCAAACTGAAAGAAATCATCGAGAAAGAGAATATTAAAGAAATAATACTTGCCTTAAACCCGAGCAGTGCAGGCGAAACAACAATGGCTTTTATCACAACAAAATTGCAAAGCCCGGAAAGAAAGATAACCCGGCTTGCAACCGGATTGCCCGTTGGAGGCGATATTGAGTACACAAGCTCAAAAACCCTTGCCAGCGCACTGACTCATAGAAACGAATTGTAAGATTGGAGTAAATATGGCATCAACTGCTGATTTTCGTAATGGAATGGTCATGATCTTTAAAAATAATCTTTATGAAATTGTGGAATTTCAACATGTGAAGCCCGGTAAGGGAGGTGCTTTCGTACGAACCAAGCTGAAAAACGTGAGAACAGGTCAGGTTGTTGACAATACTTTCCGTTCCGGCGAGAAGGTCGAAGAGGTTCGTATCGAAAAGAAAAAGATGGAATATCTTTATAATGATGGAATGAACTTTGTGGTGATGGATCCTGTAACCTATGCCCAGATAGAGATAAACGAGGAACTTATTGGCGATAAAAAATATTTCATGAAAGAAAATACAGAGATCGCTCTATTCCAAACCGAGGATGAGATCATCTATATTGAGCTTCCTACGACCGTTATTCTCGAAGTAGTGCAAAGTGATCCGGGGATCAAAGGAAATACTGTTAGCAATGTGACGAAAAGCGCAAAGCTGGAAACCGGTCTTGAAGTGCAGGTTCCCATGTTCATTAATAAGGGTGATACACTGAAGATCGATACCCGAACAGGAAAATATCTCGAAAGAGTGTAAATCGGTCACGTGCAGTACATAAAAGAGCCAATTTACTGCCTTTCATGCGGGGGAAAACTTTCAGAAAAACCGGACGAGAATAATAGAATTCGGCGCTATTGCCCTGCCTGCGGGTGGACCTATTACGCAAATCCCATTCCTGCATCTGCCTTTGTGGTGCTGGGTGACAATCATGAACTTCTTCTCATAAAAAGAAAGAACGAACCCAAGTCTGGGAGCTGGGCATTACCAAGCGGTTATGTGGAGATCGACGAAACCGCAGCAGAGTGTGCTGTAAATGAACTCAAAGAAGAAACCGGTTTGATCGGAGAGGTTACAGAATCTCTTGGCTATTTCTTTCAGGATTCGTCAATTTATAAGCGAGTTATTACTTTTGGATTTCTTATGAAGATAACCGGCGGCTTTCTGCAGCCCGGAGATGATGCTTTAGATGCACGATATTTCCCGATCGATGAACTGCCGGAAATTCCCTTTTCTTCACACAATAAATTTATTGAAATTATCAAAAAGAAATTTGAGTTATAATGAAACTTGTATTAAGTCAAAGCTCAATTGAGGTTTGTTATTACTTATCCAGTTATGAAAAAACTCGTGAGATTAAGACCTTGCGAATGGTCGAATATATCCGCTCTTTGGCGGAGACCTTCGCAATGGTCGTTTTTGGGCGGGGAAACCATTCGCAAGGTTTTCAACCATTGCGAAGGTTATCCAATAACTTAAAGATAGTAAAACAGTTTCTATGGAAAACGAATGCATCATTAACATGAAACTTGTACTGGCTACCCATAATAAAGATAAGATAACCGAGATCAAGGCACTTTTGCAGGTACTGCCTATCAATATTTTTACATTTCAGGAATTTGTTCGGTTTCCGGATGTGGTGGAAGATCGTGATACTCTCGAAGGAAATGCAGAGAAAAAAGCGTGGGAGATCTTTGAAATAACCGGTATGCCTGCAATGGCTGATGATACAGGTCTTTTTGTCGATGCTATTAATGGTGAGCCGGGTGTGTTCAGTTCCCGATATGCTGGAGAGAATGTTACATATGCAGATAATAGAGAAAAACTGATTCGTGAAATGGCAGATATTCCTGAAGGAAAAAGGGATGCAGTGTTTAAAACAGTAATTGTATTGATTATCAATGATAATGAAAAATACATTGTCGAAGGACGTTGCGAAGGTTATATCGGCATGGAAGAAATAGGCACAATGGGCTTTGGCTATGATTCGATATTTTATCTGCACGATTCGGGAAAAAGCTTTGCAGAGCTCACTTTGGAAGAAAAGAATAAGATCAGCCATCGCGGACGTGCTTTGCAAAAAATGAAAAAAGTATTAGAAGAGATTACGAAATAATAATTTAATGAAACCAATCGATTCACACGCACTCTATCTGGATGGACTTCACTATGATGCCCAGCACGTGGAGATAGTTGAGGACATTCCCTTTTACATTGCCCAGTCAAAGAAATACGGCGAACCAATTCTTGAACTCGCCTGCGGAACGGGCAGGATCACTATTCCTCTTGCACGGCAGGGCTTTAATGTGATTGGACTCGATATTTCCGAAGGTATGCTAAAGGTTGCCAGAGAGAAAGCCGAAAGGGAGCATCTCACATGCAAATTTATTCATGCAGATTGCAGGAAATTCTCAATCCCCGGAAAATTCAATCTCATCTTTATTCCCTTTAATTCTATAGCTCATATTCATGACAGGGATAGCTTCGAAGCCCTATGCGATTCAGTGAAAGAGCATCTTAAAGAAAATGGGCACTTCATCATTGATATTTTCAATCCCAGGCTGGAACGGCTTTTAGGCGATCCGAATAATCGTTTCCCGGTTGCAGAATATGAAGATCCTTATGGGCATGAGACTGTTATAATCACAGAAAACAATATTTACGAAAGAGCAACCGAGATAAATCACATCAAATGGTACTATAAAATAGGGGATAAAGAAGAATTTTCAGTCGAGCTGAATATGCGGATCTACTATCCCGAGGAGCTTGATAACCTGCTTTTTTATAATGGTTTTGAAATTGTAGAGAAGTTCGGTGATTTCGACGGATCACCTTTTGAATCGAGTTCCCCCAAACAACTCATTATTTGCCGGAAAAAATAGATTACTTCAATTTCTAAATCCTAACTCGGATAAACCGAACCGAAAAAATAACCACAGAGAATACAGAGGGAATCCAGTATTTATCTAACATGAAAACACTAAATTTATTGATTATGTACTAGTGATAAGTCAATTGTGAAATGATGTAAATTGAATTTTAACAAAGTTTGAAACCTCATCCCCCGGTGAAATATTCAGCAAGCTGATTTCACGGGGTAAACTAACCTTCTCCTAGTTGAGGAGAAGGCAATATAGGGAATGTTAAAAATTCAATTAACACTTCCTGTCGAAGCTTGATGTGCAGTTCTACTTTAAATCGAATCTCTTTTTTATTTGACATTTGTCATTTTAAATTTTATTAGAAATTAGAGCTTACTTTAAAAAGGTCATGATTAGAGATATGTTAGAAAATGCATCAAATAATTTGAAACCGATCCCAGTTAAATGAATACAAATTTAACGGGACAAGTGAATCGGTTGGAAGTTCCTATCTTCCTATTAACCACCAACTTAAGTTGGTGGTTAATGAAATAAAAAAACACATTAACCGTTTCAACGGTTTCTCGTTTTCTTAAATTTAAACTTTTTAGACTGGACTCAAATTAGGAATTCAAAATTATACTTCAGTATGTTTTTTCTTGGTGAAGTACACAATATCCTTATGCTTGGTATAGCCGGCTTTCATAAATACAGTCATTGAAGGGTCGTTTGGGTCATCAATGAGCGTAGCGTAAATCTCCAATCCCTGAGATGCCAGCCAATTTTCAGAATGAGCAATTAATTTTTGAGCGATTCCTTTATTGCAGTAATTTTTTAATACAGCGAGACGGTTCAACCAGCCCTTTCTTCCATCGTGACTGACCATAATCGTAGCCACATCCTTACTTTTTATTGCTGCGATAAACACACATATTTGTGGAAGCCGAAGCTGAGAGTGCAGATTTTCCTTTCTATCACGTCCATTTGGTTTATGGATGAGTTCTGCATTCCGCCATATTTGGATTATAGTATCAATATCCTGCTGAGCAGCTTCCCGAATTGAAATCTGTATCTGTTCTGATCTATCCATCTTTCAGTCTCTTTTTTATGCTCTCACTTTTAAGCTCTCGCAGTGCATCATGTGCGATCCAATGAGCGGTAGGATCATCAATTTGATAGATTTTCTCAGCCAGCTCTATTGCTTTTTTATGAAGTGTTTTGTTTCGTTTTCCGATCTGTCGAAGCGCCCAGTTCACCGCTTTTTTTACCATATTTCTTTGATCGGTTGACTCATCATAAATATATGAGAAGAATGGTTTGAATTTCTCATTTGGAGCTTTCTTGTCACTTACAGCAAGCCGAGCCATCATTACGAAACCTGTTCTCTTTGCAAATTCGTCCTCGCGCCCGGCAAGTTCAATTGCTTTTTCATAAGCATAAGGTAGTTTCTCGAATAAATTCATGCAGAACTGATCGCAAATTTCCCAGTAGTTGAATTCACGGATGAACTTTTCCATCTCCTTCTCAGACACACAGTTTACCTCTTCGATCATCGAAGTAAGAATTCTTGTTTCCCGCGTATTAATTTCCCACAAGGCATGAGCAAGTTTGTGATCTCGTCCGGCTTGTTTAGCGATCTGTCTTAAAATTGGAACCTTTACTCCATATGTGTGCTCCGGAGTGATCCCAAAACGCTTCATGCCCTCGATTGCATCCTTATTGGAAGCTTGTTTGAGTTCTTCTATTATTTCTTGTACAGTCATGGATGGAAAAAAGCGTATTGTGTAATTTTTTATCAAGTTTATAATTTAATAGAGTCCATGAATTAATGGAATTGGGGGGATATTTTTTTTAAATGAAGAAAATTAATACTTTCTCTCGTTCTTAAAATCCTCTTTAGCACGCTTTTGGAATATTTAAAAAAATTGTCGTTCTCAATACTTCGTTTTCCGTATTTCACTATACGAAATTGTTATGTTTATGAAAAATTCATGGAGTGAGTCAGATAAAATATTCACATATTCTTGACATAATTTTTTCATACTCACTTTATCCATATAATCGTCACCGGCAATTATTGCTGAAATATTACACAAAGGAGTAACGATGAACGAACAACTATCAATTGGTAGCATTATCTCGAATGGTTTATCCTATGGGTTTAAAAATATCCTCAATCTACTTGGGGCAATTGTCCTATGGATCTTAACTATTTGGATACCTTATCTCAACATCGGAACAACGATCGGTCTCGTGGGACTAGTTGTGCATATGAGCAAAGGAGAATCCTTTTCACCAACGGTTATTTTTGATGCGAAATATCGAAAGAATTTTGGTGAGTTTTTCCTTTTATACAGTTTCATGATGATCGGAATTTATTTTGCTTCTATGTTATTGATCATTCCAGGCATCGTACTGCAGGTTGCGTGGGGACAGTCTCTCTATCTTTTCCTTGATAAAGGGATCAAACCACTCGGTGCACTGAGAAAAAGCAATGAGATCACCTACGGCAAGAAGTGGAGTATCTTCCTTGGCGAATTTATCCTTATGCTTATTGTTGTTATTATCTTTGTAATTGTCGTCACGATCTTTTCTAAGATTCCATTTCTTAGCGGACTCTTTACTTTTATTGGTATTATCGTCATTATTGCAATTGGTATGGGTGTGAAAGCTTATATTTACAGTGTTCTTTCCAAAGAAGTAGAGACCGAAACCGAAACTGCATAGGTGTAATCTCTGAAGACACATTTTAAGAGAGGAATGAAAATTCCTCTCTTTTTCTTATAATGCCCATTACGATTACACACCTTATCTTTGATCTTTCAGAAGTTCTTATTAGAGGGTTGGTTGGAATCGATAATGAAATCGGGGAACTGATTGGAAAGCAATCTGATAATTTGCTTAGAAGATTCGGAGGAGAGAATCTGCGAGCGCTCTGCAAGAATGAGATCACAGAGAATGATTATCTGAGAAATATCATTACAACGGAGAAATGGAATTGCTCACTAAAGGAACTTAAACAGATAATCAGAAATAATTTTCATCATGTAATAGGAGAGATGGATGAGCTTGTCGCCGAACTTTTAAAAAGATATTCACTAATACTTCTCAGCGATCATGCAAAAGAATGGATAAATTATATTGAAGAATATCACGATTTCATCCATCTTTTTTCAAACAAAATATACTCCTTTGATACCGGTCATTTAAAAAATGAAATCCATAATTTTGAGATACTATTAAATGATTTGAATATTACATCAAGTTCCTGCTTGTTCATTGATGACAGGAAGGAAAATATCGAAACTGCACAGCATTGTGGTATAAAAGGTATTGTGTTCAAGGATCAGTACCAATTGATTAGTGAATTGGCTCGCTACGGTGTGTTTTTATGAAACAGGATAACTACTTAGATGTTCTGAAAGACCTTTTTTATGAAGCTATCAAGGCGGTTGATCCTTACTGCCTTATTCAAAATTATCTCAGCTTGGAAAAGGATACTCTGATTCTCCGCAAACAAAATGATTATACCTTGTTCAATCTTGAAAAATTTGATGAGATACTGGTTATTGGAGCAGGAAAAGCAAGCGAGCGAATGGCAGAAGGTATATATGATATTTTGGGTGAAAGAATAAGCGGTGGGCTGATTGTTACAAAAACCACACGTTATCCTCATATTGGCAAAATCCATGTTCTGGAAGCAGGGCACCCTTTGCCGGATAAATGGAGTGTAGAATCTGGTATTGCTCTGCAGAACAGAACGCATCGGTCAAAGGAAAAGACACTTTTCATTTCTTTGATCTCAGGTGGTGCGTCTTCTCTGATCGAAGTTCCACGCATTGATAAGGTCGATGGGGTTACTGTCGCCCTTACACTTGAGGATGTTATTTCAACTAATGATGCACTTATCCGGAGCGGTGCTTCAATTGATGAAATAAACTGCGTTCGCAAACACATTTCCATGATAAAAGGCGGGTATCTTTCTATGTGGATGTATCCCGCCACTGCGCTTAATTTTATTCTTTCTGATGATGAGCACGACCGCATAAGTGTGATTGGTTCAGGATTGACCACGTATGATGATTCCTCTTTTGATGATATGCTCTGGATAATCGAAAAATATGATCTGGCTCAGAAAATTCCGGAAAAAGTTATGAAAATTGTTCAATGGGGAGTAGATGATAAAATTCTGGATACACCTAAAACCGAGAAGCTCGTTTTTGATAAAACAAAAAATATTATAATCGGGAATAATGCAGTTGCACTGGATGCTGTAGAGAACATGGCTCAAATACTTGGATTTGGTGTAGAAAGAAATGCAGATTGGGTGAAAGGAGAAGCACAAGAAGTCGGACGGAGACTATTTCATAAAGCATTAGAGATCAAGCAAGAGAAGCATCCTGAAAAATCTGTGTGTTTCATAGGCGGAGGAGAAACAACTGTTACAATTCGGGGAGAAGGAAAGGGGGGAAGAAACCAGGAAATGACGCTTGCTTTTCTGGATGAGATGAAAAAATTCGGAACACGATCTGAAGGTATCTATTTTCTTTCTTCCGGCACAGACGGAGATGACGGACCTACCGATGCCGCAGGAGCATTCGCATCATACGAGATCTTACAAACAGCAAAGATGATGGATCTCCCGATGAATGAGTATCTTTCCCAAAATGATTCTTATACTTTTTTTGATTCCTGTGGGTATTTATTCAAGACCGGTTTGACAGGTACCAATGTATGTGATATCCAATTGATCCTGATCACATAATCCCGATTTTCTCAAGCTCCTTCACCATTTGATTAAAAATCTATTTGAATAATGTGAAAAATTACTTTAAATAAGTTATAATTTGTTTCGATGATGATTAAAAACTGTTTAATAAACTCTTTAATTCTTCACATAAATGCTTACTTTTTATGCAGTTATCAAAAAATTTGTCATTAGTACAATTTTCATTTCTACATTTTGAACAAAATAATATACCAACAACATGGAATATCTCACAAATTGTTTCCGTATTTTTATCAATAAAAAGTTTAAGTGAATTTGAACCAGCATTAATTAATTTTGGACGAAGAAATGAATAAAGCCCTTGTCCGCTATACGATCTGTAGAATTTGTTACTTTTCTCATATTTATCAATGAGTTCACTATAAAAACCCCAGTTTTGAGTGAGTGATAAATTTCATATACTTCATATTTCAACAAAGCATAAATATCTAGATTTTGGATTTTGGAGTGTAATATATAGAATTTTATTGGTAATTATTCGAAATATTTT
>JAUWMT010000014.1 GCA_030613025.1 Candidatus Cloacimonadota bacterium
AAAATATTTCGAATAATTACCAATAAAATTCTATATATTACACTCCAAAATCCAAAATCTAGATATTTATGCTTTGTTGAAATATGAAGTATATGAAATTTATCACTCACTCAAAACTGGGGTTTTTATAGTGAACTCATAATTTTTTTATAATATTGACATGTTAAAGTACCTTTCAAAGTTTACTCATATGCCAAATGTTGATGTGATAATACCTACACATAATTGCATTTTTATTGCAGAAGCAATAGAAAGTGTAATACATCAAACCCATCAAAATATAAACATTATTATTATTGATGATGGTTCAAATAATGACACAAGGGATACCGTTCAAAGATATCGTAATTTGTATCCTGGTAAAATCATCTATTATTATCAACACCATCAAGGACCCGCTGCAGCTCGCAATACAGGGTTTAAAAAATCCTCTAATGAATATATAGCTTTTTTGGATGCAGATGACATCTGGCTGCCCGAAAAAATTGAAAAACAATTATTAAAATTCAAGAATGACCTAAATATCGGATTCGTTTATTGTGATAATTATTTTATTGATAAAAGCGGGAACATAATTAAAGATTATGTGCGTAAAGTCAAATTGGTCGAAGGCGATATTTTATTAGATTTCTTCATGGATTTTTTTCTCATTACTTCGGGTATTATGCTTAAAAGATCATGTCTTGAGAGAACAGGAATGTTTGATGAAAATCTCGAAGTAGGTGAGGATTTCGATTTTTTCCTTCGGCTTGCACAAAATTACAAAGCCGGTGTGGTAAAAGAAAAATTATTTAAGCGTAGAGTGTGGAAGGAAAGTTTGAGTAAACAGGATTATGAAAAAAACCAAAAAATTGATATATCAACTCTAAAAAAATTTTATACTGATAACCATGATTTTTATTCTAAATACAAGAAAATTATAAAAAAAAGACTGTCTGAGATGTATTTCAAATTTGGATATGCATATTTAGAAAATTGTCGAAACCTCAAAGCTATTAAACAATTCCTGAATTCTTCTCTCTATGAATTCAATCCTAAAGTTTTGAAGAATTTAGTGGCTTGTTTAATGCCATGTAAAATAAGAAAATATTTCAGGGATAAATTAAAATTAAATAATCTTTATAAATATTTTTTAAAAAAATATTAGAGTTCATAATGAATAGAGGAAAGCGATTATTTCAAGGGTCAATTACAAGAACAATAAACACGTCCTTAAAAATTGCCATTGCCTTCTTTATGTTTCCTTTTTTGGTTCACAGGTTGGGTGATAATACCTATGGACTTCTCGTAATTGTTATGGCTTTTGTCGATTATTATAACTTATTACGATTGGGATTTAGTTCTGCAGTAGTGAGATACATATCCCGTGCAGTTGGGCTTGAGGATAATCAAGAAAAATCTGAAGTGGTGAGTACTGCATTCTTTATATATCTTATCATCTCGTTCCTTATGCTTATCTTCACAGGAATTCTGGTCTTAAGTGCGGGTGTTGTAGTAAAGAATCCTCAAAATGTTCATCTATTCCAAATCCTTATTCTCATACTGGGTATAAAAACTGCGATGGCGCCCCCGATGAGCGTTTTTGCTGCAATTCTTAATGCACATCTTCAATTCAAGGTCATTGAATATATTAACACTATTGAATTAATTGTAAAAAATGTACTCATCTTTTTCTTTATTTCAAAGGGGTATGGATTGATTAGTATTGCGATTGTTTATTTTTGTACTAGTACTATTAGATCCATAATACTAATGGTCTATAAAAAAACCCATTACAAAGGAATAAATATCCATATTTCCTTTTGGAAAAAAGATAAGCTTAAGCAGCTGTTACCATATTCAATCTATACATTTATTTCACAATTTGCGGACACACTTCGTTTTAAAGTTGATGCCCTTGTAATTACGATATATATTGGATTGTCCCTTGTTACCCATTATAGCATTGCCTCACGTCTGATAAGTTATTACTCGCTCTTTATACTTACTTCACTTGGTGTTTTTCAGAACTATTTTAGCCAGGAAGAAGGAAAAGGTAATTTCCAGTCCATTAGAGAAAACTTCTTCTTCGCTACCAAAATCTGCACCTATTTATCTGTTTTTATTGGGATTTCAATTATTATTTATGGAAAAGTATTTATCCAGCGTTGGATGGGAGCGGATTATCTTGATGCATATAACTTATTGGTTATTTTATCAGTTTCTTCAATATTTTACCTAGCACAGTTTCCAACAGCACTTGTATTATTTGGTATCTCAAAGAATAAATTCTATGCTATCATCAACTTGATCGAGGGTTTACTCAATATATGTATTAGTTTGCTATTAGTTAAGAAATTTGGTTTGATAGGAGTCGCATTGGGAACAGCTATTCCAATGATCTTCTTGAAAATGGTTATCCAGCCTATCTATATTACAAAAATTCTAGGAATCAACCTCTTCAATTATTATAAAAAGTTTGGTCACAACCTTCTTTTGTCATCAGCATCATTGGGAATATTTTACTTAGTAACCAAGAACCTTCTATGTCCTCGATATTTGACTATTCTTTTGTTGGTTTTTGGACAACTAATTTTTTATTGTGTGATTATCTTTTTTATTGGTTTACACAAAATGGATAAGCATAAATTTCTCTTAATCCTAAAAAAATAAATTATGAAAAAAGTCCTAATAATTGCCAACGCATTTCCACCTTATCACTTGGTTGGGAGATTGCGAACAACACAATTTGCAAAATATCTACCAGAAAACGGATGGGAGCCTGTCATTCTTACTCCCACATCAACCTATTTATGGGAAAAAGATGATGCCGTATTAGATGAAATCCCAAAAGGATTGAAAATTTACAGAGCCTATTTACCTCCTTCTTTACCAGTCATTATAAAAAACCTTACCTCCTCAAAAAATCGTCCTCCCAGAAAAGAAACGAAGTCAAGCCAACAAGAAAAAAAAGTTGAAGCCAAGCCTTTTAAAAATGTTAACCTAAAAAAAATACTCATTAATTGCATCAATGGATTCCAAAAATTTTTAAACACCTATATCTTAATACCAGGATATCATATCCTGTGGATTCCCTTTGCGACAAAGAGAGCAATTCAAATAATTAAAAAGGAACAAATCTCTGTGATTTTTACTTCGTTCCCTGCTTATTCATTAAATATTATCGGTTATATGCTAAAAGTCGTCACGCGTGTGCCATGGGTCGCTGATTATCGAGATTTGTGGACTGATGACCTCTCAAGAGATTGGCTGCCCAGATGGCGTAAAAGACTTGAGAGGTTTCTTGAATTTGTAGTAATGAAAAGAGCAGACAGAATCATCATTGTTTCCGGGCAGATGGTACACATTATGCTGAGAAATTTTCCTTATTTAAACAATGAAAGATTTGCTGTTATTTCAAATGGATTTGATCCGGAGTATTCAAAGATAATTATAACAAACTATAAAAAAGGTACAAGTTTTAAAATAGTTTATACGGGACAGATTAAGAATTTCACACATTCTAAATTTTTCTTTGCTGTTGATGAATTGATTAAAAAGAATGATGATCTTGCAAAAAAAATTGAAATCATCCTTGTAGGAAGAATCGTAGAAACAGAAAAAGAAAAAATCTTTCAAGAGTTAAATAAACAAAACATAATATCAAGATTGCATATTACGGGATGGATTTCTCATGCGAAAGCTCTTGAAATACAAAAAAATTCTGATGTGCTTCTTCTAATAATTGGCAGCAAAGTTCCAAATCCTGAAACTATACTCACGGGTAAAATCTTTGAGTATATAATTGCACAGCGTCCAATTTTAGCTCTCGTACCCGAGGGGGCCGCTAAAGAAGTTATACTTAAAACACGAACTGGCATTCCTGTTCATCCAGAAAATCTGAAAGGTATAAAAAATGCAATCACGGAATTATACAAACAATGGAAATCAGACTCTTTATTCATTCAACCTGATTGGACTGAGATCAATAAATACGATAGAAAAAATTTAACAAAAAAATTAGCTGCCATTCTGGACGTAATTTTAAATAAAAAATGATGAAGAAAAAGGATCAACCCAAATTACTTTTAATCGCTCCATATTTTTTTCCGCGCAATTATGGTGGTGCGGTGAAAATTTATCATGATCTTATGAGGTCATTACAAAATTTTAATATCACTGTTTTGTCAGAAAGTCAGGGAATAGAGCAAAACAAAATTGCAGACTTTGATAATACATCCATTGAAAAATTTAATTATTCAATGATACGAATGAAAAAACTTGTTCTCCATTTTACTTCATCAAACAGAATCCTGAATATTTTTGAGACTCTCTCTTTCCTTTTTTCTTCTATTATACAGTTTTATAGAATCATCAAATTCATTAAACCGGATATCATTATTTGTGGAGATACATTTAGTTGTGGTTGGTTCATTCAAATTGTGTCTAATAAAATAACAAAAATAAATTATATTCATGGAGAAGAAATCACTCAAGAAACTTACAAAGGCAGATTTGTAAATTTTTTAAAACGATATCAGAAAATAGCTATTAATAAAGCAAATTTGAATATTGTTCCAAGTTCTTTCACCAAAGAAATGATTATAAAATTTTCTAATGTAAGATCAAATAAAATATTAGTCATGCCAAACTTCATTGACACTAAAAAATTCTATCCATTAAAAAATAGGGAAAAAATAAGAAAAAAATTATCTTGGTCAAATAAGATCATTCTATTAACAATTGCCCGATTGGTTCCCAGAAAAGGCGTGGACAAAGTTCTTTTAGCCCTAAATAGAAAACAGGGAAATGGAGAACTGCCAAACAACTGGAAATATGTTATTGGTGGGAAAGGAGAAGAAAAGAAAAAACTCCAAGCTTTGTGCAAACAATTAAATTTGGAAAATCATGTTGATTTCATTGGTTTTGTGGAGGACGATAAAATCAGAGAACTGTATGGTGCTGCTGATGTTTTTGTCATGACTAACAGGGAAATAAATGGCGATACAGAAGGTTTTGGAATAGTCTTTCTGGAAGCAAACGCTTGTGGGACGCCAGTAATTGGCGGAATTGCAGGAGGTACAAAAGATGCGATAAAAGATAAAATCACAGGATTGCGAGTTGATGGTAATGATGTAAATGAAATTGGTGATGCAATTATACATTTACTGAATCATGAAAAAACAAGAAAATTTATTGGGAATGAGGGAATTAAAAATGTAATAAAAAATCATAGTATAAAAATTGCCTCAAATAAATTTAATAATATTTTGTTACTTTTAAATAAAAGAAAATATCATTCGTTAAACACCTTCAATAATATGAAATCAAAAGTAAGTATTATCATTCCAACCTATAATATGGCAAAATATCTACCTCAAGCTATTGATAGTATATTTGCTCAAACATATGAAAATTATGAGGTTATTGTAATAGATGATGGATCTACAGATAACACAAAACAAATTCTCAATAAATATAAGGATAAAATTAAATATATATATCAAAAGAATAAAGGACTAGCCTGTGCGCGAAATCTTGGTGTAAAAAATTCCAAAGGAACCTACATAGCGTTACTTGATGCTGATGATGCCTGGCTCCCAAACAAGCTCTCCGAAGAAGTCCCTATACTTGATAATAATCTCCAAATTGGACTTGTACACACAAATGCTATTGAGATTGATGAAGAAGGAAATACAATCGGGCTTTCTACACAATCACCAAGATTGAAAACAAAGAATATGGCTTTGAATCTTCTTTTAAGAAAAGAACATATCCTATGTCTAACAGTTCTTTTTAGAAAAGATTGCCTTAAATACGTTGGGATGTTTGATGAAAAGTTGACATGGCTGGGAGTCGAGGATAGAGATCTTTGGGTTCGTATCGCTCAACATTTCAGGATTGAATATATTAACAAACCCCTCGCATTACATCGCATTCGCTCGGATGCTATGAGTAGAAATTTAGAGAATATGATGAAAGCACGTTATTATATTGTGGATAAATACTGCCCAAAATCACTTGGCATGAAGGTCATGAGAAAACGGATGTTGAGCGCAATTCATTTCGAAGTTGCAGACGGTCTTTCGTGGCGTGGTAAGCCAAGACGATCTCTGATACAATATTGGAAAGCCCTTAAATTTTACCCTTTCAATATCATAATCTATATTAATTTTGTGAAAGCAATTACAAAAACAATATTTAATGTTTCTTAAATTACTTTTCCGAGCATAAAAGAAAAAAGTACTTGAATTTTATGCAATTCTTTACTTGAAAGCAAATAACAAGCAATTAATTTACCAATAAGTTGACAAATATTTTTTAAATCAAGAAATAAATGTGGAGTTCTGTAGATGCCAAAAAAATACTTGATCACTTTTTTGATAGCAATTTTATTTGCGAGCATTCTTTATGCTGGAGGGGTTGAAGTCCCTTTGCAAAAAGACGGTATAGATGTTCTTGATAAAGAGAAAGATCTTATAAGTGCTAGCTTAAACAGACTTAATCCCCCTGTTAGCGCAGAGGAATACAAGTCCCTGCAATTCCAAGAGGGCAACCTTGATTTCCTATCTGCCGAAGAGCGGACATATTATATAACTGGTGGAGACATCCTCATCATTAAACTACCCGATGAAGAAGAATTTAGTCAATTTGAAGTTAATTTTGAAGGTTATATTACACTTCCCAAGATGGGAAATTTCAAAGCCGAAGGGCTCACCATTGGTGAACTAGAAAAATCTATCTTCTTCAGTCTCCCGCTTTATTTGCGTAGACAGGAAGATGTTCAGGTTCAAATAAAGGAAAAAAGAAAATACATTCAGGTTTTGGGCTACGTTGAAGCACCGGGATGGTATCTTCTACCCGAAAATGCTGGAGTACAGGGCGCCTTTGTTGCTGCTGGTGGGATGAAAGATGGATCAATTTGGAACGAGGTTAACCTCTATAGAACAACATATAGTTTAAAAATCATCTGAACAGAAAACTATTCTTGTTGACATGTTTACCTTCCTCAAATCCACTGATTATAATATATTGCCACAATTAAAATCAAAAGATATCATTATAGTTCCCATGACTCCCCTAATGGGAACGGTAAAGAGATCACTCGGGGCATGGGATCCGCCCCAGGAAAGACTTGAAACTGATACTGAAGACAAAATCCGTGTAGCTGGAAGGGTCGGAAATCCTAGTTTAATCGAACCGATAAAGGGTAGTAATTTACTTGATATCCTTATATCTGTGGGCGGCACAAGTGCAGATGCCGATCTGCAACATATATTTTTAGTAAAAAAATTGAAAGACGGAAAATATCGAACAAAAGTAGTTGATTTGCAGAAATATATTGAGGACAAAAACTTTCAGGATATTCCATATGTAGGAGCCGGGGAAACAATTTATGTGCCGGAAAAAAGGAAAACCTTTCTGTATAAAGCATGGAGGGGTTCAATTGATTTCCTGAAAGATATTATGTATCTTATTTCTGCATTTACTACTTTATATTTACTTTCGAAACAATAAACTATGAATCCAACAAAAGATCTTAAAACATATAATTTTGTAGAATTCAATCGAATGAACAAAATTATCTCAAAAGAAATTCAAAAGCAGAACGGGAAAACCATTCTCTTTACAAGCGGTGGTGAGGCAGAAGGTAAGACTTTTATGGCTGTCAATCTGGCTTTAAACTTCATAGAAAACACACCGCAAAGAGTTCTTCTGGTAGATATGAATCTGAGAAACCCACAGATCCATAAAATCTTTGGGATGCCAAAAGAAAATGGGGTCTCGGATATTATCAATGACAAAATTCATTATGAAGATGCGCTAAAAACCACTGATTTCCCAAACCTCAAGATAATTACGAGCGGAACCTATAGCGGGATTGTAGCTCAATCTTTCAACGATTTAAGATTTGTCATTGAAGAACTCAGGCAATCTGCTGATATTGTCATCTTCGAATCTTCTCCAATATTAGTTTCGAATAGAGGAAATATTGATCATGCCATTTTAAGCTCACTAATTGATACAGTTGTGCTTGTTGTCCTCGCTAGACGAACAAGAAAAATGTCTGTATTGAAATCCAACGAACTTATAAATTTAGCTGGTGGTGTAATTTTTGGCGTTGTCATGAATAATAAGTATGTACCCCAGGAGAAGAAAAAGAAAGGTATGTTAAGGGTAAAATAACTCATGCAACAAATTGAATTAACCGAATATACTCAAGTTCTAAAGGAACATAAAAAACAAATTATCATCGTTTTTTTATGCATCTTCATTCCCATCTTTTTTATCAGTTTTGAGATTGTATCCACTTATAATAGCGAAGCAACCTTATTTATTGAAAAAATACCATTAAGAACAGAAGAGATCATATTCCGTCGCGGCTCATCTCGAATAGATATTACTAAGGAAATAATAAGGTTGCGATCCTTTGATTTTACCCAGGCTGTTATGAGATCTCTTCCTGAAAAAACCTTTTTTGAGCTATACAAAGAACTTAGTCTAAAAGAGAGGGTGCTTCAGAGAATAAAAAAACTTATCGGAAACAAGGGCTACAACTCACTTAAGAAAATATTCGGAAGACCTGCGGAAGATCCTCAAAGCGAACGAGAAATTGAGAAGAATGTTCTACAAAAAATACAAGATAGCAGGGATATTAAATATCGTGGTGATGGCGTCTTAACTATATCTGCGACCACGGAAGATCCTGAAATATCCTATCAAATTGTAAATGCCTATACAACACTTTGGCAGAGTATTAATCTTCAAGAGAATAAAGAAGATGTAATATCTGCCCGGAAGTTTATTGAAGAAGAACTGGAAACTTCATCCCAGAGACTCAATGTCGCGGAAGAAAATTATATGAAATATAAACAATACATCGGAGTTCCTCTTCATTATGACTATAGAGAAGAATGGGAAATTGAAAGTATTGATCCCGAATTGGCACGCCTATCCTCAGAAGTGAAATCTAATCGTGCTAATTATAACGCCTGGTATAACAAATTACGGGAGATACAAGTCTGGGAAAGACTTATAAGAAGTGATATTCAAGTAATAGACGTTCCCCAAATCCCAGAAAAGCCTACGGGTTCGAGCAAAACGAGGACACAGTTTATTGGTTTTATTTTTGCGTTATTCATCGCAATTGGGCTGCCGATCATGGTTGACTTTCTGAAAGATTATGTGAAAAAACCCATTGATATTGAAAGACTCCTTAGTGTTCCTGTGGTAGGTGTCATCCCGAAAATGGGCAAGTAAGCTTTGCTAAACAGGTATCTGATATAATATTTTAATTATTTTACCACATAATTGGGTATAGATTTATGAAAGTTTATATTATCTGGATTCATTTCGTTTGTTTTGTGAAACCTTCTGCTAATTTTATTATATTTGAATGATGGCTAATCAAGGATCATTAACCTATCCCCTTCGAGTACGACCGGGTATAATAGATCAGCCAGTTCTAGGCAATAGATTCTTCTACTTTGTTGTTTCGATATTTATAGCTTTACAAGCTATTGTTGTTTATCTTGATATAGAATCAAGAATGTTTATTGCATTCTGCTACTTTTCTATAGCGATTCTACTTTTCTTTTCTCTGAACAAACCAGAGATTCCTGTCTTTGCAATCACCTTATATATTCCTTTTAGCAAGATCATTGTTGGCGATCTCGCAACTGCAGTTAACTTCACAAATGTATTACTCTTTATTGCGCTCTTCGCCTGGTTTATCAGCCATGAATCTAGGGAAGAACGTTTCTTGGTGCGTACCCCACTTAACTTTCCGCTTTTTCTTTTTGCTTTACTGGGACTTATTTCCCTAATCCAGGGAAGTTATCACATGGTTGATATTGAGGGAGGAAGTTTAATAATCTCTTTTTGGCGCTGGTATGTACCTATGTTCTTATATATTCTCGTTGTGAATAATGTTCGAAATAGAGAATCAATTAAAAAAGTTCTTATCCTTATTATGTTTACAGCTGTGGTTATTGCCTTGATCACTATTCGTGAACATGCAAATCTTGGAGATGTTTCAAGCTGGTCAAAAGCTAGGATAGGAGGGATTGCAGGAAACCCGAATACTCTCGGCACTTTTTTTATCAACTACGGACCGTTGCTATTAGGAGTCTTTATTTATAATGCCCATAAAATCCGGAGCTGGATATTCATGGTATTTTACCTATTATGCGCCAGGGGTGCTCATGTGACATATTCTAGGGGTACATGGCTCGCCTTTGGTGTAGGTGCAGTATTTATTACCCTTTTGACAAGAAGCAAAAAGCTTGTCATTCCAGGCATATTTTTGGTTGGTCTGGTTGTGCTCAATCCATCAATTCTACCTGAAAGTATTACATCGAGATTTCGCTCAACCTTTACAAATGAACAAACATACCTCGAGCAATCCGTTGAAGAGAAGGTTGAGAAAAGCGCTTCTGATAGAATTATCATCGGGACAGGTGCCTTAAAAATGATTAAGCAAAATCCCTTTCTTGGATTTGGATTTGGCGTGTTTCCTTATTTTATTATGGACTACTCAGAGATTGGGGGAAGGCGTGATGCACATAATACATATCTTCGAATTGCTGCTGAGATGGGAGTGCCTGCACTTTTAGTGTTTTTATCCCTTCTAACTATTGTTTTCACCACAACCTTTTGGGTGTTTAGACATTCAAAGGATAATTTTTTTAAGGGATGTTCAGTTGGTTTTTTGGGAAGTATTATTGGACTTATGGTTGCCTGTATGTTTGGTTCAAGAATGAACTCTCTTGAAATATCAGGACAATTCTGGATCATCGCAGCCCTGATGCAAAGACTGAAGATCATCATGACCCAGGAAATGATAGACAAAAACAAGGAAAAATCAGGAGCCTATGAATTCCAAAAATAATAAAATTGCATACATCTTGTCCCAGTTCCCGGAAACCCACGAGACCTTTATATTAAGAGAAACAATCGAGCTCAAAAAAAATAAGATCGATATTCAGCTATTCTCCCTAAAAAAATGTAAAGACAAGGTTATTCATCCGCAAGCTCTGGAATTTATAACACAAACTCACTATTCTGCACTTATTTCAATAAATGTGATAAAAGCTATTCTGTATTTCATATATATCAGACCATTAGAATGCCTGGGTTTATTCATCCATCTAATCAAATCTAATATTTCTTCAATTGAGTCTCTTATAAAATCAATAGTAATAATTCCCATCTCATTATATTATGCAAAATTAATGATGGATCTGGGCATTACGCATATTCATGCTCATTGGGCTACTATCCCAACAACAAATGCTCTGATTATATCAAAAATTCTTAATATTCCCTTTAGTTTTACTGCCCATGCATGGGATATTTTTCTGCCTAATCCGATGCTGAAAGAAAAAGTTCAGCAAGCAGAATTCGTTGCAACATGTACCAGTTATAATAAAAAATATTTGGATTCATTACTTAATTATAAAGAGAATGATAAGATAATCCTGAACTATCACGGTATTGATTTTGATACGTTACCGGAAATCAATAAAAATATCGAAGATAACCTGATCTTCTCAATTGGAAGACTGTGCGAGCAGAAAGGTTTTCCCTATCTACTTGAGGCCTGTGCAATTCTAAGAGATCAAGGTTATCAATTCAAATGCATTATTGTCGGAGAGGGACCGGATAGGAAAGCAATGACCACACAAATTGAACTATTGGAATTACAGGAATACATCGTACTATCCGGCATGAAACCTCAATCCTATATTTTTGACATGTTTAACAAAGCAAGGATGTTCGTCCTGCCCTGCATTATTGCTAAAAATGGGGACAGAGACGGCATCCCAAATGTGATGATCGAAGCCCTTGCAATGTGCACACCCGTTATCTCAACTACTGTTTCTGGAGTTCCAGAAATAATACAAAACAACATCACCGGAATAACTGTTGAGCCCAGAAATTCACAACAACTTGCAGATGCGATCATAGGATTGCTTAATAATCCTGACACAGCAAAAGCATTTGTGAAAAATGGAAGGAAACTTGTCGAAGAAAAATTCGATATTAGGAAAAATATAGGGGAATTGGTTTCAATTTTTATAGATAGAGCTCATTTATAAATGAATAAACTGAACATCCTATACATCATTTGGTCGCTGGACCAGGGAGGAGCCGAGAGGGTTGTTATCGATCTTGCTAAGAATTCAAATAGAAATAAATTTAATATAACTATTTGCTGTCTTAACAAATTGGGCGTGTACGCTCCTGAGCTTGCAAAAAACGACATAGAGATTATACCTCTCTTTAAGCACCCTAAATTCGACCCATTTATAATATATAAAATATCGAAAATTATTGCTCAAAGAAAAATCGATATCGTTGTAACTCATCTTTGGACTTCTAATTTATGGGGAAGGATCGCTGCCTATCTATCCGGTGTAAAAGTAATTATTGCCACCGAACATACCACCGATGAAAATCGTTCCCTGTATTATCATCTTGCTGATAGAATTCTCGCCAAGATTTCTACTAAGATAATTGCAGTCTCATCGAGTGTTAAAGAGTTTCATCAAAAGCGCTCCAAAATACCATCAGAGAAATTTGAGGTTATCAATAATGGTATCGAAATTGATAAGTTCAATATCTCCATTAATAGAAACCAAAAAAGAGAAGAGTTCCATTTACAACCTAATGATTTTGTCATTGGCCTTTTTGGACGTTTTGTTCCAGCAAAAGCTCATGAGGTTCTCCTACGCTCATTGAAGAATGTTATAAAAACACATCCACACGTTAAAGTATTATTTGTGGGAAGTGGCCCTACAGAAAAAAACATCAAAAAAATAGCTAAAAATTTAGGACTCTTGGAACAAGTCACTTTTGCCGGTTTCAGGAAAGATGTTCCGGAACTATATAAAATTCTGGATCTATTTGTGCTCACATCCAACCGGGAAGGTTTTCCTATCACACTGCTGGAAGCAATGTCTTCCGGTATTCCGACAATAGTGACAAATGTCGGTGGTAATTCCGATATAATTTGCGATAGGAAAAATGGTTTTATAATTGAATCGAATGACGCTGCTGAGCTGAGCCGAAGAATTAAAAATATAATAGATCATCCAGAACAGGTAGAAGTTATTACAGATCATGCTGCAAAAACAGTAAAAAGAAACTTCACTTCTAAGATAATGACGCAGGCTACCGAGAGATTGATCGCGGAATTATATAATCAGAATTTTTCACCTCCGCCAAAAACCGAACTTCTATTTGTAATCGACAACCTGAATCCAGGGGGTTCTCCCCGTCAATTAATCGAGCTTGCCACAAGATTGCCGAAAGACAGTTATAATATCACTGTTTGCAGTCTTGACAGAAATAACAATGCATTGGCATCCAAACTTGAAGATGATGGTGTACCAGTTGTTTCATTAGATCAACATGGTTTTTTCGATTTAAAAACACTTATCAAATTATATAATTTCATCAAAAAAAATAATTTCGATATTGTTCACACATATTTATTTACTGCTGATACTTATGGAAGGATCTGTGCGATACTTGCTCGAACACCGGTTGTTATAGCGTCAATGAGGAGTGTTGATAATTGGAAAAATCTATTGCATAAACTTACAGATAGAGTTCTTGCAATAGGAACTGACAAGATTATCGTTAATGCAAAAGAGATACAAAATTTTCTACAAAAAGTCGAGAAAATTTCTCCGAAAAAAATCAAAGTGATCTATAATGGAATTAATGAAAATTTGTTTGAGCTAAAGGTAAATTCAGAAAAAATAAGAGCAGCCCTAGGTCTTAAAAAAGAAGATTTATTAGTCGGCATATTTGCACGCAACGATCCTGTTAAAGATCATAAAACATTTTTTCAAGCAGCAAGAATCATATTAAAAAGTATTCCAAACGTTACATTTCTGGCAATGGGAGATGGAATGACAGACGATCAAACAGAAAAACTGGTGCATGATATTGGTATTGAAAATAATGTTATTTTGATGGATCATTCTCCAGAGTACCTTAGCTATCTTGGATCGGTAGATATTTCTGTGATTTCATCTTTGACCGAGGGATGCTCAAATGTAATATTAGAATCCATGGCTTTAAAAAAACCAGTAGTTGCAACAGAAGTTGGGGGTAATCCCGAATTGATCGTTGCAGGCAAAACAGGATATCTTGTTGCACCAAAAAGAGCAGACAAACTTTCTTCGACTATCATAAAACTACTTGACGACCCACTGAAGCGAGAAGAAATAGGAAACAGGGGATTTGTTCGTGCTAAAAACAAATTTTCTATGAAGCAAATGATCAAACAAACTGATCATTTATATAGAACTCTTTTAAATAAAGAATAAATACTTTGATTAAATTTTTTTAATTTTAATAATTGGTTTTAATAGATTTTATTTCAGAAGAATTTGTAAATATGAAAAAAATAATCAAAAAATCGATTCGAGCATTATGAAACTTTACACAAGAGATTTTATTTCAATACTTATTGTTGTGATCGTTATTGTTGTATTTCATGTTCTGGATATTTTTCCTTATATTACAAGAATTTTTGCGCCGATACAGGACAGAATCTATAATACAATCGAGGATGCTGGAGACGCTTTTAACGAAGCAGAGCAGGAAGGATATAATCCCGAAGGAGGATTCCTCATGCTGTGTGATTTTGAAACTCCTGAAGAACTCCAAAAATGGCGCTATGAAGATGCAATACTATACCAGTCAAACCAGTTTGTCTCAAGTGGTATTCAGTCAGGAAAAGTTGAATTCTTGGCAAACAGGGGGGGTGCCCCAAAGGTTTTCCTTCAGTACTTCCCTAAACGCTGGTCAAATTTTGTGGCTTTAAACTTCGAGATCTATAATCCGTCTGAATCAAAGATAAGAGTTATTCTCCAAATAAAAGACCGCAGTGAAAAACGATTCAAATATAATCTATATCTTGAACCTAAGCAATGGAATCAGTTTTCAATACCAATTGACGAAATGTCTGACAAGATCAATATCAAGAAAATCGTTGATCTGAATTTCTTCCGCTGGAAACCGTCTCAAGATGCAGCAATCTATATCGATGATGTGAAGCTTGTTACCTCGCAGTATGAGGATAAAAAGGTCTTTGTCAAACCTACACAAACCCAGCAGAAGGTTAAGGATATTACTTCTCAACAGGATCATGAGATCACAAAAACCTATTATTCTCAAGGTAATACGATTGCTTTTATAGTTAACAATCCTAATAAAATTGGCATTGAGAATACACCCTGTACAGGGGTTGTTGAGTTTCCTTCAGGAAAAGTTTTTGAAAAAACAGTAATGCTCCTCAAAGATCCCGGCGGTCAGGATATTCCCTATCAAATTAAGGTTACGCATTCCTGGCCTGATGACAGTTTCAAAGAAGCACAGCTCGATTTCCAGGCAAGCTTTCAAGCTAATGAAGAAAAGCAATTTTCTCTCCTATATGGACATGGCCTCGCGAAAATGAATTTCAAATCCGGAATCACTGTTCGCTACAAAGAAAATGTCATTCAGGTAAGCACAGGAAAACTGCGATTTGACCTGAGCAAAAACCACTTCACTCTGCTTGATAAAGCATGGCTCGATGTAAACGGTGACGGTTTTTACTCTGAAAATGAGGTAGTTTCTGAGAGTGAAGACATCATTATGACGTACAATGGAATTTTTTATCAAAGTTCTTATGATTACTCCACCTATAAAGTCGAGATGATCGAAGCAGGACCTTTGAGGACAACCTTCAAAGCAGAGGGATATCTCAGGAGCAGCAGCGGGTATGATCTATGCAAATTCATTGCACTTATCACTGCATTTGCAGAGCAGAGCTTCGTAGAGATCTCATTGGATTTCATTTTTTCAAAAACTGCTCCTATCGAATCAGCGGCAATTTATATACCATACTCTGAGGAAATCTCTCAGGTATATTCACCAAATACTGGTGTGCAGATGGATCTTCCCGTGATAATCTACCAGTCTGATATTGAAAAATCTGAAGTGCGAAGCCAGGGACGCAAGCTGCTCTTTGATCAAAATCTTTCGCGTTGGGTGGATTCCAGCAATCTTTCAGGCGGCGTGATGCTTGCAGTTAAACCATTCTGGGATCTCAGCCAATTTGGTTATTACATACAGGAAAAAGATGTCGCACTTATGCTCTGGCCTCCCTATGCGCAGGAAATTGATATAAAATATACTCTGCGAAATAAAATGCGTCCTAATTATGAAAATCGAAGAAATCAGGATTTCAACAGAACCCATGACATGCTCATCTATTTCCATGGTAGTGATATTGAACAGATTAAAACCACTGAAGTTGCCGAATCATTCCTGCATCCTGTTGAGTTTATCTCAAAATAAGCTATGACCCCTCGTGCATTTCCTTTTCTGATGTACCACAACATCCTACCAGAAGGTGATCCCTATACTATCACAAAAGAAATGTTCATGGAACAAATGGCTTTGCTCGATGAGTTGGACTATTTTTGTATCGCTGTTAATGAGTTTGCAGAATGGGTAAAATATCAATCCAAACAATCAAAAAAAACAGTATGCCTTACTTTTGATGATGGATATGCTAATAATTTTAAATACTGCCTGCCCGAACTGGAAAAATACAAGTTCAGCGCAACTTTTTATATAACAACTTCTTTAATAAATTCTGAATTTGGATTTACAGAAGATCAGATACGCACACTTTCTGACAAAGGAATGGAAATCGGCTCCCATACAGTAAACCATGTTTTTCTCTCAAATCTCCCTGATGAAAAATTGTATTATGAATTTGAAGAGTCCAGAAGGCAACTCGAAGTAATAATTCAAAAACCTGTTACAAGTCTGTCGCTACCCGGTGGAAGAGAAAATAAAAAAATTGTTGAAGCAGCACAAAAAGCTGGATATGAAACACTCTGTACTTCTGTGTATCATACCAATAATTCTGATTCTAATCTCTTTTCGCTCGGTCGAGTTCCAATAAAAAGAAAATATACACTAGAATTTTTTCAAAAAATTGTCTCTCTTGATCCTTCAGTTTGGAAATCTATGAAATTCAAACAGGATATGAAATTTATCATTCAGAGAATACTCGGGAACAAATTATACCACTCCCTCTATGAGATGAAGTATGAGTAATATGGGCTGGATAATTGCATTCTGGGTCTCTTGTATAGTGCTTTTCTATGTCTATTTCGGCTATCCCATCCTTATACTTTTCTTGTCAAAACTGATTCCTACACCATTTGTAAAATTTTCTAAAGATGAATTGAATGACACATCCCTCCTTCCCACGATCAGCGTTTTTATACCTGCCTATAACGAAGATCATGTTATAGAGAAAAAAATACGTAACACCCTGGAGCTTGATTACCCGAATGATAAGATCGAAATAGTAGTTGCTTCGGATGGCTCTGATGATAAAACTGTTGAGATCGCAGAGCTTTATTCAGATAAGATCCGGCTTATTGCCTATGATGTCCGAGAGGGAAAAACAGGCCTGATCAATAAGACTATTCCCAAGCTCAAGGGCGAGATCATCGTCTTTTCCGATGCTTCAGCAATGCTTGCTGCAAATGCTCTGAAAGAACTTATTTCTCCTTTTCAAGACCCAAATATCGGCTGTGTGTCGGGTCTCTATATTTTGCGTGATGCATCATCAACTTCCCGTGCTGAAGGTGAGGGTTTTTACTGGCATTATGAAACCTTTCTGAAAACCAATGAGAGTAAATTTTATTCGATTTTAGGAGCTCATGGCGCCTTGTATGCATTAAGAAAATCCCTCTTTCAGACCCTTCCTGCCCGGGCGATCAACGACGATTACATTCTTCCAATGTATGGAGTGCAGCAAAAAAAGCGCGCTGTGTATGAACCCAATGCTGTGGCAGTGGAAGAAGGAACTACTTCGGTGGGAGGAGAAATGAAGCGGCGCATACGAATTTCAGTCGGAAATTTTCAGCAGCTCTTTCTTCTGAGAAAACTCCTTAATCCATTCCGCGGCAGGATAGCTTTTGAATTTCTCTCACATAAATTTCTGCGAAGTTTTTCATTCCTCTTTATGATCGCCCTGTTTATTTCAAATATTTTTATCCCAATTCTTGGATTTCGCATCTTTTTACTTATTCAAATCCTTTTCTATGTGCTAGGTTTAAGCGGAATTGTATTCTTTAAGAATAAAAAAATGCCTGTTCTTTTAACGGTTCCTTTTTACTTGATCATAATTAATTATGCTGCTTGTATCGGGCTATTCAAATATATTCTTCATACACAAAAAGTTACCTGGGAGAGACCTCAGTGAGCATGTATTACATCCGGCTTGCGCGTACTTATCTCACATCAGGAAATCACAAATTCCTCTCTTTTGGCAACATGATCTCTGTTGTAGGAATTTTCCTAGGCATTTTTGCCCTGATCGTGGTCATGTCCGTGATGAACGGGCTGGAAGAAGACATCACAGATCGCATCATCGGGCTGCATTCGGAGATTAAAGTCTATGCAAAGGATTTTGCGCGGCTTACGAACTGGCAGCAGATCGAGCATGACATTCAAAACAAATCAATAACAGGAATAAGCCCGATCGTACAGGCGGAACTTATGCTTCTTCACGAGAAAAAAGTAAGCGGTACGATCTGTCAGGGCATTGACCTTCCGAAGCATGATGAAATTACAAATTTACTGAGAAGAATATACATCGGAGCGCCCACGCAGGAAGAGATGAAAGATGGTATAATTGTTGGTTCTGACCTCGCACTTATCCTCGGCGTGAACTGGGGTGACGAACTTACACTCACATCTCCCATTGCAGATCAGCCGACTCCATTTGGTATGATGCCGAAGAGTAAAACCCTGAAAGTTGTCGGGCTATTCTACACAGGCATTCCTGAATACGACATGAAATACTCCTATACAGACCTTCACACCCTTCAAAAATTTCAAAATATGGGCGATGCAATTACGTATCTTGGAATTAAAACAGTTTCGCCCAAAAGATCCCTTAGCGTTGCAAAGAACATCCGGGCTGAGCTTGGCAATTCTTATGAAGTGCTGGATTGGAGAGAGTTTGAGAAGCATCTTTTTACTGCCATCCGATTTGAGAAGAAGATCATGTTCCTTGTGCTTGTGCTAATATTTCTTATCACAGCATTCAATATGATCGGAAATTATCTCAAGCTGGTTGCACAGAAACGTCAGGATATCGGTGTCCTCAAATCCTTTGGCGCAAAGAAAAAAGATGTCATGAAGATATTCTTATACAATGGAATTTTCATCTATTTGCTTGGAACGGTATCAGGTTTTGTCGTGTCTCTTGGGTTCCTCTTTGCCCAGATAAAATGGCAGTTCATACAAATTCCCATATCCGGAATGCCCTTCCAAACCCTTCCGGTGAAAATTGAGCTTTTCGACCTGATGCTTGTTGCGTTTATATCACTTGTCATCACGCTATTCACCACTCTCATTCCTGCACGGCGCACCATGAATGTCGATGCCATAAAGGTTATTCAGGAAGCGGAAGAATAGATTCACTATAGTTTCGTAGTAGATATTATAAGTGTCCAATATGAATATTTTAAACAATTTACATTCTGTAATATATGAATTTCTAATTACAAATTATCTAATTACTAATGAAATTTCAAATAACATTACTTGTCTGCCCACTGGCTGATGATAAAAAAAGAGATTTGATTGGGAGGAACGAACTACAAATTTTGGTGAGGATATTATAAAACCAGTCTCCACTTCACACCAGTATTCGTTTCACTACACCCCCGACAGGTCGACATGGTGGGCAAAAAAAAGAAGAAAATGGAAAATAATGCACTTCGGGGGGCATAAAAATTTCTATTTGTGGGAAGCTAATTCCACATAAAAACAGCATGTCATTCCCCCGAAAGGGGGAATCCAGGATTACTATCAAATCAAGGAAACAAGAGTTAATTTGACATTGAGGTTTTGATATTATATTTGTTATTAGAAGTTGGGATTTAGAAATTATTTTAGATTTCCACTCTCGCGAAACTCCAGTAAACTAGTGTCATGTCAAGCTTCGATTGGAAATGGTAATTGAATTTTGACATTCCTTATATTGCCTTCTCCTCAATTAGGAGAAGGTTAGTTTACCCCGTGAAATCAGCTTGCTGAATATTTCACCGGGGGATGAGGTTTCAAACTTTGTTAAAATTCAATTTACGTCATTTAACTATTGACTTATCACTAGTACTTAACTCTACTCCCCACCAAACAATACTTCCTCAATACACTCCCTTGCACAGGTATAAGAAAAACCCTTTCTCTGCAAAAATGCAAGCGCTTTATTCAGACGCTCGCGGGGCTCAAATTTTATAAATTTTGTTTTGCGTTTTGAGAGCTCTTTAACTGCCATTTCATGTTCAGTTCCGCCTGAAAGATACTCCTCACTCAACCTTTTTATGATCTCGTTTGAGATACCCTTTTGCTTTAATTTCTGTTTGATGGCAAAGTTCCCTTGCGGATGATGGGTAATCAAATCCAAGATGTAGGATTCTGCAAAATTTTCATCATTGATGAAGTTCTTCGCCTCATATTTTGCAATGAGCGCATCAATAGTTGATTGGGAAATTTTCTTGAATGTGAGCTTTCTTAAAATCTCTTTTTTAGAGCGGAATCGGTATCCTATAAATTGCAGAAGTATGTTTTCTGCCTCAAAGAATTCTATCTTTTCACGCAACTTATTAAAGTCATCGGGCTGGAAGGTTTGCCCTTGTTCCAGCCCGAATTTTTGTAATACTTTCTTTGATAAGACCGAGAAACCGAACTCATCATCGATGAAAATATCGTACAAGCGTCTATTTTTTCTCTTGCTTATCCTTGTTATCTTCATTTTGGGGGGGCACTTCTATGCCGAGTACCTTTTTTACTTTTTTCTCGACCTGGTCTTTGACCTTTTGATTCTCACGCAGATAATCTTTTGCCTGATCCTTGCCCTGACCGATCTGAGTTCCTTCATAAGAATACCACGAACCCTTCTTCTGGATGATATTCGCATTCACAGCTTCATCTACAAGAATGCCGAGTGAGGAGATGCCTTTACCATATATGATATCAAACTGAACTGAGCGGAAGGGAGGAGCAAGCTTGTTCTTCACGATCTTCACCCAGATCACATTACCGATTATTTCATTTGAAGCGGTTTTGATCTTGGGTCCGGCTTTGACCTCGATACGTACAGAAGCATAGAATTTCAATGCCACACCGCCGGTTGTTGTTCTGGGATTCATATAAGGAGTGACGCCGATCTTCATACGGGTCTGGTTGATGAAGATGAGTGAGCAGTTTGATTTACCGATCACACCCGTGAGCTTTCGCAACGCCTGTGACATAAGACGTGCCTGCAAGCCGACATGGGTATCGCCCATATCACCTTCAATCTCTGCTTGAGGAACCAGTGCTGCTACAGAGTCCACAATGATAAGATCAACTGCATTGCTTCGTACCAGTGTTTCTACGATCTCCAGCGCCTGCTCGCCAGTATCCGGCTGTGAGATAAGCATTTCGTCAGTATTGATGCCAAGCTTTCGTGCATAAGAAGGATCCAGTGCATGTTCAGCATCAATAAAGGCGATCACGCCGTCCAATTTCTGGGCTTCGGCTGCAATGTGCAAAGCCAGCGTAGTTTTACCTGATGCTTCTTCACCGTAGATTTCGCTGACCCTTCCGCGGGGAATTCCACCCACACCAAGTGCAGCATCCAGGTTTATCGCACCGGTCGGAATGGTCTTGATATCGATTCGAGGCCCTTCGCCAAGCCGCATGATCGAGCCCTCGCCGTACTTTTTACGGATCTGTCCCATTGCAGTAACTAAGGATTCTTTGTAATTTTCCTTTTTCATTATATATTACCTCCGTCTTTATCTGTTTTTTTTAATGGAAAGGTTTTTAAAATTGAATATATCGGACCTGACGGTGTGAGCCGGCTCATGAAAAGTGTGAGCTCTTTACACTGCACAATTTCCTCTAAAGGTATCAGGTTTGAAGAAATTTTCTCCCATTCGATCTTTCGTGCAAATTTCACTCTGCCAAGCGTGGTATGCAGTGCCAAGGGGCGTTTCTCTTTACTAAAACCCATATCATACAATGCCAGGTCAACGCCCTTGAAAAGCTTCGATGCAGACTCTGTGTCATCCTTCATGTCATACCAGATCAGGCGCGGACGTTCGGGATTGGGGACTATTTCTGCATCTTTAAAGGAAATCGTGAAAGGAGAATACTTGCCGGTAATGCCTTCAATGGGTGCATTTAGGTCTTCCAGAATACGCTCGTTCACATCGCCGAGAAATTTAAAGGTCACATGCAGATTTTTTCTGTCCACCCACTTGATCCCTTTAGGAATATAGCCCTTCAATATCTCAATATTGCGTGCAATGCGCACTTTCAATTCGTCAGGAAAATCAATTGCAAGAAAAAGTCTCATCAGAGTTTATATCCTATCATTCTAAGAAATTCTTTTCGTTTTTCAACATCCTCATCAGATTCAACTCCCTTTGGAGAAAATCCGTCAATAACGCCGAGAATACCTCTGCCCTGTTCTGATTCTGCAACGATAACTTCGACTGGGTTCGCAGAGGCACAGAAGATATTCACAACCTCAAAACACTGTTTCAGCCCGTTCAGCACATTGATGGGAAAGGAATCCCGCATCACAATGAAAAAGCAATGACCCGAAGCGAGATTCTCCAGATTTTTCACTGCGATATCGATAAGCTCATCGTCGGTGCCGTCTTTTCTGATAAGGCATGGACCGGACGCTTCCGAGAAAGCCAGCCCGAACTTGATGCCCGGCACGGAATTCACCATTATCTCATAAATGTCCTCAAGGGTCTTAATAAAATGGGATTGCCCCAGTATTATATTGCACCCCTCTGGGAACACCAATTTCACCGTTTTTAATTCCATTATGGCTCCCTTTTCATTCTATATAATGACATAGTAAGAATAAAGATTTTAATTCCCATATATTTGTCAAATTTTGTATGCATTTTCTTGACATTCATGCCCATTTTATTTGAGAGGATTTATGAGAATCGAAAGCTACCAGTTCGGAAAGATGGTCATAGACGGAATCCAGTACACTCATGACGTGATAATTCAAAAAAACGGAGTGCCGGGGGATTGGTGGAGAGAGCGATCCCACCACCTGACCCTTGCAGACATTCCCTGCCTGCAAAATGAAAAACCCGATGTGCTCATCGTGGGCACGGGCAAATTCGGACTGATGAAAATTCACAAAGATGTGAGCGATTATTGCACAAAAAATGGAATTGAGATGATACAAAAGGACACATCGCGCGCTGTGGAAATCTTTAACGAAATGCAGTATTCCGGGAAACACATAATCGCTGCATTTCATTTGACGTGTTGAGATACTTGGGAGTAAGCTTTCCCCAAGGATTTTTATTTGTTGACATGAGGATTTAGTATTTGTTTTTTGGGAAATGCTGATGTTGTAAAACTTTGAAATTCTATAAAGAAAAGATAGAAGACATAGATGAAAAAAACATTAAAGCCATTTCTTTGTTTGGAAAATCTAATATTCATCTATGTGATAATATCATAAAAGGTATAGTATGACAGATCCAGAACTGATAACTCGAATTTTCAAAAATGTATTTGATTTTATATCTGAGGATGAAATCACACCAGAAAGTATAATAAATTTACTGGTTCATCCCAACTGGGAAGAAGATTATAACTGGCAGTATTTATTAGTCCTTGTAGCATTAGAAGTTACTTATGATATTGATATTCCTGATGAGTGGGCGAATGAATTTGAAAAATCTGACAAATTAACAATTCGTAATCTTTCGAAGCTACTTAATGATCTTCCCATACAGAATGATCCTACTTTCAGGGCTTCCAAAGTTCTTATGGTCGGGAGCATGGCAATGAAAATAATTACCCAAGAGAGGATGCTGGAAGATGATAATTATAGCGAGGTTAATTAATATTTCATAAATATAAGGAGATAAAATTTCAAAATGGAAATTGATTTAACATTGAAGAAATCTATTATAACCATAATGATTAAAGATAACTTTGAATTATTGGATGGAGGAGAACGTAATGGGTAAGCAGGAAGAAAAAAGAGAAAAATGTCCTTATTGCAGGGAAGAAATACTTGAAGAAGCAACAGGATGTAAAAATTGCTGGTTGGATAGAAATAGATTTGATGAATATAATAGATGTATTAAAAATTCTAATGATAAACCTGTCGATGATCAAATCTTACAAGATTTATGTAAAATTTACAGAACCTTACGAAAAGAAAAACACACAGCTATAAAAAAAGAATCATTAAATGATTTACCTGCTTATTATGATGAATCAATTAAAAGACATGAAAAATTGTATAAGATGATGAAAAAACACGATAGAATTGCAGATTTACCGGAAGTGATAACCTTTTTGGCAGAATACTATAATAAAAAAGGAATTTATGAAAAAAATATGTTGCCAGTACTATTGGATTATATCGACATTAATTACAGAGATATCTTTAATAATAAAGATAAAAAAAGACAATCCTGGAATTTGTTATTCTTAGAGTTTTCAAATCTTAATGAATATTTAGCAGATATATCAAAAAACATATATAACGAATCTTCAGAAGAAAGAAAAAAGAGATTTAACCACGTACTGAATACCATTTTTACTATTTGGACTGAAGAACCAAAAGATAAATACAATTCTGAAATTTTAGATTCTTCAGAATTACTCCCGGAATTCGAAAATAATTTTATCATAGATGATCCACGGAAAATAGAAAAAATTGAATCTTGTATTGAAGAATTAAAAGATAGTCTAAACAATAATATTGATGACTTTGATGCATTAACTAAATTTAATGAAGATAAGGCATACATTGATTTTCTGCACCAACCTCTTAAACAGGAGAATATTATAAAAACGAACAAGAATTTAAATATTGCAATTGCTGCACCAGCAAATACTGGAAAATCGTCATTGATCAATTTATTAATGAAAAATGAAGTCGCTGACGTGAAAAATTATCCTGGTGTATGGAATTCTGATTTAGTTAATAAATATCCAACAGGTGTTGGATTAAATTTTATAGACACTCCAGGATTTGGCTCTATTAAAAAAGATGGCGAATCTGATGAACAAAAGGCACTTTCCGAAATAAAAAGTGCTGATTGTTGTTACGCAGTATTTGATATAAAAGATGGATTAAAAGACTCTACTAACGAAACATACAAAAAAATAAAAGAAGAGAGCCAGAAAGTATTTTTTTTATACAATAAAGTAGATGAATGTCGTAAAAATGAAAAAAAGGATGCTTTAGGACGCATAAAAAATCAAATTAAAGAGACTGTGTATCCATTATCAGCAATTACTGGTGAAGGTATTGCTGAAGTAATAAAAATTACTATTCGCTATTTAGAAGATGAAGATTTTAGAAAAACTCTAATTTTTTATTTAAATAGATATTTGCATCAAAAAATGGTAATAAATAAGTTAAGAAAAATTGTACTTGGTTTAACGGCAATGATGATAGCCCTCAGCGAAAATGGGGAAAAAGATGATTCGTTTGTATACAAATATATTCAATATATTGCTGCTATAGGTTTTGAATGTTTAAAATATGTTGTAATTCCGAACAAAACGAAGATATCAATCTTTAAAGCATACTGTGATGTTACTTGCTCAAAAATACAAAGTGCTTTTGATGATGATTATCAACGGCTGTGTTTTGGGTTGGCTGCAGGATTTACCCTTGCGGATGAATATCTTCCATATTTTGAAAATCATAATGATAGTAATAAATTATCAGAATATTTAAATGGTTTTGAAGAAAGAATTCAATCAAGAATGACCAGATTTGAAAATTTACTAAAACCATCAAAGGATAGGTTATTGAGAAATATTGAAAAGAATGAAATTGATGATGTTATCATCAGCTTGATGCTTTATATTAAAATTTAAAAAAGGAGAATAAAATGCGAAAAAACTACGAAGAAACCAAAGAAATTGCTGAAGAAGTCAGTAAGAAAGCTGAATTTGGGGAAAAGGAAAAGGGATTAAAAGAAGAATTTGTTAAGAAAATGGAGGAATTAAAAAAAACCAGAAAACCTAATATCGCAATTATTGGTCCGGCAAATACAGGGAAATCTGAACTTGTTAATGCCTTATTTGGTTATGAAATAGTAGAAACAAAAAATATTCCAGGAGTTACAAAAAAGAATTTTGTAAAGGAACAGAGGTTTGGTGTAGTAATAATGGATACACCAGGATATGACGCTGGGGATGAGAGTGATAGGATAGAAGCAAAGAAAGCAATACAAGAGTCTGATTTAGTTATTATTGTTTATAATGTTATGGTTGGTGTAACAAAGCCAGGTCTTGTACCAATTGAAGATGCAAAAGAACTTGGTAAAAAAACAATAATTGTTTTAAATCAAATTGACTTAGCGAGCTTTCAGCAGAGAGATGAACAAAGAGATTTCTTAATAAATCATGGATTTGAAAATATTGTAGAAATATCAGCTTTAACTGGTGAAGGAATGGATAGTTTTATAAATAAAATCTATGAGAACATTCCTGAAGAATGTAGAATCGATTTTTTGCGATCAATTATTTCGGATAAGGAAGAAGCCGAAAAGCAAACAATAAAAGCAATTAATGAGAGATTAAAAAGGCTTGAAGAAAAGAAAAAAAGGAAAGAGACACTATCTGATTCTGAGAAAGACTTTGTAAAAAACGCTAATGAATTTATTAAAAATACCCAAAATAGATTAAATAATATTACTGATGCAAAATCAAAACTTGCGAATAAATGTATTTTTGGATCAGGTGCTGCTGCTGCTGGAATTGGTGCTATTCCATTACCTATCAGTGATATTATTCCTTTAAAAGCATTACAAGCAACTTTAGTAGTTAAAATTGGTATCATTTACGATACTCAATTAACAACCAGAGTACTTCTTGGTATTTTGAGTTCGTTAGGTGTTGGTGAGCTTTTCAGAGAGTTGTTTAGGCAAGCAATCGGAATAATTCCAGTTGCTGGCACAATAATTAGTGCTGTAATAGCTGCAGGAGGCACTATTGCAATTGGATTTACGGCAAAAATAATTCTAAGTTCGAAAGATGGTGTGTTAAATTCTGAGCAATTTAGAGAAATTTACACAAAAATACTTCCAGAAATCATGAGAGCTTTGCGTATTAATAGAGAAAATATAGAAAGGTTGGGGAAAAATAAAAATATAGATGGCTTAGAAAAAATATTTGCAGAACAGATTCATGAGGAAAACCTAAAACCTTAAAATATTAAAAATATTCTCATATCAAAATAAATTATAATTCGGAATAAACTATCATTCGGAGGAAAGATGGATTATAAAAAATGCCCATATTGTGCTGAAAGATTAAATTTTGAATCTCTATCTAGAAGTGAATTATGTCCTCACTGCTCGAAAAAATTTCCAGAGGATTTTAGAAAAGAAGCTCTTAGATACTTCCGTAAAGAACGAATTGAAACAATTAGTAGGTTTGGATTAACTATTGAAGAAACACGAATCATGATTAGTTATCAATATTGTTTGACTTTATCAGATATTGATAATGAAACTAATGAAGAAAAGAAAAAAATAAAAAAACAATGGCTGGAAAAATTTAAGAATTCGTTGGATCATTCAAATGGAAGAAAAACAACTGGTAGTGATTTTAATGATTTTATAATCACTACTAAGTATCCTTTATTAAAAAAGGAAGCCCAAAACCTAATTACACCTACTATTGATAGTGAACGATCCAGATATTTAATCTTAATGGAGATAACTTTTTTCACACCTTATTACCCATTATATACTAAAAAGTATGAAAGCAAGAATAAACCTTTCAAAAAACTGAGGTTTAATCATAAAAAGGCAAGAAGCACTCTTGGCGATTATGCCGATTCTTTAGGTATAGATAAAGATAAAAATTATATTGATCTATTTCTATCTGCTCGTAAAAATGTTTTTAATGGCATTACTGATCAAGCAATAAAAATGTTACTTGGGGGTTTAACTTTTGCCATTCTCATTGCGATTTCAGGAGGATTAGCTGCACCGGCTATTGGTGTGTTATTTGCTCCAGCCGGTTTACATGGTGCAGCTGCCGTTTCTGCCGGTTTAGCTGCTTTAGGTGGTGGTGCAATAGCAGCAGGTGGTTTAGGCATGGCAGGTGGTACCGCAGTAATTATTGGTGGTGGCGCAATATTAGGTGGTAGTATGGGTGCAGGAATAGGTTCAATTATTTCTGCTTCTCCAAACCTTACTTTATTACTAGCCGTCAAATTAGAAGTTGCTATTAGGATAATTGCCTTAAAAACTCAAAACGATATTCAATTTGCTCAAGATATATTAGAGAGTCTTGAAAATAAAATTGACAATTCTGATGAAGAATTACAACAAGCAAAGGGAAAATTAGAAAATTTAAAAAAACAACGAGTTGATTTAAAAAACAATTTAAGCAAGCTGAAAAATGAGAGTGATAAAAATAAAGAAAAAATTAAAAGCATAGAAAATGATTTAAGTAATATTGAAAAAATGATAAAGGGTGAAACGAAAGAAAATAATAACTCAAATAAGTCGTTAGGGTATTTGAAAAAAATCCTAAAAAGAAATAAAGCTTATGTCGCAAAATACAACAAGAAAGAATAAATTTTATTAAAACTAAAATTTGATTTAAAATGGCAAAACTTGAATTCACCTATCTGAAATAATAAATATTTTAGAACTAAATATGCAATATCTACCTGAGCAAATTGAAAGTATTAATAAAAAGGATAATCATTTAAGGATTAGAATTAATCCGGGTAAACTTTTTCCAAATTTTGATGTTCTTGTATCCATAAAATATTTTGAAGATGACATTTTAATGATTGAACTTAAATCAAAAGCACCGATAAAAATTTTGATGAAATTTATGATAGGATTTCTAATAAAAGTACCCAACTATTATGAATTAGACATACAAGGCAATACTATAAAAATGAATCTTAACAATATAATAAGTCAAAAAAATCAAGGAATAAAGATAATGAGCGTCATTGAGGAGGATGGAATTTTTGAAATAGAAATTGAATTGAAGAATTTAAAACAAATATGATATGGTGGTATCATATTTTTTGACAGTGCAATAAGTGTAACTTTAGATGGTCAAATGTGAAACAGAGTTATCAGATATTAAGAGACAAAGATGAAGAGGTGGAACAGGTATAGTGGAGTATATAAAGCCAGGTTTGCACTAGAAGCTCTCAGGGGAGATAAGGCATTAGCAGAACTATCAGAACACTATCAGATACATCCGAACCAGATCATGAACTGCAATCCAAATTGGTGATTTAGACTTCTCGAAGTAAGATCGCAGCATTTCATTTGAGTGTTGAGTGTCTGTACTATTCACTCTCATAATTGTATTTGTTGACATGTGAAATAGACAAAATTTATTAGTTGTTGATATAGGATAAAAATAAAATTTCGGAGGTTGTTTTTCATGAAAAAGACAACAACAGGATACTTGATCATCGCAAGTGCGATCGTGTGGGGTCCAGTATTAATTCTCTGTGCCATAGTGTTAAGAGGAACTCCCTACATGGAGAGCATAAACTGGATTGTCCTTGGCGGAGCTGTATTTCACTTATTATTTATATGGGCTCCTTTAGGGAAACAATTTCGAGCAAAAAAAGAAGAAAATTCGAAAATAGAAGAATCGAATTCCGAAAATAATTAATACGTCATCTATTACGAACCCCTGAGAAGGATTTACATCCATTCGCGAGGTTTGATACGACTTATTTTTCTGAACGCATTGGACTTCTTCCCTTTTCCGTCCTCCATTTTCCTTTCAATAAATATTCGCAAAAATAATTATTGACAGTTCCTAGAAAAAATAAGAAATAAGAGTTATGAACAGGATGAAAGCCAGAGTCACAACCTCGCAGCAGATGCAGCAGAAGCAAAAGCTATCACCCCAGATGCTTATCACTGCTGAGCTTATTCAGAAGCCCATTCAGGAGCTTGAAATGGCGCTTAAAAAAGAACTCCGCATTAATCCATTCCTACAAGATCTCAGTTCGGATGACGGGCAATACGATACTCCCGAAGTTACGGATGAGATCGAGGAATACCAATATAATGATGATGATGGAGACCTTGCAGATCAAATACTGCAGCTTAATAAGATCATCAATGATATTGGTGAAGTGACCAATGACCAGTTCGGGTATGAACGTCAGGACAGATCCCGCTCCTCCTCTCCTGAGAATGAGGAATACGAAACATCAAAAGAAAATATCTTGGACCACTTTACCCAGCAGGTTAGAGAATTGCCGCTTAACTCGACCGAACATGAATTTGCAGATACCATTCTCAATAACCTCGATGCGAATGGCTACCTCGACACACCTTTTGTGGAATTGTATGAATCCTATGGACTTACTGAAGCACGGGCGGAGCAGATCCATCGCATGATAATGAGTATCTATCCGCGCGGAATTGGCGCACGGAATCTTTCTGAATGCCTGCTTGCACAGCTCGATGAGGAAACTGCAAACCATCCGGTCATTACCTCCATCATCGAAAACGATCTTGATATTTTACAAAATCACAGACTGGATATGCTGACAAAGAAGTACAATATCACTCTCGAAGAACTTGTTACAATCAAAAATATTATCCGCCACCTTGACCCGAAACCCGGCAGCCGGTTGACGAATGGGACCTTATCATATATTAAACCGGATATCATCGTAAAAGAGATCGATGGCAATCTCGAGATCATTGTAAACGACACGTATATTCCGGAAATATCAGTTAACAAAGAGTATGCGCAGCAGATCATTAAGCAGAGCATAGATAAGAAAAGCGCAGTAAAGTATATAAAATCCAAACTCCTCGCTGCCGAGAACTTTGTAATGGCATTATGGATGAGGCGTGAAACGCTTCTGAAGATCACTGGCGAACTTATAAAACAGCAATCTGTATTTTTCCGGGAAGGGAAAAAAGTTCTTCAACCGATGACCTATGAGGATGTCGCGAAGAGGATCAAGCGAGATGTATCAACGATTTGCAGAGTTGTAAATAATTATTATATAGAAACACCCCTCGGCGTGTATCTTATGAAGTGGTTCTTCACCAGCAAAGTTGGCGAAATCTCATCCCAGCTCATCAAAAAGGAGATGCGGAATATCGTTGATGCCGAAAATAAGGAAAAGCCCCTCAGCGATCAGAAAATCGTGAACATTTTAACCGAACAGGGAATTGAAGTATCACTTCGCACTGTCACAAAATACAGAAATCAAATGGGAATTCCTGCCAGCAGACTGCGTAAAGAACATTTATAAATTGACACGCAGCGCCCTCTTTCATTTCTCAATCAGTATATGAAATCCTTTGAAATATTAGCGTCCGGAGTATTCCCAAGAGATAAGCTGAAGATCGTACACACCAAACGAACCCTTTCCTATAATGAAAAGACAACTGCACTTATCGAGATGCTTTGGAAAGATGAGATGCAAGAAGCTCAGAAGAAGAACAAGCTGCTCTTCAACGGTCCCATTTACCGTCTGGAAAACTATGAAATAAAGAATGATTTGTTGATAGTATATGTATCCGAGACTAATTTCATGGAGTTGATGGGAACGAACTTTTATCATCCGGAGCTTGCAAATGTATATGGAAAATCCTATCTATCAAATGCAATTGCTTTGTGCTCATTTTTAGAAACTGCTGATGAGTATTTTGTTTTTGTAAAACGTAGCGCAAACATCTATTTCGGGGAAGGACTGTGGCATCTTATTGCAGGGCAGTTTTCAATTGAAAAGAACAAAACTCGCACGCTCTCAGTTTTCGAAGTCTTATACAAAGAATTATTTGAAGAAGGATCTCTCTTAAAAGATGATATTGAAAGTTGCGTTTGTCTTGGTTTAATTCGGGACACAATTCACTTCAAGCCGGAACTGGTGTTTTATTCAAAAACATCATTATCTGCCAAAGAAGTAGCAGAGAAGATCGGCACCGCCCATGACGGTTATGAGCACGAAGAAGTAACCTTTATCAAAAAGAGCGAACTCGATGCTTTTATGAACAGCGAGAAGTTCACGAGTATAGCTCTGGGTAATTACTATTTATATAAAACAGAGTATTTAAAGAATGGATAAAGAGCTTTTTCACTCCGGCAAAGAGATCGATTATAAGGACATGCCTTTGGCAGAGCGTGTGCGCCCTCAGACTTTGGATGAGTTTGTCGGGCAGCATAAAATTTTGGAAAAGGACACGATACTCAGAAATATCATTGTGAATAACGAGCTGACTTCTCTCATATTCTGGGGACCTCCCGGAACAGGTAAAACGACACTTGCAAAGATCATTGCCAACAAGACTAATGCACGATTCATCTTTTTCAGCGCAGTGCTTGCCAAGATCACAGAAGTGCGCAATGCCATGAAAGAAGCAGAGTACAATCTGCGGAATTTCCACAAAAAAACCATCCTCTTCGTTGATGAAATACACAGATTCAATAAAGCACAGCAGGATGCCTTTTTGCCCTTTGTGGAAAAGGGAATTATTATACTTATTGGCGCAACTACAGAGAATCCCTCTTTTGAGGTTATTGCTCCTCTGCTTTCGCGCTGTAAAGTTGTCGTGCTCCAAATGCTCGGCGAAGAGGATATTTACACCATCATAAAAAGAAGTTTCTCACACCCTCACGGTGATATTCAGAATTATGAAAAGATGTTCGATGATAAAATACTTCATTTTCTTGCAGATTATGCGTGCGGTGATGCGCGAGTTGCACTGAACTCGATAGAGCTCATTATCAAAGCATACGGCAAAAAGAAGGAAAAACTTTCTGTCGCAGCGATCAAAAAACTGCTGGAGAGGAATAATCTATTCTATGATAAGGATAGAGAAGAGCATTACAACATTATCTCAGCTTTGCATAAATCTTTGAGGGGAAGTGATCCGCAGGCAGGACTTTACTGGCTGGCTCGAATGCTGGAAGCCGGAGAAAACCCTATGTATGTTGCTCGACGGCTGGTACGATTCGCATCGGAAGATGTTGGACTTGCAGATCCTCAAGCACTGGTTCAGGCAATGGCTGTAAAGGATGCAGTGCATTTTCTGGGAATGCCGGAATGCAATACTGCGCTCGCTCAACTTGTTGTATATCTGGCAACAGCACCAAAAAGTAATAAGATCTATACTGCCTATAAATCTGCAGCAGGAGATGCTACGAAAACGAGTCATCTCGGTGTGCCCTATCATATCCGAAATGCACCGACAGGTTTGATGAAGGAACTTGGCTACGGAAAAGATTATTCATATTCCCATGAATTTGAGGATGCGTATTCTTATCAAAAATATTTTCCGGACAAAATGAAGGAAAAGACCTATTATTTGCCATCCCGGTTCGGTTTTGAAAAAGATATTAAGAAGCGTCTTGAGTGGTGGAACAATCTGAAGGACAGGGACAAAGACACCCGGAAATAAACTTCCATCATGATTTTTTAAACCTTTTCTCATCCTTTCCAATCATATGAGACAAATATGTGAAAAAATAAATCGTGGAGGTACAAATGAAAAAATATCTTGTACTCACAGTACTTTTAGCCCTGCTTGCAACTCCGTTGCTGGCTCAAGACGCTAACTATCCTCACTCTAGGGGACAAATGCCTATGATGTCTCAAAAGCAATTTCCACAAGGGCATAATATGAAACAGGGACCCGAAGGAAGGGGACAGCAAATGGGATTTCCTTTCTGGATGGCAGAAGAGCTTGGGCTAACAGACGATCAAATTGGAAAGATCGATGATTATCAGGATAATGCCCGCAAAGTAGCAATCGATGTGAAAGCAGATATTGATAAGCTGCAGATCGATGAGAAAAATGCAATGGATGATGGTAATTATAAAGAAGCACGCAAGATCGTTGATCAGATTTTCCTAAAAAAAGCAACCCTTGCGAAGGAACGTATTACTTTAAAAGAGAAGATCGATTCTGTTCTTACAGAAGATCAGAATGATATGCTTAAGGCATTACATAAAATGAAACATCAAGGTCCTCCCGCAAAGCATCAAAAGTTGGGCAAGTAAGCATTCTCCCTCTAATTATTAAGGGACATCACGCGGGTGTCCCTTTTTTTCATTTATTAGTAATTTGAATGCAGGGCATGAATTGCAAATTGGGGATTCGTGAACTGTTCCTCCCAGCCATCTTCTAAAATCATCATTCGTTAATCATTATTCGATATTAGATCTTAGGTATTTGATGTAAGAATATCGAACACTGATTGAAGATTTTAGATTTAAGTTGGATTTACTGATCAGTGCATATTGAACTTCCATCAATATCAAATGCAAGATGAGAATCATTTATATTCACAAACGCATTTATTGACAGAGATAAATCCATTTATCAACAATAATCTTTGTTATGAAATCAAAAACCGAACTGATTCTTGAACTAAAAAAAAATACTCTGCCACAGCACATCGCGATTATTATGGATGGCAATGGCAGATGGGCAAAATTAAAAAATCTATCCCGATTAAAAGGGCATTTCGAGGGCACAAAAGCTGTGAAGAGGATCGTACAAGTGTGCGGTGAGATCGGACTGAATTATCTTACGATATACGCCTTCTCCACAGAAAACTGGAAACGCCCAAATAACGAACCAAGAGCAGTGCTTACTCTTATTGAAAATACACTCATGAAAGAGATAATGGAACTACATGAGAACAATGTGGTCATCAAATTCATCGGCTCGCGAGAGGGCATCTCTGGCTCACTTGCAAAAAAAATGGACAGCTCCTATGAAATGACAAAGAATAATACGGGACTTCATTTGCTGGTGGCAGTAAACTATGGAGGCAGGCTGGAAATTGTCGAAGGTATAAATACACTACTCAAAGAGAATATAAAATCAATTACTTTAGAAGATTTTCAACGCTATTTATATACAAAAAATATTCCCGACCCCGATCTGCTTATCCGCACAGGCGGAGAGATGAGGATCAGCAATTACCTAATCTGGCAGATCGCTTATTCTGAAATGTACTTTACAAAAACTCTCTGGCCTGATTTTTCTCCGGAAGAATTTCTACAGGTAATTATTGATTTCCAGAGACGCTCACGCCGATTTGGAGGAGTGTAAAGCTTATGAAAACGGTGGTTATTCGCATTTTAAGTTCAATGGTCTATGGACCTCTTATGTTGGTCTGTGCATGGTTTGGCGGATATGCACTTCAGATACTGCTTTCTCTTGTCACCATACTTGGCATTCGTGAGTTCTACCTCCTCGCCCGTGATCATAAAGAAGTGAAACTCCTTCTACCTGTCCTCATTATTTGCGGACTTCTGGTCACATGGTCGATCTTTTTCTTTGAGTTCACATACATTGTGCCTTTGTTTGTTCTGTTCCTCTTTTTGTTTCTTGCATGGGATGTATTTGCAAACAGAGAGCAGCACGCAGTTGAAAAAATCTCCTGCAGCATGTTTGCACTGATCTACATTCCCATGCTGCTGTCTTTTCTCTATCTTATTCGGACCCTCGCGAATGGAAAATTTCTCCTCATCATACTTTATGGATGCATCTGGCTAACAGACTCAGCAGCATATTTTCTTGGCGTCAGATTTGGTAAGCATAGAAATATCTTTCGTTCCAGCAAGAGTAAATCCATCGAGGGATTCATTGCAGGCATGATCACTGCTTTTGTAGGTGCATATCTGCTTAATCAGCTTGTTCATCTCATATTTGGATATTTTGTGCTCCATTCATGGAAAGACATTGTGGCGTATGGCTTCATTGTAGGATTTCTCGGGCAATTGGGAGACCTGGTCGAATCTAATTTGAAACGTGATTTCGGAGTGAAAGATTCATCCAATCTTATTCCGGGTCATGGCGGCATACTCGATAGATTCGACAGTTTGTTGATAAGTGCTCCTTTTTTATATTTCTATTTTATTTTGATAGGATAAATTATGAAAAAAATCGCATTACTCGGTGCAACTGGCTCGATCGGTCAGTCAACCATCGAAGTTGTTAAAAGACATCCTGACGAGTTCAAGATCGTTCTCGCATCTGCACACAGCAGGATCGATAAGCTTCTTAACTACGCACAAGAAGTACCAATAGACCATTTGGTGATCACCGGAGAAAATGGTGTAGATAGAACCGGACATGCAAATAATATTCATAAGGGAGAGGATACGCTTTTATCTCTTTTAGAAGAAATCGATTATGATATCATGCTGAATGCAGTGGTCGGTTCTGCCGGGTTGAAATATACTGTTGCAGGATTGAAAACAGGTCACAATATCGCACTTGCAAATAAAGAGTCACTCGTCATGGCTGGTGATATCATTACTGAACTTGCCAGAGAAAATCATTGTAAAATCATTCCTGTTGACAGCGAACACAGCGCTATCATGCAGTGTCTTGAAGGAGTGCAGGACATATCGCAGGTACACAGAATAATACTCACCGCTTCAGGCGGTCCCTTTTCGAATCTAAAAATAGAAGCATTTAAGAACATCACGCTTAAAGATGCGCTTCAGCATCCTACCTGGGCAATGGGAGATAAGATAACTATTGATTCTGCAACTATGGCAAATAAAGGACTGGAAGTTATCGAGGCACACTACCTGTTCGATGTATCTTTTGACGAAATAGACGTGCTCATTCATCCTCAATCCGTTATCCATTCGATGGTTGAGTATATAGACGGTTCTATCATTTCACAGCTTAGTTCCCCGGATATGAAGATCCCGATCCAGTATGCTCTCAGTTATCCGGACCGGCTTGATGCAACAGCTCAATATACAGATCTGGCAAAAATACACGAACTCACTTTTTATAAACCTAATTTTGAGAAATTCCCTCTGCTGCGCATGGCTTTTGAAGTTGGAAAGAATGGCGGTATAATGCCTACGATTTTTAACGCTGCTAACGAAGCTGCAGTAACTCTCTTCCTGCAGGAAAAAATTTCCTTTATTGAAATTACAAAAATCATTGAGAGGGAACTTTCTGTGCCGAATATTCACGAACCTGATCTGGAAACCATTATTGAGAAAGACAAAGAAATAAAAGAAAAAATTTATACAAACTACTAAAAAGGATCATGCAGGGCGCATTATGAGGAAAATCTTCAACCATCCTTTTATTCCTATTACTACATGTTTTATTGCAGGATTACTTCTAAGTTCATTTTTCTCTGTTCCAATTCTTCCCATTGCAATTGCACTCCTTTTTGCTGCAATATTTCTTCTCATTCATAAAAAGCGACCACTTATTCTGATAGTCGTCTTGCTTATTCTTTTCGGGATGTTCAGATTTCAGATCGGCCAGCTTCAGCCGGAACATCATATTGCACATTTCATAGATCATCTCGGCATTGAGAAGGTTCAAATTGAGGGACAAATTATTGAAGAACCCGTTGTTTCACCTGACAAGATCACTTGCATAGTTAAGCTTACTAAGCTCGAAGACATTCCTGTGCTGGGTAATATTCGTCTCACAATAAAGGACAAATACAGTGACGCTGTTCCTTCCTATGGAGATCACATTTGTTATAATGGAACGATCTTTCGACCGTTAAAGAGCAACAATCCCTACAGTTTTAATTATCAGGAATACCTTGAGAACAATAATATTCACGGGCTTTCGTACCTTTACAAATCGGATTATACGATCACAAAGCAATCAAAAAACCTTTATTATTTTCTCATTGTTGTGCCCAGAAATTGGATAAGAGCCAGAATCGACAGATTTTATTCATCAAAATATTCCGGCTTCCTGAAAGCGATCCTGCTTGGTGAAAAGAGTTCTCTGCCATCGCAATTAAGGCAGGATTTTGCTTCGTCTGGATTGTCACACATACTTGCTGTCAGCGGTTTGCACACTGGTGTGATCGCACTCATCTTTCTGACGATCTTCCAAATAGTATTAAGAAATCGTAATGCTGCGAGAATCCTTACAATTATACTTCTCGTATATTATATGCTGCTTGCCCATGCTGTGCCTTCTGTTCAGCGAGCAGTGATTATGATCAGCTTAGTGCTATTGGCAAAAATATTGCAAAGAAGGATCAGTACCATAAATATTCTTTTTGCTGCTGCTTTTATAATTCTTGCGATCAATCCCATGCAGCTATTCAGTATCGGATTTCAGCTTTCATTTATATCGGTCTTTTCCATTCTTGTTATCTTTCAGTATCTCTCTCAAAAATTAAATCCGCTTCGGAAAAATCATCCAAAAATCTTCTGGCTGTTGAATCTTGTGCTATTGAGTTTGATGGTTCAGATCATCCTTGCACCGCTCACTATCTATTATTTCCACACACTTGCGCTGGGTGGAATAATTGCAAATGTGATAGCGATTCCCCTTATTTCACTTGTGCTTCCCCTTTCCATTTTTTCAATATTGTTTCCAATTTCTGCAATATGTACCATTTATGTTGCGGCAAATAAGCTATTACTTTTTATAGTCTTTGCGATTTCCCGCTTTGTTGCATTACACAGAATTCTCCTTTTCGATTTCCTTTATATGAATAATTTTCAAATCCTCGTGCTTTATGCAGTTTTACTTTTTCTGATAATACTTTGGAAAAATTCGGACAGTTCAAAAATAAAATTTTATAAATTTCTTTCATTTTCAGTTTTGACCATACTTATTCTCGTGGTGCCCGGACTGCTTCAGGAACGAAATCTTGAGATCACAGTCCTCGATGTAGGTCAGGGTGATGCAATAGCTATCCGCACACCCGATCGTAAAACAATACTCATCGATACAGGTGACAAAACTATGCGGAGGGATTATGGAGAACTTGTTGTTGTTCCCTACTTTAAAGCCCGTGGAATTAAGGAGATAGACCTTCTTATCCTTACCCATCCTCATGCAGATCATATCGGGGGCGCTCAGGCCGTAATGAACAATCTCAAAATTGATAAAGTACTGCTTCCGAGATGTGATTATGGATCCCAGCTTTATGCTAATGTTCTAACATTTATTGATGATAATGATATAGAAATTATCTATGCCGACACCTCACTTGTCTTTGAGGAGTTTGAGCAAATCAACCTCAAAATTTTTCATCCCACTTATGAATATAAGAACGAGACCAACGTGAATAATTATTCAATCGTAATAAAAATTGAGTATGGTGACCTTTCTGTGCTTTTCACCGGAGATGCAGAGAGGGAAGTTGAAGCAATTCTTGTTGAAAATTGGGGAGATAAACTTGATTCGGATATTTTGAAAGTTGGACATCATGGCAGCAATAGTTCTTCAACTCATGATTTTTTAGAATATGTTTCACCAAAATATGCTGTAATTTCTGTTGGGACAAAGAACAGGTATGATCATCCCGATGAAGAAATCATTGCGAGGTTAGATAGTTCTACAGATGAATTATTCCGTACAGATCAAGATGGAGCAGTAATTTTTTTGTATGGAGGTAATACTCTAAAGATCAAAACAATTCTTTCTGAAATGGAAGTTATTGATTGTGATATATAAAAAAAACGAGCCGCCGGGGAAGCGGCTCGACTCTACTAAGAGTAAAGGAGGGAATTATGAGGACACTGATAGGAATCCCATAAAAAAAACGTGTCAAGTTTTAATTGATTTTTTTTATTTTAAAACAAAATCCCCTCTTTCAACAACAAAGAGGGGATTAGAATTTATTGTCATAATTACTCGAACTTCATACTGAGAAGTCCATAGTTCTCATCTATGAAATCCTGAAGAAACTGTACTTCATCTTCCAGCAAATGCTTAAACCTTCCCTGATACTTGAGGTATTCTTTCAGTGGTTTTCGTTCTTTCACTTTTATAGTTTGCTTATAGTGAATTCCATCAATAATTTCATAAAGCGGGAAGTAATTTGTTTGAACTGCGAGCTTTGCTAATTTGATAGTATATCTCGGGTCATATTTCCAGCCCGTGGGACAGGGTGCAAGCACGTGGATGAATTTGAAACCTTTTGTGTTCTTTGCTTTCTCAAGTTTCTTGCAGAAATCTTCCGGGTATCCTACTGATGCAGTTGCAGTATAAGGAATGCGATGAGCAGCCATGATCTCAGCCATGTTCTTCTTCGGTCCTTTCTTGTAGTGCTTTACAGGAGTAGTAGTTGTCCATGCACCGTGAGGAGTTGCAGAACTGCGCTGAATACCTGTGTTCATATATGCTTCATTATCATACACGATATAGGTAACATCGTCATTTCTTTCTGCTGCACCGGAAATTGCCTGTATGCCAATATCAAAAGTGCCGCCATCTCCAGCAAAGGCAACTACATTTGTTGTATCTTTTCCCTGCACCATAAGACCCGCCTTTATTCCTGATGCCATAATTGCAGCAGTTTCAAAGGCAGTATGAAAGAGAGGTACGTTCACGGCAGTATAAGGAAATGGACCATCTATCACTGCCCAGCAGCAGGCGGGAATGGAAAGCATTGTATCTTTGCCAAACACTTTTAGTGCATAGCGCATCGCAAGTGAACCGCCACATCCCTGGCAAGCAAGGTGACCGGGAGTCATTATTTCGTGTTCCGGAATTGTTAATCTCATATTTTGACTCCTTTCCATATTAGATCATTTGGAGCATCATTTTTGAGGGCATCATTTGCCATATCTTTAATATCTTCGATTTTTACATCACGTCCGCCAAGTCCTGCAATATAGGAACGCACTGGAATATCTACTTCATTATATAAAGCAGATTTCAATTCCTGGGAGAAAATGCCTGAATAACCTGGCGAAATGTTCCTGTCGATTACAGCAAGTTTTTTTACGCCCTTGACCACTTCCAGAATTTCCTTCTTTGGATAGGGACGGATCACGCGGATGCGAAGATTACCAACCTTCTTGCCTTCTGCACGAAGTTCATCAACAGCAACATTTGTAGTATCTGCGATAGTTCCTGAAGTAACAAGTATCATATCTGCATCTTCACATCTGTATGGATGGACCAGACCATAAGCTCTGCCGGTAATTTTTTCATATTCTTTGCCGGCTTCTTTGATGATATCGACTGCTTCGTCCATAGCTTTCTGCATCTTATAGCGAAATTCATAATAATACTGCTCGTCGGTGAGAGCACCAAAAGAGCGTGGATCATTTACATCCATTTTGTAGTCTGGCTTGTAAGGTGGAAGGTATTTATCAATTAATTCAATTTCCGGCATATCAACAACTTCCATAGTGTGGGAAAGGAAAAAAGCATCAAAGGAAATGAGGGTCGGCAGTAATACTTTCTCACTTACTTTATATCCTATTAATGTTGAATCTAGTATTTCCTGTGCGCTTGAAGCATAGATCTGCATCCAGCCGGTATCTCTTTGTGAGAGACTATCATTCTGGTCTGCCCAGATCGACCAGCCCGGAGCCATTGCTCTGTTCACATTGGTCATTACTATTGGCAGTCGTGCGAGCCCTGCCCAGTGAAGCATTTCATGCATAAGAGCCAAGCCCTGAGCACTCGTTGCAGTATATGCTCGTGCACCAGTCGCAGAAGCACCAATACAGGCAGCCATCGCAGAATGTTCTGACTCCACTTTGATGAATTTCGCATCAAGCTCACCGTCAGCAACGATATCTGATAATTTTTCAACAATAAGCGTCTGGGGTGTGATCGGATATGCGGCAATTACTTGCACTCGAGCAAGCTGTGCACCCCAGGAAGCTGCATAGTTTCCCATCATTGTCTTTTTCATTTGCCCTCCTTTTCGAAATCAATTGCATCTTTAGGGCATTCTTCCGCACACATAAGACATCCTTTGCAATAATCATAATCGATGACCGGAAGTTCATCCACGATCTTGATCGCAGGTTCGGGACAAACTTTCCAGCAGATAAAACATTTTATACATTTATCATAATCGATGATCGGACGCACATTTCGCCAACTGCCTGTTTTATTCTGAAGCATCGAACCAAGCGCAGCAGCCATTGGAGGCATATCTTTCGCACCGGTGATAATAACCGGCTTATCATTATTTTGAAATTTAATAACCATATTCACATCCTTTCTATCCGCTCTCTATTTCGTCATAAGCCTGCTTAGCAGCACGCTTGTTTTCTTCTTGAAATCTGGGAATAGAGCTATCAATTCCCTTGAAAACCGCATCAATTGTAACAATACCGGTGAGCTTTGCAAAGGCACCGACGATCGCGGTGTTCACAATCGGGGCTGTACGCGAGCCAAGCTTATTTTGAACTGCAATTTCAGTCGCATCAACAGTGTAAACCTTATAGTCATCACCAAAGTCAAAAAAATCAGGTTCCTTATCAGAATTGACCAGTATCCACCCGCCTTTCTTCAAACCCTTGGTGACATCAACTACCTCTGTCAACGACGGATCAAGTACAATTACTCCATCTGGATAATAAATTTGTGATCGAATCTGTACCGGCTTATCATCAATTCTTGTGAAGGCTTCTACTGGCGCACCACGCCGCTCAACACCGAATCGAGGAAATGCTTGAACATACTTTCCGCCCTGGAAAGCAGCTTCAGCCAGCACAAAAGAAGCTTTCACCGCTCCCTGGCCACCACGGCCATGCATACGGATTTCAATCATGCTTCCTCCTACATGTTTTATATATTTTGTAAAAAAATGTGCTCTTCCGAACAAAACTGCAATCTATGCTTTTTGTGTTATTGAGAAAAAAACAACGCAAGACATTAATATTAACCATGCAAAAAAACAAATTCCATTCATGTTTCGTTAAGCAGAATTCAAGTCCGTCCAAATCTTTGTCAATAATTTTGACAAAGAAATAGCACTGTCCATTTTAAGTCTATATGGCAAATAATCAACGCAAACGATATAAGAAGAAAACTTCAAAAAAGAAAGAGGAAAACGCTCTCTTAAAATTCAAGGGTCTATTGACCATCGCTGTTTTTATTATCATTGTTTTCTTCATCTGGCAGGTAATTATCTCACTAAAAACCACATCTAAAGACGACACCCTTATTATCACAGAAGAAACTACTGAGGTGCAAGGAGTCGGCGACATTATTGAATATGCCCTCAAACGTCTTGAGATCCCTGATAAGTTCATCAAAACATATAAAATAGGTGATAAAATCTACAAAGAGATAACGATAAATTCCAATCAGCTCAGCTTGACGATCAGCAATATCTTCATTACTGATAAGGTCGAAGAAAAAGGCGGACAGATACTGAATGTGAACGAATCCGATGACGGCAACAAGATCGAGATGGAAATTTTTGATCCTGCAGCAAAGCAGTATTACATACTCATTTTGAAAAATGACACGAGCGGTCTCTATGACAAGATCACAGAACTCTCTATCGTTATTGATGATTTCGGGTATTTCAGCGGACCATTGCTTGATGAATTTCTGGCTCTGAACAAATCGATCACCTTTGCTATTCTTCCCGATCTTTCCTACAGTGAAGAGGTGATGCAAAAAGCATATAATCAAGGCAGGGAAACAATCATACACGTGCCCATGGAGCCGGAAACTTATCCGAAAGATGACCCTGGCAAGAATGCGATCTACGTCGATCTAACTGAAAATGAAATTAAGAAAAGAATCAAAAAATTCATCAAACAACTCCCCTTATGTATTGGTGTGAATAATCATATGGGTTCCCTTGCAACGCAACATGAGTATGTTATGAAACCGGTTCTTGAAGTCCTAAAAGCTAATGACATGTGCTTCTTTGACAGCCGCACTTCGGCAAAGTCTGTGGGTTATACGCTTGCAGAAGATATGGAAGTTCCAACCTGTCAGAGAGATATCTTCCTTGATTCCGGAAAATATCCGGATAGGATTGTTGCAAAAACCGAAAACATATTGGACCTCGCATTGCGAAAAGACAAGATCGTTGCAATTACTCATGCCAAAAAAGATTGCCTTGAAGAACTGTTACAGATACTGAAAAATCTTGAAGGAAATAATATCCAGCTCGTTCCTATCACAGATATTGTACTTCCGAAAGAATATGTACTATGACCGCACTTAAATCAATAATCCTCGGCATTGTTCAGGGGCTTACCGAATTCCTGCCGGTAAGCAGTTCCGGACATCTGGTGATCTTTCAAAAACTTCTGAAATTTAACGACCCGGGTGTTCTTTTTGAAATTGCCGTGCACTTAGGAACACTTGTCGCCGTGATCATATATTTTCGGAAAGATATATGGGAAATAATTCAGTCTATCTTCAACTGGAAAAAAGATGCTTCCGAAAATATAAAATGTGCACATCACCTTCTCTTTCATTTGATCATCGCCTCAGTAATTACTGCGATAATCGGGTTTGCCTTTAAGGACACCTTTGAATCACTTTTTGAAAACACTGTCCTTGTGGGCTTTATGCTTATTATTACCGGCAGTATTCTCTTTGCGTCTGACAAAATAAGGAATACGACCAAGAAGAAAATGAGTGTTCCTTCTTCTCTGCTGGTCGGTTTTGCTCAGAGTATTGCGATAATTCCGGGTATCTCCCGATCAGGGGCGACGATTACGACCGGCATCTTTACGGGCAGAACCCGCAACCTGGCAACACGCTTTTCTTTTCTCCTATCCATCCCTGCGATTCTCGGTGCAACTCTTTTAAAACTGAAAGATCTTCACAGTGCAGTATCATCCGGTTCGATGGCACTTAACTTTATCCTTGGCGGTATTGCTGCAGCAGTCGTGGGTTATTTCGCTATCTCCTTTCTTATAAAAATGATCAAACAGGCCAAGTTGTTTTATTTCTCTATTTATTGCTGGATAATCGGAATCATCACAATAATTTTTATATAATCCATGTTCAGCATTAGATATTATAAAGGTTCAATATGGCTATTTTAAACAATTTATGTACTGCAATATTTGAATTTCTAATTACTCCCGATGCATCGGGACTAATAAAATTTCAAATAACATTACTTGCCTGCCCACTGGCTGATGACAAAAAAAAAGAGATTCAACGAAGCAGGCGAAATAAGGAAAATAGAAAATAAAAAAGTTATATGCTGAAGGGAGAATGGAAATTTCCACTTTTGGTAAGGTAATTTCTTATAATAATGGCATGTCATTCCCCAGAAAGAGGGAATCCAGTATTGTTATTAAATCACAGAATAAAAAAAATAATTTGACATTTAAGTTTTGATATTTTATTTGTAATTAGAAATTAGGGTTTAGAAATTTAAAACAGTAATATAAAGGTTTAAATATGATTTATTTTAGTAATTTCCACTACTACGAAACTTCAGTTATCTAAATTATGAAACAGAATATTAAAAAATCCATTGAAGTTATTATCTTTGCTTCTGACAAACCTATCTCGGCTGAACAGATAGCTCATTTTCTTGAAATTGATGATAGCCAAGAAGTCGATAAATTGATCGAGAAACTGAACCTTGAATACAGCGATCAGGGGAGAACATTCTGCATTAGAAAGGTCGCAGGTGGTTACAAATTTGCCACAGATCGGCAGTATTATCATCTAATTGAGAAACTATACAAAGAGAAAAAAGACATCAGTTTGACTCCTTCCGCCCTTGAAGTGCTTGCGATCGTCGCCTACCACCAGCCAATTACACGCCCTAAAGTAGATGCGATCCGTGGAGTGAATTCTCAATATCATATGAAGAACCTGTTGGAAGTTAAGCTCGTCAAAATTGCCGGTAGAATGAAAACATTCGGGCGTCCACTGCTCTATGCGACAACTGATAAATTCCTCGAATTTTTCGGGCTCAACGATATTGAAGACCTTCCCAATCTTCATCAGATACGTGAGCTTATGGCGACGGATATTGCAGAACCCCAGAACATGAAAACAAAAGACCAGCTCGAACTGCTCGCTGAAGATTCTGATGAATAAAAAACTTAAATACTGGGACCTGAAAGCAGAGCTTCAAAAAGGCATCATTCACAATAATTATTTTTTCACTGATGAAGAAAGCTTTCTGAAGGATAAGGCGTTTCATCAGCTCAAAACTGCGATCGTTCCACTCAATGTAATGGATTTCAATTACGATATGTTTTTTGGAGAGGAAGTAAAAGCCAATGTAGTCCTGGAAGCGCTGCAAACTCCACCAATGCTTTCGGATAAAAAATTGGTCATTCTGCGGAATTTCCAGTCCATGCACATTGTCTATAAGAAAAAAATAGCAGAATATCTTGAAAACCCGATCGCGGATACTATCTTTGTGATCGAATCCGATAAGGAAAATACCCGTTCCGGAATTTATGCCAAGATTGCAAAGCTCGCAAAAACTTATTATTTCTATCATCCTTATAATGAAAGCGAAGCGATCCGATTTCTTAGAGAAGAATCCACTGCCCTGAATAAGACAATTGATAATGATGCTGCGCGTATCATGGTTGATTACATAGGATTGAATTTTCAGGAACTTCACAGCGAGCTCGAAAAAGTTGCGCTTTACTCCGGGGGCAGAACTCACATTACTCCCGAAGACGTGCAGGCATGTATTGGCATTTCAAAAGGAAACACTATCTACGAACTTCAAAACGCATTAACTCAGCGTAATTTCGAGCAATCAATCAAAGTGCTGGAAAACCTTATGGCAAACAACATGTCGCCGGTACTTATCGTGATCATGCTCACACGGTTCTATACCACGCTTTGGGATATTCTCATTCAACGGTTTCAGCAGAACAGATCAAAGACAGAAATTGAGCGCTCGCTTGGCGGCTGGGGCTCTAAATCATTCATGAATTCTTCCGAATTTTATTCGCTTGAAAATTTTGAGCATATCTTTTCACTCCTCCTGGAAGCTGACAAAAAATTAAAATCACTCGACGCAAAATTAAACAAAACTGTCCTCGAGATTACGATATACAGGTTGTGCAAAAATGTCTGATCAATTGAATTTTAAAGCAGGATTTGTGTCCATAATCGGGAAACCAAATGTGGGCAAATCCAGTTTGATGAATGCCTTTCTAGGCGAGAAGCTTTCCATCACAACTCCCAAACCTCAAACCACACGCCAGAATCTGCTCGGCATTCTCTCTCACGATGATTATCAAATCGTTTTTATTGATACTCCCGGATTTCTGAAACCACGCTATCTTCTTCAACAAAAAATGCAAACCTCGATCTCGGAAGCGCTCAAAGGTGTCGAAGTGCTACTATTTATATGCGACATCGAAACCTTCCCTACAGATTATGACACGCAGGTGAGCAGTATCATCCTGAAATCGAAAATCCCCAAACTTGCTGTTATTAATAAAATCGATCTTGCGAAGAATGACAAAGCGATTGAAGAGGCAAAAGCCACACTTGCAGACTGGGGTTTCGAGGATATCTTTTTCATTTCGGCAACAAAAGATATCGGGTTAAAAGTATTGTTTGAGAAAATCCTTTTACTGCTCCCGATCCACCCCCCCTATTATCCTATTGATAACATATCAGATCGCAACATGCGTTTCTTTGCCCAAGAGATAATCCGCGAGAAAATATTTCTTCATCTTCATCAGGAAATACCCTATTCCACAGCCGTTACTGTTGACATGTTTGAAGAAGAGGATGACAGAGCAGAGGTGTGGGCTAACGTTTTTGTCGAAACTCATTCTCAGAAAAAGATCATCATCGGCAAAAACGGAGAAATGATAAAAGAGATACGCCTTGCTGCACAGCGTGATATTCGTTACCTCATCCGGAAAAAAGTACGACTTCACCTTTGGATAAAAATACGTAAAAATTGGCGGAAAAAAGAACGGGTGCTCAAAGAATTTGGGTATAAATAGCCCGGAAAAATGCAATTCCTAATTTCTAATTTCAAATTTCTAATAAAATGCCAAATGTCTAACTTTTGAAACCTTAGGAAATCACATGGAAGACCATTATTTTATTGCGATCGCAGGAAATATCGGCGTGGGTAAAACCACTATGACCCGGCTCATCAGCGAAAAACTGGATTGGGAAGCGTACTACGAGCCGGTAATCACAAATCCCTATCTCGATGACTTTTATGTGAATATGGATAGGTGGAGTTTCCATCTGCAGGTGTACTTTCTTTCAAAGCGTTTTGAAATGCAGAAAAAGATCGTTGAAAACAATATCTCATGCATCCAGGACAGAACCATTTATGAGGATGCGGAAATTTTTGCACGAACTCTTTATAAAAATGGCTCTATGACCGAAAGGGATTTTGAGAATTATCAGAACCTTTTCAAAAATATGACGTATTATTTGCAGGATCCGGATTTGATCGTGTACCTTCGGGCAGATGTGAACGAGCTTATTGAGCGAATTCAGCAGCGGGGAAGAGAAAGCGAAAAGAGCATTCCGAAGAGTTACCTTCAGCAGCTTAATGATGCATATGATAATTGGATTCCGCGCGCACGAAAAATGGCACAGGTTTTGGAAATAAATACAAATAATTGTACTGAAAAGGAAATCGAAGCACAGGCAGAAAGGATCATTCAGAAGATCGAGGAGTTCTGTCCGCCTTCAATATTTGATAGGGGGAAATGAGAATTTACCACGAAAAACACGAAAGGCACAAAAAATAACAACCATTACGAAGATTAAACTAATCTGCTTATAAATTTCCAGCATAAAACCGTTTTTCATCATCCCCACCCTGTGATAGGTGCAGGTTCATCCTGAGTGAGACAGACCTTTGCGAAAGTTCCCGCCAGTGAGCGGACTCGTCAAACCTTTCGCAAAGTTCTCTACATATAAAATAACGTTGTCATTCTGATCCGCCGGCTGGCGGAGAAGAATCTATTTACTGAAAACACGCAGCACTATTTTTATTATGACACAGTGCTCCTAAAGAATAGACTCTTCGCAAGCTCAGAGTGACAATTTTTTAATTTGGAGTAGCCGACTCTGTCGGCTCTGGTTGGGAAGTTCTCGACGGAACAAACCCGTTGCTACCCCTTCTCTATGGGGTAGGTGCAGGTTTATCCTGCACAAATATTTCAATCCAACAGAATTATCTTGTCACAAGCCTGTCATGGCGTCCTGTCGGGGCGTAGCGTAGCGAAGACTGAAGTGTAACGGAGACTGATCGTAGAGCTTGTGATAAGTAATTCGGATTCACATTACAACTTAAGACATGCTCTACGACTCGCCTTCATCCCGAAAATCGGGACTACGACACAGCAGGCATGTCTCAAGTTTTTGAAAATTTTTCTATTATAAAAATATGCCGATTGGAATTCATGGCGAATTTATTCGGAACGGAGTGCGTATTTGTATTTTCTATCTCAGCAATATCACTTTCTTGATATCTTTATCAACTCCATCAATACTCATCTTGGTAAAATATATTCCTGACGATAGATCATTAACTGAATAACTGATTGAGTGATCTCCAACATTTTTATCTTCATTTATAAGAGTTGAAACCAGTTGCCCTTTTACATTAAATAATTGAATTGTAACATTTCCTTGTTTCTTCATAAAAAAACGTACTGTTAGATTGTTTATGTTTGAGCTCATTGGATTTGGATAGTTTGTGAGATTAAATTCCGGTGATAGTCCCGGGTCATCTATTGAAACGCCGCCTTGATTGAAATAGAATGCACCCATATCTGCTATCGTTCCATCCGGGTCAAATGGTGAAGTAGGGTTTCCCGCATCTATACATGGTGACATTGTTGAGTCTGGAATTGGATAATGAGCCCAGGTGAGATGATAGTCACCATTGAGAGTGTCCGCAAATAGTGGATCTAATTGGATATTATAATATGCATCGCAGCTATCTCCGTTCGCGTTAATAGTTAAATTTACTCCAATAAATTGTCCACATCCCCAGAAATTGCCATTTTCATTATCGTAAAAATCAGAATAATTTATTGATGGATTGCCTATATCTACATAAATACCATAATTACCACTGTTATGTGATACAATTACATTAACTAAATGAGGAGAGGAATCATAACAATACAGTCCACCACCATTAGAATAAGCACTATTCCCTGATATGGTTACATTCTCTAAGCTTGGAGAGGAATCATAACAGTACATTCCACCACCATAACCAGAAACACTATTACCCGATATGATTACATTCTTTAAACTCATGTTGGAACTAGTACAGTAAATCCCACCTCCATATGAACAAATATTCCCTGATATGGTTACATTTTCTAAATGAGGTGAAGAAGAATAACATAATATTCCACCACCCCTTGAAGAAGAACTATTACCTGATATGATTACATTATCTAAATGAGAGGATGAACCCCTATAAAGGTACAATCCACCACCCCTATGAGAAGCACTATTCCCTGATATGGTTACATTAACTAAACTTGGGGATGAATATTCAAAACAATACATTCCACCACCCACATCAGAAGCACTATTATCTGATATGGTCACATTCTCTAAGCTCGGGGATGAATGGTCACGACAATGTATACCACCACCTACATCAGAAGCACTATTACCTGATATGATTACATTCTTTAAAATCGGGGATGAATTATTGCAAAACATCCCACCACCATCATCATAAGAACTATTATCTGATATGATTACATTTTCTAAACTCAGGGATGAATTATTGTTACAGCAAATCCCTCCTCCTAAACCGGAAGTAATATTACCAGATATGGTTACATTATCTAAACGAGGAGAGGAATCATTGCTGCAGCAAATTCCACCCCCCTCATCAGAAGAACTATTACCTGATATGATTACATTCCTTAAAATCGGCGATGAATTCCAATAACATAATATCCCACCACCTCTAGAAGAAGCAATATTATCTGATATAATCAAACTTTCTAAACTTGGGGATGAATTATTCCAACAGAAAATCCCACCACCATATTGTGCATAGCCGTTTTGAATTGTAAAACCTATTAAAACAGCAGTTGTATCTTCACCACTTTGAAATTTTACAACACTATCCAAACTGTCACCATCAATAATAGTTTGAGAAACATATGAAGTATCTTGAGTTGTAAGAAATAATGAAGCAACAGTAATATTTTTTCCATTGTAGTTAATATTCTCAACATACGTTCCAGGTTGTACTAAGACAGTATCTGCATCACTTGCAGCATTTATCCCTTCCTGTATTGTTGGATAATCACCGGGAATATTAATATAATTTCCAGAATCATATACTGTTATATAATCAATTTTCGTTTCCGTATCAGTGCTTTTAGATTTGCTACCGCTCACAGTTAAGCTCACGGTATAAGTGCCGGGATTATTATATGTCCACTGTGGATTCTGCGCATATGAATCTATGTTTCCGTCATAATCAAAATCCCATGCCCTGCTTGTTATATTGCCACAAGATAAATCTGTGAATTGAACGGTGAGAGGCGCATTGCCGCATAGAGGATCCGCAGAAAAATCAGCATAAAAGTATGAAGGGTAGAAATTTACTTTAAACGAACAATATACCATTTGACCGCCGGTGTTTGGTCCCATTCCCTGAATCGAGCTGCCGTAGTCATTATCATCAAAGAAGTACATGTCGATCTGTCCCCAGCCATCACCAAGGTCTTTAATAGTTGGATTAACATAAGGATACATGGTGATCATGTTTGCAAATCCCGGGAATGCTGTACTGTAAATATCAGAGAGTTCAATAGGTGCACTCCAGTTTTCGCCATTATTATTAGATACTGATACATAAATGATAGGATGATCTATATATTCATCATATCCGGGGATTCCATTTTCCGCATAGAGCAATTTTGTACCACTAACCCAAACCTGAACCATCCAACCATTCTCATAGTTTACTGCCTGGCGCTGTGTATTTTCAGAGAAGCTGGCTGCGGCAATATCGGCGTAAGCCATATCACACCAGGGATAGATCAAAGTATCACCGTTTACTGGGTCAATTTCCCAGGGAACACTAAGACCTGTCCATGCATCTATCCCCTGCATGTCTGCAACATGGCGGATATCCCATGTGCCGTCATTTTTATAAACAACTTCACTCTGGAATAAGAAAACATAGTATGGCCAGTAACTTGCAGAACCCGCTACTTCATCAACATTGCATATCCAGAAAAGTTCAGGTAAGTGAAGATTACCATCGCTGTCAAAGGTCGCTGTTCTATTTTTCGAACACTGGTTACCGGGCCACCCGATCCATACATGAAGTGAATCAAAGGGATCACCCTCATCATTAACAAAACCGGGAACATTTTCTACTGCATAAAGCACATATTCATTCAACATACCAACATCTGTTTGATATGAATGGAAGTTTGCATAATCCCATGTTGCACCACCGTCATACGAATCCCATACATAATATCCCTGAGGAACAAGTTCCCCACCAGTTAGTCCGTTCACATATCCGGCATATCCAAATAGTGCAACATGACCTGCATTGAAAGGATCTACTGCAAATGAAGGATAAGGTCGGCAATTGATACCTGCTGGATATGACCAATCTTGTAATATTTCAACCGGACCTGCCCAATTATCTTTGTTCAGGATTATTTCTAAATCACCATAACAATAAAAATCTTCAGGAACATCGATCCACCGAAGAACGGAATACTCACCTCCACCATCCAAATCGCAACTACTGATCTGATATATTCGGTAATTATCGGTTACAGAATAATCAGGAGACATTCCTATAAATAAATATGGCCAAATATGTCCTTCAGGTTGATCAAATATTACGGGATCTTTCCAGAATCCAGGGATATGTAGAAGGGCATAATCATCATACGATACACATGTGCAGGAACCATTTGGTGGAGATAGCATCATACTATGCCATGTCGCGATAGGATCACCGGAAGCCGGATGCATGGTCATCCCGGGATATCCCTGCCACGTGTCTGAAGTTGTGATAGTGGCATATTCAATTGCACCGCTTGGGTGAACATATGCCCAATATATTTTTCTGTAATCAAGAGTACTTGGCTTCCCGTGGAATACAAAATAAACACCACCATATTGATCAGGTTGGGTCATCAGAGGACGCCCGCAATAACTACCAGGCATATAGTCGTAGTAGTTGGTAAAACCTGCAAGAGTGGTAGGTTCCTGAATGAATTCCCATTCATGAACATAGGGTTTGTCATTATTTCTCTTCTGTGTGGCAACTTTGAGATGCTCTGGTGCCGTGAGAGGAACAATGGCTTTGTTGTTTATCGGTTGTTGAATATCATTAGCCGAGATAACACCTGCAAACATTAGGTATATCAAGCTAAATATAACAATTTTTTTCATTTCTCCTCCATATTAGCGAAATAATAAATTTTGTTTAAACTTAATATCTTCCAATTTTTCATATTATTATCCGTCCGGCGAGCATATAAAACCAACATCAACTTCACTTAATGTAAATTCAAAATATTCATTCCTTTGTTGTCAAATTTATTTAATTTTACCCCTCATCAAATACACAGACAGCGAAATAATCCAGCAAATAACCGTCATGAAAACCAGCCATTCCAGAAAGGGATTCAGCCAGAATGCAGGTCGGACATCGGGCACAGAAAGAGAAGCGCCTGTTGCATATCCCAACATTTTCGGTATGGTCAAAAAAGAGGCAAATGCCAGCACAGTAATTCCACCCGGAATGATCATCCATTTGGAGATCTTTTTCTGTTTATCAAAAATGATAATAAGTGTAAACAACAAAACAACAAGCAATCCGCTGCGGAAAAAAGTCAAAGCTACCGGAACATGAATATTCATATTGTTCATGGGGAAAACACCAACCAAACCGCAAAAGATGCAGGCAACAACTCCAACCGCAGCAGCAATATAGGAATAGAATTTCTTGATGTATAAGCCCAGTCCAAACATGAATAATGCACAAAGCAAACCGCCAATAATGAGCCCAATATTAAAAACTCCGGCATATTCAGATACTCCACTTTGGCCGAGCTCGGAAATGAAATGGTTGAACGGTGAATAATTCTCCCCCTTAGTACCGTGATATAAAAGCGCAGTAATTACTGAAACCAGAATTATTAAGCTGCCACCGATCAAGCCGGTAAGGTAAGTAAATTTCTTAATATCAATTTTCATTTCATCCTCCTTTCGAAACGGATTCTAATTTTTTTCTCGTTATAGTGTCAATAAATTTTGGTTTCTCATCGTCACAAGGGAAATGTAATAACGATGACTAAATATTTAAAAAAAGGAAACCCTTTTCCCCGTTCCCAAACCCCAGTTTGGGAACGCTCTAACATCCGGCGTAACCAAGCAGGGGCTTGGTAACGAGGTTAATATGTTTTTATGAATGCTATCCGACACCAAAATCGTCCCGGAAATTGGAACTCAAACATGATGTCTCAAATTTGTCACCTTCTTGTAAATCTGATAATTTTTGTGGGTATGCATGCTTGACATGAATCATATACTTGACAATTAGAAAACAAAATTTTTTCTATTCGAAAATTATTAAGGGGTCAAAATGCCTGAAGATGAAGCAGGGCGATCTAAACTAAAAGGTATCACAGTTGGTGAATCGGGAATAATGAGCAGTGGATCTGCAATTCTTACAGTTGGTTTTATCATAATATTAGTCTCTGTTTTGGCTGATATCATTGGATATGGTACTTTTGACGAATTCGGAGTGCTTCAAATTGTTGGCACCGTTACAGGTGGGGCACTTATTATACTGGGAATTATAATCAAAGTTGGAAAAAAATTTGGTATGGATAATTGAGTTAAGTTCTTCAAGAACACTCCCCAAAAATTTAAGGAAAATAAAAATCTATCTTTATTAATAAAACTATATAACTTTTAAACTTTCTAACTTTTAAACCCGAAAACCTTCATGCATTATATGCATATTTATTTTACAGGAAAGGATTCACCTTCATTCTGTTCTTTCGGTGCAAAGGAAAGGTGAGACTGCACAATGTACCACTTCCCATCTATGAATTCGAGCACTGCTGTGTAGCGTGTAATCAGCTCATGCTCTTTTCCTTTGATCGTAACCTTTGCAAAATGATTCAAAGAAACCCAGGCAACGTTACCTGAAGAATCAGCCGTGAAATTCTTGATCTCAATTTCTACCTTATTAGATTGTGCAAAATCTCTTTCCAATCCTTCACGATATCCTTCAAGAGTATCAAACACCTCATCTTTGCCTGTACCAATTAACAGGATCTCGCGGTCTTTTGGGTGGTAAGAGAGCATCTTATCAATATCTCTCTGCTCGTAAGCCATCCAATACCCCTCAATAATATCTTCAAGTCCTCTATGGAATGCATGCTGTTCTTTCATGAAATTCTCCAAATTTTATTTACTTTTTACTTCCATAACTTCTGATTACTCGTCAAGTTATTAATCTTGATATCTAATAAAATTGGGGGGAACCAGACAAAATGTTTTCTGTCGCTTTTTCTTTTACATCAAGGTAAAATAAAGGACATCTCCTTACTCTACAATAGAATACTGGATTCCCAATCAAGTTGGGAATGACAGTTATTATGTATTATTAATCTCGTTACCAAGCCAGTCTCCAATCTCGTTACAAAGCCAGTTTCCAATCTCGTTACCAAGCCCCTGCTTGGTTACGCCGGATGCTAGGCGTTCCCAAATCGAAGTTTGTGAACGATAGAAACAAGTTCCTTACAAGTTTTTTCTTAAGATGATTTTAACTTTGTCATCAAGCCCTATTTTTTCGTACTTCAAATTTGTAAGAAGATGTTGCATCGCTTTGAATTTTCCCATCGTCTTGACCTGCACTGTGGTATAGCCCTTTTCTCTTGCAGAAAATTCAAATTGCTCGATAAGTTTTTTGCCAAAGCCCTTTTTGCGGGATTCCGGCAGGACGCCCATTATCCAGTTGTAGTACACTTTTTCATCAAGATTGTAGGCAATAAGAAATCCGGCAGGTTTATCTTCATCATGAATTATAATGAGATCGTTATCCTTTCCCTCGATCCTTTCACGAATTTCCTGTTCTGTAGTTTTGTGGGTGAATTCGGGGAGTATTGTAATAATTTGTATTATAGATTTTTTGATTTTCAATCTAATTTTTAGACAATATTTATTTGAAGAATAAAATTAGAGTTCTTCTTTATCCCGTTCTTTATCAGGATTTCCATTACCATTTTCTTCGTATTCTTTATCACCAATAATCGAATGATTCTCTATATAATAATCATAATACTTTCGCAAGAAGTAATGTCTTCTCTGTATTGCTGGTCGCTCAACAGCTGCCTGTGAAATATTTGATTGAAAATTAAATAAATCTAAATATTCTCTATCAATCTCAACTCCTTTCGGAATTTGCCATTTTAAGGTTTTAAGAAGTAGCTTAAAAAAATCAAAAAAATCAACAATTTGCTCCAAATTACTCTCAAATTCAAGATAGATATACAAAAATAGGGATACTGCAAGAGCTCTATTTTTTATTATTTGGATTCCGGCACCAACCTTTTCATTAATTAATTCTAAAAGGACTTCAACACTTTTTATTAAAGACTTATCTTCTGGGTTTAAAATATTGTATTGTTTAAAAAATTCTTGCAAATCAATATACCTAGATCTATGAAAATCATCATTCTGCCGTAAGCTAAAAACGTTCAAGAATATCTGGGCAGCAACTTGTTCTTTTGAAAACCTTCTTTCTGGTATTTTCAAATTTTTAAAAAAAATAAATTTTACTATATTATGAAATATTTTATTTCTCATTTCACCTGTCATTGCATTCAATTTCTCACCAGCATTAAGAATTGAAGCAATTTGTAATCTTAAAAACTGAAGATTTAACTCTTCATCATTATCAACTTCTTCAATTATAACAATATTCAGTTTATAATTAAAAATTTGGTCCTTGCGACGTTGTGGTAAATTCTCGAATCGTTTATCTTTCACATCACTAAATTGCCCTTTATCTGAATAAATTTCGTTTTCAATTTTTAAGTGAAATTTATTGTCAGACTCATCTGATGTATTACTCCCTGTATAAGAAAGAATTGTATTAATTCTTTGCTGACCATCAATACAGTCATAATATTCATCTTCCCTTTGATATAGATAGATAGATGAGATATTAAAATCTCTTAGTATTGAATCGATTAGTCTTTGCTTTTTATCTAACCTCCATACAGTGGGTTCTCTCTGAAATTCCGGAAATTCAATTTTATTGATTTTTTCAATTAAATCCTTTATCGTCCAATTTTCATATCTTGTTTTCATTTTTTACTCCCATAAATCATTATAGAATTTATATACATAATTTTTATCAGTATGTATATCTTTAGGTAGAATTGTCCCTATTGTTGACTTTAACCAAATTTCGAAAACATTTCCACCCTCATCATCAAGATAAATCATTATATTTTTTTCATTCACCTGATCATACTTATTTTTAAAATATTTTTTAAATTCAGCTGAATTAAAAATGCTCTCAAATGATAAATAATCGTAATCCTTAATTATTTTTTTGCATTCTATATCAAAATTAATCAACTCAATAATGTATCTTTTGTTCTGGCTTATTTGCTGTGTTATATATAATAAAGAAATTAAATGCCAATCATTTCTGTTCAGTGAACATCCAATAACTCTCAGAATATCACATTCTAATATTTCATGAGATATACCCCAGGCTTTATTAAAAGGGTATCTTGATCTATCTTTTGTTATACTTGGCGGCAACCATAAAATTTGTTCCGAATCATTGTTTTTTACAAGTTCGTCACTAACATTAATGGGATAAGAATTCTCCCAATTGAATGAACCATGTATTTTTATTATTGGTGGTAATTTTTGCTGATATTTAAATTTTGTCTTGTTTTGTTTTATTTTAAAACCATAATTGATTGCTCCAAAAGTCTCTGCTAATGCTCTTTCAATAAGATCTTCATAATTTATAGTTAAAATACCAACTAGCTTTTCATTAAACTCTTTAATATTGTACATATCAAATAACGTTAATAATAATTTTGGAACAAAAACTCCGTTTTCTGATTTTGAATCTACATTTGAAATAACCTTTGTCAACACCTCGAAGAATAATTGTTTTAATGACTTAGCAATTTTATCATATCCAGCTTGCGAATATAATGAGATTAAATGTTCAACATCAGCCCCTTTACCACCCAACTGATTTATAACAGGCTTTAGTTCTTTTATGTTTTGTTTGTAGATTTCTCGAAACATCATATCTTTAATGTTTTTCATTAAAATTTTTTCTGTATACTTTTCATAATCTAATGAAGCTTGGATAGCCCCTGTTCCAATTAGATATGCAACCTTCTTTTTCATATATTAATTAACCCAATATATAATACTTTCCCTTGATGGTTTTCTTGAATATTTTTTCATTTGCTGCGAACTATTTCCCCTATATCTAATAATATCAATGTTTTTCAAGCACAGTCCAACGTTTTCACCTATTTCTCCTAAGATTCTATCAACTTCAATATTAATACCAGAATATCGTACATTGCTGACGACAAATGCGATTTCTGCATTTTGATTTAAAGTCTCTTTTATTCTGGATAAAACAATATACATGTCCTCAAAATATCCCTTTAACATGTCTAACACCTGTATGTTGTTTAAATTTTCTTTTTTTAGTTTCTCTAATGTGGTTTTTAATAGATATGGCTCTTTATACATTGACTTTATTTTTATATCTTTTGCTTCAACATGTGATCTTATTGTATTATACCTTAAATTTTTTATTTTTTCATTTGATGATATGAAATCAAATATTAGCTCTAATGTATAGATTCTAGTATAATCATGTCTATTGGGATACGGTGGTGATGTAATAACTGCATCAAATTTTTTTGCTGACTTAATTCTTCTTGCATCATTTGCGAAACTTCTCGCAAATACCCCATTATGATCATGGTTCTGATAGAATACCAAATCGTTAATCATTGCTTCAATTTTTTTTGTGAAAAAAATTTTAATTTGCTCAGTATTGATATTTTTTGCTTCAATCCTTAAAAATCCACCTGATTTTTTTGTATTACTTACAGATTCTAAAATCGACAAGAAACCTAAATTGAAAATAGAAAATACCTGTTTATCATTTATTGAATTTATGTACATTTTAATTGAATATAATTCAGTTAATACATCTTTTGAAAATGCCTTCTGGGCAATTGATATATCCGGCAGATAATCTTGGGGTAAATAATCTTTTTTATAATTATTCTTTTTAAAAGATTCTAATTCCTTTACTACTTTATTAAGGCTATATTTCCTCAATTTAGTATTTGTAAGAAAAACTGAAAATGGTAAAACATCATACCCTATTGAATTAATCCCCAAATCCCTATAAGTTAAAAGAGTAGTTCCAGATCCACAAAATGGATCTAAAACCCATGAACCTTTAGAAACATTGGTTTCAACTAACATGCATTCAACTAAATCTTTTGAAAAACCATGTTTATATGAAAACCAACGATGAATTGGATATTTTTCATTTAAGCCAGGAGATACGAAAGGTCCAAGTTCTAGTTTTTCCCTAATTAAATTTTTGTATTTCATGAGTTCACTCTAAAAACCTTTCAATATAGTTCACAAAATACTTTACACAAAGTAATGATCAAATATTAGTATGGTTAAATAAGTAATATTTTTTAAGGAAATCACTATGTTTCATACGAACGAAAATCATATACAGCAG